>NZ_JBBUTF010000020.1:0-102045 GCF_038066575.1 Pseudaquabacterium rugosum | reverse complement strand
AGCAGGGCGCGCCGGGCGCCCTTGGCCGCCGCACACGCTCGCCAGGCCTTGCACAGCCGCACAAACGGCCCTCACACCGCTCCCGCTGCGCATCGGCTCCCGCCTCCTCGCGCCACTGCTGCAATCAGCAGCCATGCGCTCCCCACGGTCGATCGGCGGTTCGTTCACGGCTTGTCAGCCCTCCAGCGCCGCCTCCAGCGTGTCGTGCAGCGCCTGGTACTCCTGCGTCAGCTTGTGGCGCGGATCCAGGTGCACCAGCGGCAGGCCGCGCTCGTGCGATTCCTTGACCAGCACGCTGGAGCGCAGACAGGGGTCGAGCACCGGCAGGCCCTCGTCGCGCAGCTCCTGCACCAGGCGGCGCGGCAGGCTGGCCCGGGCCTGGAACTGGTTGACGACGATGCCGCTGATGGCCAGCTCGCGGTTGTGGTCGGCGCGGATCTCCTCGACGTTCTCCAGCAGCGCGTAGAGCGCGCGGCGCGAGAAATCATCGCAGTCGAAGGGGATCAGGCAGCCGTGGCCGGCGATCAGCGCCGAGCGGGTGAAGAAGTTCAGCGCCGGCGGCGTGTCGATGTAGATGCGGTCGTAACGACCGAACTCGGCGTCCTCGGCTACGGCATCGAGCGCATCCAGCGCCTCGCGCAGCTTGAAGATCTTGTAGCGCGATTCCAGCTTGCCGTGCAGCTCCTCCAGCAGCGGCCCGGAGGGCATCACATGCAGGTTCTCGAAGCCGGTGGCGTGGATGAACTGCTCCGGCCCGCGGTCGCGCATCGTGAACTTCAGCGTCTGCTCGAAGTACTCGGCCACGCCCTCGCG
The DNA here is from genome assembly GCF_038066575.1 of Pseudaquabacterium rugosum. Lineage (NCBI taxonomy): Bacteria > Pseudomonadati > Pseudomonadota > Betaproteobacteria > Burkholderiales > Sphaerotilaceae > Pseudaquabacterium > Pseudaquabacterium rugosum. The sequence continues at coordinate 101,232 of NZ_JBBUTF010000020.1, read as the reverse complement.
CGCAGGCTCGCCTTCGGCCACGTCACCGAGCAGGTACTGGCTGCTGTTGCCCTGGGGATCGAGGTCGATCAGCAGCGTGCGCCAGCCAAGCTGGGCGCTGATCGCCGCCAGGTTGCACGCGATGGTGGACTTGCCCACCCCGCCCTTCTGGTTGAACACCACGTAACGCATCGCCGCCGCTCTCCTCGCAGGTCAGCCGTCGGGGCTGTCCGGCGGCCGTTCAGGATCTGTGTCGCACCCTGCACCGGCCGCCTTGCGGAACACCCGGGACAACGGCGCACGGGGCCGTCCTCGCAGCCGGCCGAGGTCGATTGTGCACCGCACCAACCGCGCGCACGCGCATCACCCGGATGCGGGTTCTCCATCAACCGGAATCAGCGTGGGGAAACCTTGCTTTTCGTCATGACACCGTCACGCAGGGCCCGCATACTTCATCCTGTCTGAGCGACAACCGACTGCACCAATGGGCAGGACACCGGAACCCGTCACCGGCGCCAGATCCGGTCAGGCTGCGAGCGAATCTCCAGCCTGTCCTTGTGCAAGGGCCACCATCGTGTGGCCCTTGGCCTTTCCGGACCGCCTGCCGCACCGATCGGGGTCGCGGCAGGCGGTCGATCCACCCGGCGGGAACGTGCGGCGCCGGCTGGCCGTCCGCCGGGCAAGACGCCGCGTTGGACGGACGTCATGGGCAACGGGCGGAGCAAACGCGGAGCGCGGCGGGGCCAGGGCCTCCTCATGCGCCCCGAAATCGTCGCCCCCGGCCCCGCCGCGCTCCGCGCCGACACGCCCTGGCATCCACGCCCCCGCACCCGTCCCCCGTCACCGACCCGCGTGCCGTGCGGCCGCCAGCGGCCAGGGTCGGGGTGGGCCACCCGACGATTTCGGAACGCATGAGGAGGGCGGCCCACCCCGATCCTGGCCGCCCGCACCGATCACCGCCCGTACCGATCACCCACCCCATCACCCGCCTGCACCGAGCCCCCACCCCGCGCATTTCTCCACGGCCGACCCGCCCGACAAAAACCCCACGCGCACGCCCGCCCGGTCTCTGGCACAATCCGCCGCTTCCGCTTCAGACCCAGGGTCAACCCTGAGTCGACGGAAACACGCTCATCCCCTCTGACCCCCTTCAAGCCGGGCCCGAGGCCGGACGCCCACCCGTGGCGCCACCGGCCCACCGTATCGGGCACCCTGGGCCACGCAGCGGACCGCAGTGCCAGTCTTCCCGGACTGGCCCGCCCGCCGACACAGCCCTGCCGCGTCTTGAGTCCCTGGTTGGCGGCGATGCCGTCGCTGTGAGGACCTTGCAGGGCTGATCAGGCCACCCACCCGCCGCCGCGCACCGCCGCAGCGCCCGGGATCCACGGGTCAGGCCATTCCAGGCTCCGCATCCGCCTGTCATGCGACTCCACCCCGGTGGTGCATGGTGCCCGAGTCGCACCGTTGCGCTGCCGAGCGGACCGCTGTCGTGCGTCCGCGCCCGCCCCCGGCTCACCCCGGGTCGCGCAGCGCATGCACACGGCAGCGATCCGCACCGGCCCACCGTGCCGGGCCCGGTGCCCGCACGACAGCCGGATCCCGACCCTAGCTGATCCATGTCTCTCGAACTGAACACCTCGCTGACCGCTGACGACCTCGACCTGGGCGCTGACGCCAGCGAGACCGACACCGGCGACACCACCGCCGTGCCGGGCGCCGCCTTCGCCGAACTCGGCCTCGACGCCTCCATCGTGCGTACCATCGTCGCCGGTGGTTACAACGACCCCACCCCGGTGCAGGCCCAGGCCGTGCCCGCCGCCCTGACCGGCCGCGACCTGCTGGTCTCCTCGCAGACCGGCAGCGGCAAGACCGCCGCCTTCGTCTGGCCCGCACTGCAGAAGATCCTCGAAGCCCGCCGCGCCGGCCGCGCCGAAAAGCGCCCGGCCCCGCAGCCGGCCGTCAGCGAGGAAGGCCAGCCGCAGGGCGAGCGCCGTGGCGCCAACCGCCCGCGTGGCGGCTTCCCGGCCCCGACCGGTCCGCGCGTGCTGGTGCTCGCCCCCACCCGTGAGCTGGCCATGCAGGTCAGCCGCGCCTGCTCCACCTACGGCCAGGCCCTGCAGGGCCTGCGCGTGGCCCACGTGGTCGGCGGCGTGCCCTACCACGCCCAGGTCAAGGCCCTGCGTGGCCCGGTCGACGTGCTGATCGCCACCCCGGGTCGCCTGCTGGACCTGATGGGCTCGGGCACCTGCCGTCTGGACGACGTGCAGATGCTGGTCCTCGACGAAGCCGACCGCATGCTGGACATGGGCTTCATCGACGACATCCAGGCCGTCGCCGATGCGCTGCCGGAAGGCCGCCAGACGCTGATGTTCAGCGCCACGTTCGCCGGCAGCGTCGGTGGCCTGGCCCAGCAGCTGACCCGTGATCCGCAGCGCATCAGCATCAACAACCACAACGACACGCACAGCCAGATCGAGCAGCGCCTGCACTGGGCCGACAGCCTGACGCACAAGAACGCGCTGCTGGAACAGCTGCTGACCGACCGCGAGATCGACCAGGCCGTCATCTTCACCAGCACCCAGCAGGATGCCGATGAGGTGGCCTGGAAGCTGGCCGACATGGGCCACGCCGTCGCCTCGCTGCACGGTGGCATGCCGCAGGGCCGCCGCAACCGCGTGCTGCAGGGCCTGCGCCAGGGCCAGCTGCGCGTGCTGGTGGCCACCGACGTCGCCGCCCGCGGCATCGACGTGCCGACCATCACCCACGTCATCAACTACGGCCTGCCGATGAAGGCCGAGGACTACGTGCACCGCATCGGCCGCACCGGCCGTGCCGGTCGCTCGGGCCTGGCGATCACGCTGGCCGAGCGCCGCGACGTCGGCATGATCCGCCGCATCGAGCGTTTCACGACGCAGACCATCACCCCGGCCGTCGTCGCCGGTCTGGAACCCAAGCTGCCGCCGCCGGCCGCGGCCGGTGCCGGCCCGCGCCGTGAAGGCTTCGGCAACCGCGGTGGCCGTGGCGGCTTCGGCGGTGGCAACCGCGGTGGCTTCGGTGGCCGTCGCGAAGGCGGCTTCTCCGGCTTCGGCCGCGACAGCTTCCGTGAGCGTGACGGCGGCGGCCAGGGCGCTCCGGCCGGCGGCGGTCGCTTCGAATCGCGCGGCCCGCGCCCGGAAGGCCGCACCGACGGCGGCTGGCAGGACCGCGGTCCGCGCCGTGACGAGGGCTTCCGCCCGGCACGCGAAGACGGCGGCGGGTTCCGCGGCGCTCCGCGTGAGGACGGCTTCCGCCCCGCCCGTGATGGGGGCGAGGCCCGCCGCTTCGACCGTCCGACCGGTGACCGTCCGCAAGGCCAGGGCTTCGGCGACCGCGGCCCGCGCGGCCCGCGTCCTTTCGGTGACCGCCCGCAGGGCGATCGCCCCTTCGGCGACCGTCCGCGTCACGCCGACGGCGGCCCGCGCGGCCAGGGTCGCGGCGAGCAGGCCGACGGCGGTGACCGTCCGCGCCGCGGCGGCAAGCCCGACTGGCGCTGAGCCCGGTCCGGCGCCGGTCGAGGCCCCGGTGCTTCGGCCGGCACGGCCTTCGGTGAACGGCCTGCCGCGGCCTCCCCGCGCCTGACCGGACCGCCTGGCGATGCCACGCGACCGCGCCGGCACCGCGCCCCCTCGAAACGCCCCCGCTCCGCGGGGGCGTTCGCGCTTCTGGCGACAATCGGCGCCCCACGTCCCGCCTGTCCGGCCCCACCGGACCGTCCGCAGCACCCCATGGCCGGCATCCACATCACCGACATCGAAGCCGCGATCAACTGGTGGCGTGCGCGCCTGCCGCACGACGAGAGCCCTGGCCACGCGCTGGCGCCCGAGGTGGCGGCCCTCGCCGAGGTCTACGCCCTGCTGGTCTACTACCACGAGGAGCTGGCCGACGAGGGCTCGATGCCGCCGGCCGCGCGGCAGGCCTGGCTGGCCTGGTACGGCCAGACGCCCGATGCACCGTGCATCGCGATCTGCTCGACCGCCCAGGGCGATGCCGTCTGCAAGGGCTGCGGCCGCCACGAGGACGAGGTGCAGGACTGGCCGGTCTACAGCCCGGCCGAGAAGCGCGCCGTCTGGCGCCGCATCACGCTCGACGGCAGCGCCTGGCGCTTCAACCGCTATGCCGAGCGGGCCGCCCTGCACGGACGGTCCGAGGGCGATGCCGCACACCCCGGGACCGGGACGCCAGGCGGGCCACCGGCCGCCGCCGCACCGGACCGCCACGCCCCCCCGCACGGCTGATTCCGCTCCCCCCACGGCGACCGCTGCCGATGCCCACTCCCGTACACCGCTTCACGGCCGATGCCCGCCGCATCCTCACGCTCGCCTGGCCGGTGATCGTCGGCCAGCTCGCCGTGCTGGCCTTCGGCACGCTGGACACCGTGCTGCTGGCGCGCCACGCGACGGCCGATCTGGCCGCGCTGGCCGTCGGCGGCTCGGCCTACATCATCGTCTTCATCGGCCTGATGGGCGTGGTGACGGCCGTCAGCCCGATCGTCGGACGTCTGCACGGCGCCGGCCGCCATGCCGAGGCCGGTCGGCAGCTGTGGCAGGCGCTGTGGCTGGCCGGCGGCCTGACGGGCATCGGTGCGCTGGCGCTGCTGTGGCCGGACGCCCTGCTGCGGGCCTCGCGGCTGTCACCGGCGCTCGACACCCAGGTGCGGACCTATCTGGCCTGGCTGGCGCTGGCCCTGCCCGCCGCGCTCGGTTTCGCCGCCTTCCGCGGCTTCTCCAACGCCATCTCGCGGCCGCGGGTGGTGATGCGCCTGCAGCTCGGCGGCCTGGCGCTGAAGGCGCCCCTGGCCTGGGCCCTCGTCGGCGGCGTGCCGGCCCTGGGTGTGCCGGCGCTCGGCATCACCGGCTGCGGCATCAGCACGGTCGTCGCGTTCTGGGCCCAGGCCCTGGCAGCCATCTGGCTGGCCCGCCGCGACCCGCAGCATCACCGCCATGCCCTGGGCGCCCGCGGCGCCTGGCGACCGGATCCGGCCGCGCTGAAGGCCCTGCTGCGGCTGGGCATCCCGATGGGTGCGGGCATCGCCGTCGAGATCACCGGCTTCGCCGCCATGGCGCTGTTCATCGCCCGCCTGGGCGAGACGGCCGTCGCCGGCCACCAGATCGCGACCAATCTGGTCGGCCTGCTGTTCATGCTGCCGCTGGGCCTGTCGCACGGCACGGCGGCGCTGGTCGCCCAACGCATCGGCGCACAGGATCTGGCCGACGCCCGACGCATCGGCCACCACGGTCTGCTGCTGGCGCTGGGGCTGGCCTTGCTGGCCGGCGGCGCGGTCTGGCTGCTGCGCGGCCCCATCGTCGGGCTCTACACCGACCGGCCGGACGTGGCCGCGGCCGCCTTGCCGCTGCTGTCCTGGGTGCTGGTCTTCCACGCCGTCGACGCGGTGCAGACGCTGACCGCCTTCGTGCTGCGCGCCTGGCACGTGGCGCTGCTGCCGATGGGGGTCTACCTGCTGGCGGTCTGGGGCGTGGGCCTCGGCGGTGGCCAGTGGCTGGCCTTCGGGGCCGATGGCGGCGCCACGGCGGCGGGGGCCTGGCTGGCGCGATGGCCTGCCGACTGGCAGGGCGCCCGCGGTTTCTGGATCGCCAGCACCGCCGGCCTGGGCCTGGCCGCGGTGACGCTGACGCTGCTGCAGTGGCGCGTCACACGGCGCGCAGCGGCGCGCGTGGCCGGCTGAGCCGATCGCGGCGGCGGGCGCGTCACGCCGCGCTGCGCCGCCATGGTGGTCGAGGCCGCCGGCCTCAGCCCGCCGCCGACCCGCCGTGCCGCGGCAGGCTCAGCACGAAGCGGCTGCCGCCGCCGTCGCGATCGGTGCACGTCACCCGACCGCCATGGCGCTCGGCGATCTGCCGCACCAGGCTCAGCCCCAGGCCGACCCCGCCCTCGCGCTCGGCATGGCCGGGCAGGCGGTAGAAGGCCTCGAAGATGCGTTCGCGCAGCGCGACCGGCACGCCGGGGCCGCGGTCCAGCACCTCGACCTGCCAGCAGTCCGCGCCCGGCGCCGCACCGGCCTGGCGACTCAGGCGCAGCAGCACCTCGTCGCCGCCGTAGCGCCGCGCGTTCTCCAGCAGGTTGCGCACGGCGCGGCGCAGCAGGCGCTCGCTGCCGCGCAGCTCGACCGTGTGGCCGACGGCCGAGGCATCGATCTCGGCACCCACCCGCGTCGCCTCCTCGACGGCCAGGCCCAGCAGATCGACCGGATCGTCGGCGGCCACGTTCTGCGCGCCGGCGTCGAGCCGGCTGGCCAGCAGCACCTCCTCGACCAGCGCATCGAGCTCGCGGATGTTGGTGTGGATCTCGTGGCGCAGCGCGTCCCGCTCGGATTCGGGCATGGCATCGACCATCTCGACGGCCATCTTCAGCCGCGCCAGCGGCGAGCGCAGTTCGTGGCTGGCGTTGGCCAGCAGGTTCTGGTGGCTGCGCACCAGCTGCTGCACGCGCTCGGCACTGCGGTTGAAGGTGGCGGCCACGGCGGCGACCTCGTCGCGGCCACGGTCGTCGACCCGGCGCGACAGATCGCCGGCGCCGAAGGCCTCGACGCCCGCCTTCAAGGCCTCCAGCCGGCGCGTGAGCCGGCGCACCACCGGGTAGGCGCCGGCCGCCACGGCGACGAACAGCAGCAGCATCAGCACCAGCGGCACCAGGGTGCGCGGCAGGTCGAAGGGCAAGGGCGGCAACAGGGGCAGTGGCGGGCGCAGGCCGTCGGGGCCTTCACCGCGCACCCGATGCGGGCCCGCGCTGCGGTCCGGATCACCGCCCGGACGGGACGGCGGCCCACTGGCCTGATCGGCCAGGGGATGCGGCGCGTCACCGCGCGACAGCGGCCCATCGCCCGCCGGACCGCCGTCGCGCAAGGGCGGGCCTTCGGGGCCCAGGCCATCGCCGGGCGGCCCGTGGCGCAGGGAGCGGCGCGCCAGCCACAGCTGGCGGCCATCGTCGAGCCGCACCGGGTAGGCAGTGGCATCCTCGCGCGCCATGCGGCGGGTGTAGGACGGCGCTTCGGCGATGCGCTGGCCGCGGGCGTCGTCGAGCGCCAGCGGCACCCGCAGGCGCTCCGACCATTCGAGCAAGGCGGCGCGCTGGGTCTGCGCGTCGGCGCTGGCCGGCGGCAGCGCGTGCTCCAGCAACTCGCCCCAGGACTGCACGCGCGCATCGGCCGCGGCCTGGATCTGCGCCCGCTCGGCGTCGAAATGGCGCTGCCACAGCAGCCCCGAGACCAGCGCGAACAGCGCCAGCGTGGCGATGACCGTGAGCCAGATGCGCAGATAGAGCGAGCGCATGCCTCAGCCTCGCGCCGGCGCGATCACCGTCACCTTGACCGGCGTCCACGGGCGGCGGGTGCCGCGGCGCCCGGATGCGGCACGCGGGCTCAATCCTCGATGTCCTGCTTGCGGGCGAACACGTAGCCCGCGCCGCGCACCGTCAGCACCCGCTTGGGCGCCTTGGCATCGTCCTCGATGCAGGCCCGGATGCGCGAGACATGGACGTCGATGCTGCGGTCGAAGGCATCCATCGGATGGCCCTTGAGCGCGTCCATGATCTGGTCGCGGCTGAGCACGCGGCCGGCGCTCTTGGCCAGCACCACCAGCAGGTCGAACTGGTGGCCGGTGAGGTCGCAGGCCTTGCCGTCGATGCGGGCCTGGCGGGCGCCGAGGTCGATCTCCAGGCGGCCGAAGCGCAGCACGTCGTCGGCCTCGGGCTCGGGCTGGGCACGGCGCAGCAGGGCCTTGACGCGAGCCAGCAACTCGCGCGCCTCGAAGGGCTTGGACAGGTAGTCGTCGGCGCCCAGCTCCAGGCCGACGACGCGGTCCAGCGGCTCGCCGCGGGCGGTCAGCATCAGCAGCGGCAGCCGACGGGTGCGTGGCTCGCCGCGCAGCTCACGCGTGAGGTCCAGGCCGTCGCCATCGGGCAGCATCAGGTCGAGCACCAGCGCGTCGTACTGGCCCTGACGCAGGCGCTCGCGGCCCTGGCCCAGCGAGCCAGCGACATCGACCTCGTAGCCGTTGCCCCGCAGATAGCTGCCGACCATGGTCGTCAGGCGGGCGTCGTCATCGATCAGGAGCAGGCGGGAAGCGGTCATGGCAGGCGAAGGCAAGGGCACGGAAGTCACGGCATCGGCACCCCGGCCGGAGCGGGAGCACCTGGAGGATCCGACCGCCCTCAGGCACCGGATCCCGGGCCCGGATCCGGGCCTCGATCGGCGCGATTGTCGAGCCGCCGCGTGCAGCCGCACCGTCCCCAAGGTAAAGAAGCTTGTCGCGGCACCCGATCTGTGTCAGGCGTCGCAGGTCGATCAGCCCTGGGGATCGCGATGACCGCCGGACGCCCCACCGGGGCCCTCGCGCCAGGGCGCCGGACGCATCGCGCCCTCGTCGTCCGGCCCGCCGTGCCGGCGCACCTCGCGCAGCGCATCGGCGAACCGCGTGCGCTGGTCGGCGCTGAGCACGGCCTGCGCCTCCCGCCAGGCCCGCAGCTCCCGCTGGCTGCGCACATTCATGCCGGCGACCAGCCGGACCCGCAGCGCCTCCACCGCGGCCGCATCGGGCACCGGCTGCAGCAGGGCCTCGCCCAGTTGGCCGTGCAGCGTGCGCTGCGCGCGCCCCAGGCGATCCAGATCCCGCTGAAGGGCATCGTCCAGGCTGTGCAGGCGCGCGCTCTGCTCGGCCGTCAAGCGCAGACGCTGCTGCAGCCGGGGATCACCGAGCATGCGCAGGCCCGGCACCAGCGAACCGTCAGCGCCCGGATGGTGACGCACGGGCATCGGCCCTGGCTCGTAGGGGTCGCGGGCCTGCGGGCCATCGGCCTCGTCGCGGGCCTCGAGCGGCGGCGGGCCACGACGCCCATCGGGCCCGGTGCGCGTGGTGGCCGCCGGTGCGGCGGCCGGAGCAGACGCCCCCTCGGCCCGGGCGACACCGGTCTGCGCCAGCACCAGTGCGACGCCCACGGCCGCCAGCGCCAACGTGGCCAGGCTCAGACCCCAGCGCTGCATGAGCGGCATCTCGCTGATCCGGCCCAGCACACCGGCGCGCCGCGCCGGCCACTGACGCTCCGGCCGGTCGGCCCAGGCCGGCAGACGGGAAACAGAACAATTCGCGGCCGTGGCGGCCCCGGCCCCGAGCGGGCCCTGCAGCGGTGTCATCGTGTGCCTTTCGAGCCGCGCCCGCAGCCGGGCGGCGGCAGGCCCGGACTGTGCGCCGCCGGCGTCAGGCCGGCTGTGCGTGCACGTAAAGATGCATGAACCATGGCCGCAGCCACCCGGTGGCCATCGATCCACGAGACCCGGACCGGGAATGCTCAGCCCGGCGCCAGAAAGCAAAAAACCCCAAGTGCGACAAGCACTTGGGGTTTCAGTTTGGCGGAGAAGGGGGGATTCGAACCCCCGATACGGTATAACCGTATGCCGGATTTCGAATCCGGTGCATTCGACCACTCTGCCACCTCTCCTGGTGTTCACCGTGGTCTGTTCGGTGAAGCCCTCTACTATAGCATCGTTTCGGGCTTTGGCCAGCGTTTTTTGCGCTGGTGGATGATCGGCGCGCTCAGCCGATGAACTCGGCGCCGCCCAGATAGGGCCGCAGCGCGGCCGGCACGCGGATGCGGCCGTCGGCCTGCTGGTGGTTCTCCAGCACCGCGACCAGCGCGCGGCCCACGGCCAGGCCCGAGCCGTTGAGCGTGTGGACGAACTCCGGCTTGCCCGCCGCGTTGCGCACGCGGGCCTGCATGCGGCGGGCCTGGAAGGCGCCGCAGTTGCTGACCGAGCTGATCTCGCGGTAGGTGTCCTGCGCCGGCAGCCAGACCTCCAGGTCATAGGTCTTCTGCGCGCCGAAGCCCATGTCGCCGGTCGACAGCAGCACCACGCGGTAGGGCAGCTCCAGCGCCTGCAGCACGGCCTCGGCATGGCCGACCATCTCCTCGAGCGCGGCGTCGCTGGCCTCGGGCGCGGTGATCTGCACCATCTCGACCTTGTCGAACTGGTGCTGGCGGATCATGCCGCGGGTGTCACGGCCGGCCGAGCCGGCTTCCGAGCGGAAGCACGGGGTGTGGCCGGTCAGCTTGATCGGCAGCTGCTCGGGCGCCAGGATGGTGTCGGCCACCGTGTTGGTCAGCGTGACCTCGGAGGTCGGGATCAGGTACCACTTGCTGTCCGAGGCCTCGCCGTCGCCGGAGGTGACGTGGAACAGGTCCTGCTCGAACTTCGGCAGCTGGCCGGTGCCGCGCAGCACGTGGCCCTGCACCATGTACGGCGTCCAGCACTCGGTGTAGCCGTGGCGCTCGGTCTGCGTGTCCAGCATGAACTGGGCGAGCGCGCGGTGCAGGCGGGCGATCGGGCCGCGCATCAGCGTGAAGCGGGCACCCGACAGCTTGACGCCGGCCTCGAAGTCCAGGCCCAGCGGGGCGCCGAGATCGACATGGTCCTTGACCGGGAAGTCGTAGGCGCCGGGCGTGCCCCAGCGGCGTGCCTCGACGTTGGCGCTCTCGTCGGCCCCCACCGGCACGCTGGGGTCCGGCAGATTGGGCACGGACAGCAGCAGGCCCTGCAGCTCGGCCTGCAGCGCGTCCAGGCGGGTGGCACCGGCCGTCATCTCGTCGGCGGCGGCGCTGACCTGGGCCATCAGCGCGGCGGTCTCGGCCGAGGTGTCCTCGCCGGTCTTGGCGGCCTTGCCCTTGAGCATGCCGATCTGCTTGGACAGGCTGTTGCGCTGCGCCTGCAGCTCCTCGGTGCGGGTCTGCAGCGTCTTGCGCTCGGCCTCCAGCGCGGTGAAGCGCTCGACGTCGAGGAAGGGTTGCGGGGTCTTGCGCGTCTCCAGGCGCGCCACCACGGCAGCCAGGTCACGGCGCAGTTGGGTGATGTCCAGCATGTCGGTAGAGGTCCAGGTTGGGGGCGGCTGCGCGGGAGCGGTGCCGGAGCACCGCAGCCCGGACGCAGCGGCCGGAAAAGTCAGGCGGGATGGGAGGGCACGGGACGGAGCGCCAGCGGGCGACCGGCGCGTGCTCAGGCGGCCGGGCCGGCGCCGTCGGCCGCCGCGGCCTCGCGCATCGAGCGGTCGCCCAGCCCCATCGGCAGCGGAAAGCGCACCGATTCCTCGATGCCGGGCATGCGCCGCACGGCCAGCGCGCCGAGTGAGCGCAGCCGCTCGATGACCTGGTCGACCAGGATCTGCGGCGCCGAGGCGCCGGCGGTCAGGCCGACACGCGGGCGGCCCTCGAACCAGGCCGGCTGCAGGTCGGCGGCCGAGTCGATCATGTGGGCCGGCGTGCCCAGGCGCTCGGCCAGCTCGCGCAGGCGGTTGCTGTTGCTGCTGGTCGGGCTGCCGACGACGATGACGATGTCGACCTGCGGCGCCATCAGCTTGACCGCGTCCTGGCGGTTCTGCGTCGCGTAGCAGATGTCCTGCTGCTTGGGCTCGCGCACGTGCGGGAACACGCGCTTGACCTCGGCCAGGATGGCGGCGGCGTCATCGACGCTGAGCGTGGTCTGGGTGACGACGGCCAGCTTGTCGCTGCCCGGGCGCACGCGGCCCACGTCGGCGACGTCCTCGACCAGATGGATGCCGGCGCTGAGCTGGCCCATCGTGCCCTCGACCTCGGGATGGCCCTTGTGGCCGATCATCAGGAACTCGAAGCCTTCCTTGGCCAGCTTGGCGACCTCGACATGCACCTTGGTCACCAGCGGACAGGTGGCGTCGAAGATCTGGAAGCCGCGGGCCGTGGCCTCGTCACGCACCGCCCGGCTGACGCCGTGGGCGCTGAAGATCAGCGTGGCGCCGGCCGGCACCTCGGCCAGGTCCTCGATGAAGATCGCGCCCTTGGCCTTCAGATCGGCCACGACGTAGGTGTTGTGGACGATCTCGTGGCGCACGTAGATCGGCGCGCCGAAACGCTGCAGCGCGCGTTCGACGATCTCGATGGCGCGGTCGACGCCGGCGCAGAAGCCGCGCGGCTCGGCCAGCAGCACGTCGTCGACGCGGGGACCGGAGGCGGCCTGGGCGGCATGGGCTGGGGCGTCGGTCATCTCAGAGCACCCCGATGATCTGCACCTCGAACTGCACGGGCAGGCCGGCCAGCGGGTGGTTGAAGTCGAACAGCAGCCAGCCGCCGTCGGCCGCCGCGGTGTCGCCGAGCTCGCGCACGACGCCGGCATAGCGCGACTGGCCATCGGGGGTCGGAAACTCGACCACGTCGCCGACGTGGTACTCGGCGTCCTTGTCGCCCAGCTGCGTCAGCAGGCTGCGACGCACCTTCTGCAGCATCTGCGGATTGCGCTCGCCGAAGGCCTCGCCCGGCGCTAGTTCGACACGGGTGCGGCTGCCCTCGGCCAGGCCGATCAGGTGGCGTTCGATGGCGGGCGCCAGTTGCCCGGCCCCCAGCGTCAGCGTGGCCGGGGTGCCGTCGAAGGTGTTGACGACGTCGGCGCCGTCGGGTCCGGTCAGCCGGTAGTGCAGGGTCAGGAACGACCCCTCCTGAATGGTGTTCACGCCTGTGGGGGGTTGGAAGGGGGAAGCGCGGAGCGCGGTACGGTGCCTAGACTGAGGCCGCATTCTACGAGGGGCCCCATGACGACCGAGATCTCCGACCCGAACCCGGCCCGGCGCCCGACACGGCCGCACCCTGCCCCGCCCGGCACGGCCGCCCTGAGCGCCGACCCACGCCCGGCCGGCCACACGATGCGCGACCTGCCGGCCGCCCTGCGCCCGCGCGAGAAGCTGCTGAGCCACGGCCCGCAGGCCTTGGCCGATGCCGAACTGCTGGCCCTGCTTCTGCGCACCGGCCTGCGCGGTCAGGGCGTGCTGCAACTGGCCGAGGCCGTGCTGGCCCAGTGCGGCGGTCTGGCGGGCCTGCTGACCGAGGATCCGGCCTCGCTCGGCCGGGTGCGCGGCCTGGGCCCGGCACGGCGCGCCGAGCTGCAGGCGGTGCTGGAACTGGGCCGCCGCGCGATGGCCCAGAGCCTGGGCCGGCGCACCGTGCTCGACAGCCCGCAGACCGTCAAGCAGTACTGCCAGATGCAGCTGGCCACGCGCGACCACGAGGTCTTCGCCGTGCTCTTCCTCGACGCCCAGCTGCGGCTGATCCGGCTCGACGAGCTGTTCCGCGGCACGCTGACGCAGACGAGCGTCTATCCACGCGAAGTGGTCAAGCGCGCGCTGGCGCACAATGCCGCCGCGGTGATCCTCGCGCACAACCACCCGTCGGGCGTGGCCGAGCCGTCACGGGCCGACGAGTTCCTGACGCAGCAGCTGAAGACGGCCCTGGCCCTGGTCGACGTGCGGGTGCTGGATCACCTGGTGGTGGCCCGGGCCGCCGTGGTGTCGATGGCCGAACGAGGACTGGTGTGAAGATCAAGAGCCTGGCGGAGCTGGGGGCGCTGCGCGACGCGGTGGCCCGCGCCGCCCGCGAGGAAGCCGAGGCACGCGCCCGCGAGGCCGCCCGCCAGCGCGAGGCCCAGCGCCGCGCCGAGGCCGATGCCGGTCTGTTCGCCCGCAGCGTCGGCCGCGTGCATCCGATGCCCGAGCGCAACCTGGCCGAGCTGGCGCTGCCACGCCCCAGCCCGCACCCGCGCCAGCGCGAGGCCGACGAGCGCGCGGCGCTGGCCGCCTCGCTGTCCGACGAGGTCACGGTCGAATCGCTGCTGCTGACCGATGACGGGCTGAGCTTCCGCCGCCCGGGCGTCGGCCCCGACGTGGTGACCAAGCTGCGCCGCGGCCACTGGGCGCTGCAGGGTCAGGTCGATCTGCACGGCTACACGCGCGACGGCGCGCGCGAACTGCTGGCCGAGTTCATCCGTGAATCGCACCGCCGCGGCATGCGCTGTCTGCGCGTGGTGCATGGCAAGGGCAACGGCTCACCGCGCAAGCAGCCGGTGCTCAAGGCCAAGGTGCAGCGCTGGCTGGCCCAGCGCGACGAGGTGATCGCCTTCGCCCAGGCCAGCGGTCCGCAGGGGGGCGCCGGGGCGCTGGTGGTGCTGCTGGCCGGGCTGTCGGCGCGCTGAGCCGCCGCGCAATGCGGCACACCGGTGCGAGCGCCCGGGCTCAACCACCCTGGTTGCGCATCCAGTCGGCGGTGCCGTAGAAGGCCTGGGCCAGACGGGCGCTGAAGCCGGCGTCCAGCTTCAGCTCCTCCATCGCCTGGATCATGCAGGCCATCCACTGGTCGCGCTCGCGGATGCCGATCGGAAACGGCATGTGGCGCGCACGCAGGCGTGGATGGCCGAAGCGCTCGATGTAGTGGTTGGGGCCGCCCAGCCAGCCGCAGAGAAACCAGTGCAGCTTGTCGCGTGAGCCATCGAGCGGGGTCGGATGCAGCGCGCGCAGCTCGGCGTAGGCCGGCTCCAGGTCCATCAGGTCGTAGAAACGGTCGACCAGGGCCCGCACGCCGGGTTCCTGGCCGATCAGCTCATAGGCCGTCGGGCCCTCGGGGCGGGCGTCGTCATCGTCACGGGAGGGGGTGCGGGCGTCGGAGTTCATGGTCGGAAGGCCGGCGGCGCGGGCCGCCAGCCATGCAGCAAACATCGCCCGATTGGACCATCAAGACCGGTTCAAGACCGGCCGAGGACCGGCGACGGCCAGCGGACCCCGCCCGCCGGGGCCGGCGGCAGCGGACGGGTGACGGCCGCCCTCGCCCGTCCTCGCCCGCCCTTGCCCGCCCTTGTGCGCCCTCCCCCGCACACCCCCTCAGGCCGCGGCCATCAGCCGCGACGCGGCCAGGGCCAGGGCCAGGGCGGCCGGGCTGCCGGGCGCCTGTTCGAGCAGCAGCTGGCGGCGCAGCACGCAGTCACGCACCGCGGTGTCGGCCGGCACCTCGCCCAGCAGACGCAGCCGCGGCGGCCGCGGCCCGACATAGCGGTCGAGCACCTGCTGGAGCTGTGCGGCCAGCGCGGCGCCCTCGCCGGCACGCTGGACCTGGTTGACCAGCAGATGCAGCGGGCGGGGGCGCTGGTGGCGGTCCAGCACCTTGATGGTGGCGTAGGCATCGGCCAGGGCGGTCGGCTCGGGCGTGGTCACCACCAGCACCTCGTCGGCCAGCGAGACGGTGTAGAGCACGACGTCGGACAGCCCGGCGCCGGTGTCCAGCACGATCACGTCCAGGTAGGGGCGCAGTTGCTGCAGCAGGCGCTGCAGGCGGTCGCGCACCTCGGGCGTCAGGCGTGAGTACTCGACCAGGCCCGAGCCGGCCAGCAGCGCGTGGAAGCCACCGGGCGCATCGACCAGCGCCTCGCGCACGTCGGCCTCGCCGGTGAACACCTGGTGCAGCGTGATGCGGGCGGACAGGTTCAGCACCACGTCGAGGTTGGCCAGCCCGAGGTCGGCATCCAGCACCAGCACCCGCTGCCCGCCGCGGGCCAGCGCCGCGGCCAGATTGGCGCCGACCTGGGTCTTGCCGACGCCGCCCTTGCCGCTGGTGACCGCCAGCACCCGCGCGCCGTCACCGCCACGCGGCCGACCCAGACGATCGGACAGATCGGGCCAGGCGGCGGCCTCGGCGGACAGGGAATCGTGCGTCGGGTCGGTCATCGTCGGAACATCGGAGGACACGGCATCCGCGGGCTGCGGAGGCAACGGGGAAACAGCCGGCGGGCGGGGGCTCATGCGACATGCGGCGCCACGAGGCCGCCCAGAAGCAGTTCACGTTCGGCCACGCTGACGTCGGAGCTGACGGCGGCCTCGAAGCAGGCCCGGTCACGGCCCTCGGACTTGGCCCGGTAGAGCTGGAGATCGGCCCGCGCCAGCCACAGGGCGGGTGTCGATCGCACCCACTGCGGCGCATAGGCCCCGCCGACGCTGACCGTGACCGACAGCCGCTGGCCACCGGACTGCGGCCAGTCCGCGCGCGCCAGGCGCTGGCGCACCCGCTCGGCGATCTGCGGGGCGAAGGCCGGTGGGCAGTTGGGCAACAGCAGGCCGAACTCCTCGCCACCGAGCCGGGCGACGAGGTCCATCGGCCGGATGCTGTCGGCCAGCGCACGGGCGACGGTGCGGATCACCGCATCACCGGCCGGATGGCCATGGGTGTCGTTGACGCGCTTGAAGTGATCGATGTCGACCAGCAGCAGCAGCGCCGGCTCGGCCGTGCGCGCGACACGGTCGATCTCGCGCACCAGCGCCAGCTCGAAGCTGCGGCGGTTGGCGATGCCGGTCAGCGCATCGCGGCTGGACAGCGCGACCAGGGCGTCGATCAGCCGCTGCAGACCGGCCGCGTCGCACGGCGCCGTCATCGGACCGTCGATGCCCGCGTGGTGCAGCAGGGCCAGGGCCTCGTCCAGGCACAGCCCGGCCAGCGGCGTGGAGGGATCGGTCGGAGCATCGGGGCCCGCGGGCCGCAGCGGATCGCTCACGCCGGTCAGCGGAGTACAGGTCGAATGAGCCGGAGCAGACACGGTAGTGGCACGCGGAGGAAACAGCAGGACGCGGGACAGGACACGGGCAGACGGACAGGACACCGGACCCGGGGCACGACCTGCGCAGCCCCCCGAGCGGTGCACCGCAGTCTGCCCGCCGCCCGACCGGGGCAAACCCTGAACAGCGGGCCGGGGCGCGGGCAGTTTTCTCATCCCGCCACCGCCGCCCGCCTCAAGCCCCGGGCGGGGCGGCCGAAACCGTTCTCAGCGTCGCCAGACACCCGCTGCCGTGTCCCGTCCCGTGCCACCGCGCGCACCCTGCCAGGGTGTGGCGGCCGCGGCGTCGCTGCCCCGCGTCTTCCAGCCCCGTATTTGCCGATGACCGATCCCGCCACGCTCAGCCGCAGCAGCCCGTCCGAGAGCCAGGAGTTCGCGTTCTCCGCCGCCGACTTCGACAAGGTGCGCGAGCTGATCTACCAGCGCGCCGGCATCAGCCTGCATGCCGGCAAGCAGGCGATGGTCTACAGCCGGCTGTCGCGCCGGCTGCGCGAGACCGAGCACCGCAGCTTCGCCACCTACCTGCAGTGGCTGCAGCAGAACACCGGCCCCTCGGGCGAGGCCGAATGGCAGGAATTCATCAACTGCCTGACCACCAACCTGACCTCCTTCTTCCGCGAGGAACACCATTTCCACGCGCTGACCGACGATCTGAAGGCCCGCGCCGGTCAGCCGATCCGCATCTGGTGCAGTGCCTCGTCGACCGGTGAGGAGCCCTATTCGATCGCGATCACGGCGGCCGAGACGCTCGGCGCCGGCGCCAACGTGCGCATCGTGGCCAGCGACATCGACACCAAGGTGCTGGGCACCGCCCAACGCGGCGTCTACGAGGCCAGTGCACGCGGCCTGTCGCCCGAGCGGCTGAGCCGCCACTTCCTGCGCGGCAAGGGCGGCAACGCCGGCTACATCCGCGTCAAGCCGGAGCTGGCACGGCTGATCGAGTTCCGCAGCTTCAACCTCATGACCCGCGGCTGGCAGCTGGGCGAGCCCTTCGACCTGATCTTCTGCCGCAACGTGATGATCTATTTCGACGCGCCCACGCAGCGCCAGGTGCTGCAGCAGATGCACGGCGTGCTCAAGCCCGGCGGGCTGCTCTACGTGGGCCACTCCGAGAACTTCACCGACGCGCGCGACCTGTTCCGCCTGCGCGGCAAGACCATCTACCAGAAGCAGTGAGGACGGCCCCCGCCGCGACGACCGCATGATCTCCAGTGCCCCTGCCTCCGCCCTCGCCCGCCCCGGCCATGCCGCGCCGGTCAGCAGCAGCGTGCTGCAGAACTCGGCCCGCCTGACCAAGCTGAAAGCCGCGCCCCGGGCCCCGGGCGAAGCGTCGTTCTTCTTCTGGGACGCGCATTTCCGCAACGAAGCCGTCAAGGTGCTGCCCGGCGAGTGGTTCGTCCACGACGAGGACATCCTGATCACCACCACGCTGGGCAGCTGCATCGCCGCCTGCATCTGGGACCGTGAGCGCCGCATCGGCGGCATGAACCATTTCATGCTGCCGGAAGGCAACGACTCCAGTGGCCGCTACGGCAGCTACGCGATGGAACTGCTGATCAACAACCTGATGAAGCGCGGCGCCTCGCGCCTGACGCTGGAAGCCAAGATCTTCGGTGGCGGCGCGGTGATCGGCGGCATGAACACCATCAACGTCGGCGAGCGCAACACGCAGTTCGTCATCGACTACCTGAACACCGAACGGATCCCGATCGTCAGCCGCGACGTGCTCGAGATCTACCCGCGCAAGGTCTGCTTCCTGCCCGCCTCGGGCAAGGCCATGGTCAAGCGCCTGGCGCCGACGCACACCGACAACCTGCTCGCACAGGACCGCGCCGCCGCACAGCGTGCGGCCGCACCGGCGAGCACCGGTGGCGGCTCCGTCGACCTGTTCTGAGCCCCGGCCCCGACGATCAACCTGGCGCCGTCCGTCCTGCGGGCGGCGCTGCAAGAAGCAGCCCGAACAATGTCAAAGACCAAAGTGGTGGTGGTGGACGATTCCGCCCTGGTGCGCGGCCTGCTGGCCGAGATCATCAACCAGCAGCCGGACATGCAGTGCATCGGCGCGGCGGCTGATCCGCTGCAGGCCCGCGAGATGATCCGCACCCTCAATCCGGACGTCATCACGCTGGACGTCGAGATGCCGAAGATGGACGGCATCGACTTCCTGTCGCGCCTGATGCGGCTGCGCCCGATGCCGGTGGTGATGGTCTCGACGCTGACCGAGCGCGGTGCCGAGGTGACGATGCGCGCGCTCGAACTCGGCGCGGTCGACTTCGTGGCCAAGCCCAAGATCGGCGTGGCCGACGGCCTGCGCCAGCTGGCCGAGGACATCACCGACAAGATCCGCACCGCCGCGCAGGCCACCGTCAAGCGCCTGCCGCCGGCCGCCGCGCCGGCCCCGGGCGCACCGGCCGGCGCCGCCGCGGCACCGACGATCCGGCCGGCCGCACCGGTGGCCGGCCTCGGCCGGCTGTCGACCGAGAAGATCATCTTCATCGGCGCGTCCACCGGCGGCACCGAGGCGACCAAGGAAGTGCTGATGAACCTGCCGCCGGACGCGCCGGCGGTGATGATCACCCAGCACATGCCGCCGGGCTTCACCAAGAGCTACGCGACGCGGCTGGACGGCCTGTGCCGCATCCGCGTCAAGGAGGCGAGCGACGGCGAACGCGTGCTGCCCGGCCATGCCTACATCGCGCCGGGCGGCCTGCATCTGAGCGTCGAGCGCTCGGGCGCCAACTACATCGCCCGCGTGAAGGATGGCGACCCGGTCAACCGCCACAAGCCCAGCGTCGAGGTGCTGTTCGAGTCGGCGGCCCGCGTGGTCGGCCAGAACGCGCTCGGCGTGATGCTGACCGGCATGGGCGCCGACGGCGCCCGCGCGATGAAGGTCATGCGCGACGCCGGCAGCTTCAACATCTGCCAGGACGAGGCCAGCTGCGTGGTCTTCGGCATGCCGCGCGAGGCGATCGCGCAAGGCGCGGCGCACGAGGTGCTGCCGCTGCAGCGCATCGCGCCCTCGCTGGTCGAGCACCTGCGCGTGAACTACGGCAGCTCGATGAACCGGGTCTGAGACCCGTCGCCCGGCCGGCGTGCCGGGCGCGCCGTCTCAGTCCGCCAGGAACAGCGACTGCACGTCGCTGAGGAAATCGAAGCCGCGGGCACTCGGCCGCACCTGGGTGTCGTCGCCCAGGCCCACGCGCTCGATCAGGCCTCGCCGCTCGGCCTCGTCCAGGCCACGGGCGATGGCCGACGGCGGCAGCCCGGTGCGCTCGCGGAACTGCGCGATCGAGAAGCCGTCCTTCAGCCGCAGCGCGTTGAGCATGTACTCGAAGGGCAGCTGCTTGCGCGCCACCTCCTCGTCATTGCTCATCGCCTGGCCGGCATCGCCCGACAGCGCCTTCTCGACGTAGGTGGCCGGATCGCGCCAGCGCACCTGGCGCACGATGCGGTGCGGATAGCTGAGCTTGCCGTGGGCGCCGGCGCCCAGGCCGAGGTAGTCGCCGAACTGCCAGTAGTTCAGGTTGTGCAGGCAGCGGTGGCCGCCACGCGCGAAGGCCGAGACCTCGTAGCGGTTCAGACCCGCGGCCGCGGTGCGCGCGACGATGGCGTCGAGCATCTCGCTGGCCAGATCGTCGTCGGGCAGGTCCGGCGGCGGCTCGTTGGCGAAGCGCGTGTTGGGCTCGACCGTCAGGTGGTAGATCGACAGGTGCGGCGGGTGGAAGCCCAGCGCGGTGTCGAGCTCGCCGTGCAGGTGCGCCAGGCTCTGGCCGGGCAGCGCGTACATCAGGTCGAGGTTGAAGGTGTCGAAGCAGGCCGCGGCCTCGGCCACCGCGGCACGCGCCTGTGCGCCGTCGTGCACCCGACCCAGCCGCCGCAGCATCGCGTCGTCGAAGCTCTGCACGCCGATCGACAGCCGCGTCACGCCCGCCTGGCGGAAGGCGCGGAAGCGGTCGCGCTCGAAGGTGCCGGGGTTGGCCTCCAGCGTGATCTCGCAGCCCGGCAGCGTGGGCAGCAGGGTGCGCACCTGGGTCAGCAGGCGGTCGATGCCGTCGGGGCTGAACAGGCTGGGCGTGCCGCCGCCGATGAAGATGCTGGCCACCGGCCGGCCCCAGACCTGGGGCAGCGCGGCCATCAGGTCGGCCAGCACCGCCTCGATGTAGCGGTCCTCGGGCAGCGCGGCGCGGCCCTCGGCATCGCGCGGTGCGGCATGGCTGTTGAAGTCGCAGTACGGGCACTTGGCCAGGCACCACGGCAGGTGGATGTAGAGCGACAGCGGCGGCGGATCGCCGAGCTGCAGGGTGCCCGGGCGCAGATAGCGCGAGACGATGTCGGTCATGCGCGCTCCGTCAGGCCCCGATCCGCCAGGCGTCGCGCAGCTGGCGGCGCAGTTCGGCGGCGGCCCGCGCGCGGTGGCTGTGGGCGTTCTTGATCCCGGACGGCAGTTCGGCCACGGTGGCCTGCTGGTCGGGGACGAACATCAGCGGGTCATAGCCGAAGCCGTGGTCGCCACGCGGCTCGTCCAGGATCAGGCCGGGCCAGCGGCCGACGGCCACCAGCGGCTCCGGGTCCTCGG
The DNA here is from genome assembly GCF_038066575.1 of Pseudaquabacterium rugosum. NCBI lineage: Bacteria > Pseudomonadati > Pseudomonadota > Betaproteobacteria > Burkholderiales > Sphaerotilaceae > Pseudaquabacterium > Pseudaquabacterium rugosum. The sequence goes on along the minus strand of NZ_JBBUTF010000020.1, from coordinate 80,242 downwards.
CATGGCGGATCGCCACCAGCGTGCAGATGAAGTGGGCATGGCGCTCGGCCGGTGCACCGGCGGCCTCGCGGGCCTGCAGCGCGGCCCGCAGCGCGGCGTTGTTGGCCGCATCCTGGCGCCGGCGCAGCGCCTCGCGCGCCTCGCCGGGCTGCGCGTCGAGCAGGCCGCCGTAGTGGGCCGAGATCACGCCCGGCGCCCCACCGAGCACGCCCACGCACAGGCCGGAGTCGTCGGCGATGGCTGCGCCGCCGCTGGCCGCGGCCGCATGGCGGGCCTTGGCCAGCGCGTTCTCGACGAAGCTGTGGTGCGGCTCCTCGGCTTCGGCGATGCCCAGGCTGCCCTGGGTGACGAGGCCCAGCGGCAGACCGTCGAGCAGCGCCTGCAGCTCGGCGAGCTTCTTGGCGTTGTTCGAGGCCAGCACCAGGCGCAGCGGACGGGTGGCGGAGATCGGTGCGGACATGGACATGGCGGCGGCTCCGGCCTCAGGCGGCGGCCGGCAGCACGCGCTGCGCGACCTCGCCGAGGGCCACGCGCTGCGCGGCCAGCAGCTCACGGATGCCGGCATCGGCCAGATCCAGCAGCTGGCCCATCTCGGTGCGGCTGAAGGCCACGCCCTCGGCGGTGCCCTGCACCTCGACGAAGTGACCGGCGCCGGTCATCACCACGTTCATGTCGGTGTCGCAGGCCGAGTCCTCGACGTACTCCAGGTCCAGCAGCGGCGTGCCCTCGACGAGGCCCACCGAGATCGCGGCCACCTGGTCACGGATCGGGCTGCGCGCCAGCTTGCCCTCGGCCAGCAGGCGGCCGACCGCATCGGCCGCGGCCACCCAGGCGCCGGTGATGGCCGCGGTGCGGGTGCCACCGTCGGCCTGCAGCACGTCGCAGTCCAGCGTGATCGTGCGCTCGCCGAGCGCGGCGAGGTCGAACACCGCGCGCAGCGAGCGGCCGATCAGGCGCTGGATCTCCTGCGTGCGGCCGCTCTGCTTGCCCTTGGCCGCCTCGCGGGCGCCGCGGGTGTGGGTGGCGCGCGGCAGCATGCCGTACTCGGCCGTCACCCAGCCCTCGCCGCTGCCCTTCTTGTGCGGCGGCACGCGGTCCTCGACCGAGGCGGTGCACAGCACCTGGGTGGCGCCGAAGCTCACCAGCACCGAGCCCTCGGCATGGCAGGTGAAGCCGCGCTGGAGACGGACAGGGCGCAGGGCAGCGGCGGCACGGCCGGCGCTGCGGGAATAGGTGGCGGTCATGGTGGAAGAAGCGGCGGAAGGGAACGGGGATCGGCCAGCCCCGGAGGAGGCCGGCCGCAGGAAAGCGGACGATCGGACGGCGCGGGCCGGATCATGCACCGGTGCGGCGCAGCGGGCCGACGCCGGCCCGGCGGTACCGCGTCAGGCCGCGTCGGTCAGGCCCGTGCGGCCTCAGACGCGGCGCTGCGAGGCCCGGCGGATGGCCTCGTTGATCTCGCGGATCGAGCGCTCGATCTCGGCCTCGTCGAGATCGCCGCTGGCATCGCCCGGAGCGCTCACGCTGGCCTGGATGGTCGAGGCGAAGATCTCGTCACCGCTCGCACGGGTGGCCGCCGCAGCGGCCGCATCGGCATGGTCGTCCCCCTCGAACTCGAGGGCCAGCACGGTGACGTTGTCGCTGCGGGCACCGGCGGTGCGCAGCGCCTGCTCGGCCAGCTCGGGCACCGCGTCGGTGACGCTGCGCTTGCACAACACGTCGAGGATGGCGGCGTCGTTGACGGCACCCCACAGGCCATCGCTGCACAGCATGATGCGGTCGCCCGGCTGCATCGGCGCGGGGCCACCGGTGTCGACCACCGGCCGGCCCGGGCTGCCCAGGCAGGTGAACAGCACGTTGCGGTTGGCCGCCTGGCTGGCGGTGGCCGCGGCGGTGGCCGGCGGCAGGTTGCCGCTGCCGTGGAGCTCGGAGTAGCTGTGGTCGCGCGTGCGCGCCAGCAGCTGCTCGCCGCGCACGAGGTACAGCCGCGAGTCACCGCAATGCGACCAGTAGGCGGTCGAGCCCTGCACCACGCAGGCGACGATGGTCGTGCGCGGCGTGTCCAGCAGGCCGCGCTCATGGGCATAACGCAGCAGCGCCTGGTGCGCGGCCATGATGGACTCGGCCAGGAAGCGGGCCGGGTCCTTCAGCGTCGGCTTGGCCTCACGCTGGAAGTGGGCGGCCAGCGTCTGCAGGGCCATCTGCGAGGCGACCTCGCCTTCCGGATGGCCGCCCATGCCGTCGGCCAGCGCGAACAGCCCGGCCGCCCGCGTGTAGCAGTAGCCCATCCGGTCCTCGTTCTTCGGCCGGCCGCCCTTGCGGCTGACCTGGTAGACGGAGAACCTCATGGCTTGGCCCCGGTCTTCAGGCTCTCGATCTGCAGCTTCATGCGCTCGGTGAAGCTGAGCTTGGTGTAGCGGCGCTCGGTCTCGCGGCTGAGTTCCTTCTGCAGCGCGAACACGCTCTGCGGCCGGCTCAGCGGATCGAGCGACATGCACCACTCCGTGACCTCGATCAGGTTGTCGGAGTAGACATTGCGCAGCCGCGACAGCGACAGCGCCAGGCGGTCCTTGTCGAGCCGCTGCGGCGCGTCGTTGGGCGGATAACCCTGCATGCACGCGTAGATGCAGGCGCCGATCGCGTAGATGTCGGTCCAGGGGCCCAGCGTGCCGTCGCGGCGGTACATCTCGGGCGCGGCGAAGCCCGGCGTGTACATCGGCCGGATGAAGTGGCCTTCCTTGCTCAGCACCTCACGCGCGGCACCGAAGTCCAGCATCACCGCCTTGTTCTCGTTGGTGATGAAGATGTTGGCCGGCTTGATGTCCAGGTGCAGCATCTTGTGCTGGTGCACGATGCGCAGGCCGCGCAGGATCTCGTCGAACAGGCTGCGGATGGTGCTCTCGCGGAACACCTTGTCGCGCTTGAGATCGCGGGCGGTGACGATGAAGTCCTGCAGCGTGTCGCCCTGCAGGTAGTTCATCACCATGTAGACCGTCTCGTTCTGACGGAAGAAGTTCAGCACCGAGACCACGCTCGGATGGCTGATCTGGGCCAGCGAGCGGCCCTCCTCGAAGAAGCTCTTGAGGCCCAGGCGGTACAGCGGCTGCTTCTCGGGCTTGACGCGCGGGATCAGCTCGCCCGACGCACGCTCGGCCAGCGAGGCGGGCAGGTATTCCTTGATCGCGACCAGATGGCCCTGCTCGTCCTCGGCCACGTAGACGACGCCGAAGCCCCCGGCCGCCAGCTTCTTGACCACGCGGTAGTCCCCTACCACGGTACCAGCGGGCAAGGGTGCCGGCTTGGTCTTTGACATAATCGATGAGCAGGCTTGAGCGGTCGGTTGGGAGTGACGACCCGGCTGCCCGCGGGCGACACGACCGATGCCGTGCGCGCCGTTCCGGCATCGTGCCGCCCGTGGCGGTGCCCTCCGGCACAGGCCGCCGGCACGGTGGCCGGCCACGCTTGCTGCGCCCCGCCATCCACGCCGTACGCCCCACGCCCTGCGCCGTACCGGTCATCACAGCAGCCGACCCGGCGACCCTGACACCCCCGATCCAGCACGAGATGAAAGCCAAGCCAGTTTACAGCATGACCGGTTACGCACAGGCCGTCTGCGAGCCCCCCGCCGCGGGTGGCGATGAAGCGCCGGCACGGCCGGCCGGCCGTGCCGCGGCAGCGGTCGAGCTGCGCTCGGTCAACAGCCGTTTTCTCGACTTGGCACTGCGCATGCCTGACGAACTGCGCGGGCTCGAACCGGGCCTGCGCGAGCTGCTGACCCAGTCCTTGCGCCGCGGCAAGGTGGAGCTGCGGCTGAGCACCCAGCAGCAAGCCGACGGGGCCTGGCCGCAGCCACAGCCCGAGCAACTGCTGCGACTGGCCCAGCTCGAATCGACCGTCGCCACCTGGCTGCCGCGGGCGCAGCCCCTGTCGGTCAACGAGGTGCTGCAGTGGTGCCGTGGCAGCCAGACCGCCCCGCGACTGGACGAGGCCGTGATGCACGCCGCCCGCCAGGCGGTCGACGGCCTGCTGGAGGCCCGCGCCCGCGAGGGCGCCCGCCTGGTGCAGGTGCTGCTGGAGCGCTGCGCCCATCTGCGCACGCTGGCCACGCAGGCCGCCCCGCTGCTGCCGCAGGTCGTGCAGCGCCAGCAGCAGCGCTTCCTGGAACGCTGGAACGAGGCGCTGGGCCAGGCCGGCGCAGCCGCCAGCCTGACCGCCACCCAACTGGCCGAGCGCGCCCTCAACGAGGCCGCCGCCTACGCGATCCGCATCGACGTGGCCGAGGAACTGGCGCGCCTGAACGCCCACCTCGACGAGATCACCCGCCTGCTGCAGGCCGGCGGCGAGGTCGGCAAGCGGCTGGACTTCCTGATCCAGGAACTGCACCGCGAGGCCAACACCCTCGGCAGCAAGTCCGCGGCGCTCGAACTGACCACCATCTCGGTCGAGATGAAGGTGGCCATCGAGCAGATGCGCGAGCAGGTGCAGAACCTGGAGTGATGTCCTGGATCGCCAGCGCGCGCGGCTTTGCGACAATCCGGCGATGGAAACCCCCGGCAACCTCTTCGTCGTCGCCGCGCCGAGTGGCGCAGGCAAGTCCAGCCTCGTCAAGGCGCTGCTCGAGCTCGACTCGCACCTGCAGGTCTCCGTCTCCCACACCACGCGCAAGCCCCGCGGCCAGGAGGTCGACGGGCGCGAGTACTGGTTCACCGACATGGCCACGTTCCGCGCCATGGTCGACGCCGGTGACTTCATCGAATGGGCCGAAGTGCATGGCAACTGCTACGGCACCTCGCGCCGCGCCGTCGACGCCCGCCTGGCCCAGGGCGAGGACGTGGTGCTGGAGATCGACTACCAGGGCGCGCTGCAGATCAAGCAGCTGTTCCCGCACGCGATCCTGATCTTCATCCTGCCGCCGAGCTACGTCGAGCTGCGCCAGCGCCTGACGCGCCGCGGCGAGGACCCGCCCGAGGTCATCGAGCAGCGCATGGTCAACGCCCGCCACGAGGTCGCGCAGGCACGGCACTTCGACTTTGTTATCATCAACGGTTTGTTCGAGACGGCGCTTTTCGATCTGAAATGCGTCGTGCACTCGCAGCGGCTGCGCTACGCGGCCCAGCTGCGCAACAAGTCGCAGGTGTTCTCCGCCCTGGATCTGATCCCGGCGCAGCACACCACCGGCGCCTGAGACGGCTCCGGCGACCCCCCTCACGGAGCACCGTCATGGCCCGCATCACCGTCGAAGACTGCCTGAACAAGATCCCGAACCGCTTCCAGCTGGTGCTGGCCGCGACCTATCGCGCCCGCATGCTGAGCCAGGGCCACGCGCCCAAGATCGACAGCAAGAACAAGCCGGGCGTGACCGCACTGCGCGAGATCGCCGCCGGCGAGGTCGGCACCGAGATGCTGCGCCGCGTGCCGCTGTAAGCCAGTCCCGCACGGGCCTGCGGTCCGCGATGCGGCGCATGCCCCTCCCTCCGATGTCCGGCCGCCTCGCGGGCCGGCATCGACAAGGCACCCCCGGGTGCCTTTTTCATTTCCGGCCGGTGCGGCCATCCAAAGCAGGCTAAATTCCGTCACATGGGGATCCGCACCTTCGCCGCCGAACTGTTGTTGCCCGCCGCACTGCAGCCCAAGAGCCGGGCCGCCGCCCAGAACCCGAACGGCACGGTCAGCCCGCCGGACGAGGTCAGCACCTACGCCGAGCTGGCCGACAAGCTCGGCTACCTCGGCAAGGCCGAGGTCAAGCAGGTGCGCGAGGCCTACAAGTTCGCCGACGAGGCCCATCTGGGCCAGTTCCGCGCCTCGGGCCAGCCCTACATCACGCACCCGCTGGCCGTCGCCGGTCTGGTGGCCGACTGGCGGCTGGACGCCCAGGCCGTGATGGCCGCGCTGATGCACGACGCGATGGAGGACTGCGGCATCACCAAGGTCGAGCTGATCGAGCGCTTCGGCGCACCGACGGCCGAGCTGGTCGACGGGCTGACCAAGCTCGACAAGCTGCAGTTCAGTACCCGCGAGGAAAGCCAGGCCGAGAGCTTCCGCAAGATGCTGCTGGCGATGACGCGCGACGTGCGCGTCATCCTGGTCAAGCTGGCCGACCGGCTGCACAACATGCGCACCATGGCCGCGATGGCGCCGCACAAACGGGCCCGCATCGCCCGCGAGACGCTGGACATCTACGCGCCGATCGCCCACCGGCTGGGTCTGAACATGATCTACCGGGAGCTGCAGGAGCTCTCCTTCGCCTACCTGCACCCCTGGCGCCATGCGGCACTGTCCAAGGCCGTGCAGCGCGCCCGCGGCTACCGGCGCGACATCGTCGAGCGGGTGCGCGGCGATGTCGACAAGGCCTTCGCCGGCCACAAGATCAAGGTCCAGGTCTCGGGCCGAGAGAAGACGGTCTACAGCATCTACCGCAAGATGCGCGAGAAGCACGCCGGCTTCGCCCAGGTCAACGACATCTTCGGCTTCCGCATCCTGGTGCCGACGCTGCTGGAGTGCTACACGGCCATCGGCGCGCTGCACCAGCTCTACAAGCCGGTGCCCGGCCGCTTCAAGGACTACATCGCGATCCCCAAGGCCAACGGCTACCAGAGCCTGCACACCACGCTGGTCAGCCCGCTGGGCACGGCGGTGGAGTTCCAGGTGCGCACCGAGCCGATGCACGCGGTGGCCGAGAGCGGCATCGCCGCGCACTGGATCTACAAGCACGAGGGCAAGTCCGGCGGCGCCGGCGAGGCCCAGCGCCTGGGCGCGATGTGGCTCAAGAGCCTGCTCGACATCCAGGACGACACGCGCGACGCGACCGAGTTCCTGGAGCACGTGAAGATCGACCTCGTGCCCGAGGCCGTCTACGTCTTCACGCCGATGAGCAAGATCCTGGCGCTGCCGCGCGGCGCCACCGCGGTCGACTTCGCCTACGCGATCCACTCCGACGTCGGCGACCACACGGTGGCGGCCAAGATCAACGGTGAGCCGGTGGCCCTGCGCACCGAGCTCAAGAGCGGCGACGTGGTCGAGGTCATCACCGCGCCGAACGCGCGCCCCAACCCGGCCTGGCTGAACTTCGTGCGCACGGGCCGGGCACGCAGCAAGATCCGCCACTACCTGAAGAACCTGGAGCTGGAGGAGTCCCGCACGCTGGGCGAAAAGCTGCTGGCCCAGGCGCTGCGTGCCGAAGGACTGCTGCTGCCCTCGGAAGAGGCGGACGACGGCGACGCGCTGGCCCTCTGGCAGGCCCTGATCCGCTGGAGCGGCAACCGCAGCCGCACCGATCTGCTGGTGGACATCGGCCTGGGTCGCAAGATCGCCACCATCGTGGCCAAGCGACTGGCGCAGCTGATGCGCGAACGGGGCAACCGCCCGGATGCGGTCACGCTGACGCTCAACCGCTACGCGCACGACGACGTGACGCCGGCCGCCGCCGCGGTGGCGCTCGACGGCACGGAAGGCGCGTCGGTGCAGCTGGCCACCTGCTGTCATCCGATCCCCGGCGACGAGGTGCGCGGCTACCTGGGCCGCGGCGAGGGCCTGGTGGTGCACACCTGCGACTGCGCGACCGGACGGCGCCAGGCCGAACGTGATCCGGAGCGCTGGATGGCCATCGAATGGGCCGAGCAGCCCAAGCGGGCCTTCGACACCGGCGTCAAGCTGATGGTGCGCAACGGCAAGGGCGTGCTGGCGCAGATCGCCCAGGCCATCAGCGCGGCCGAGGCCGACATCCGCCACATCGACATGGACCATGACGGCCAGGCCGACGCGACCGAGCTGCGCCTGCTGCTGTCGGTGCGCGACCGCCAGCATCTGGCCGACGTGCTGCGCACCCTCAAGCGCAGCCCGCCGGTGCTGCGCGCGGCCCGCATCAAGCCCTGAACCGGCGCGTGAATTTCGCACAACCCACGCCCCAGGCGGGCTCCTAGAGTCGACTCCAGACCGCGCACGCACGCGGCACTTGCTCAGGGTTTGGGCCGGCCGGCTCCCGATGACGGATTCCGTCTTCGGGGCCGGCCCTGTCCTTCGCCGCCATCGGTGGTGGCGGCAGGGCCCGCCGGCTCAGGCCGGTGGCGCCGGATAGCGCACCTCGACGACCTCCAGCACCTCGACGCCACCGGGCGTCTGCAGGCGCACCTCGTCACCCTCGCGTGCTTTCAGCAGCGCGCGCGCGATCGGCGAGATCCAGCTCACCTCACCTGCCAGCGCATCGGCCTCGTCGATGCCCTTGATCGTGATCGTCCGCTCCTCGCCACGGGTGGTGGCGTAGGTGACGGTCGCACCGAAGAAGATCTGGTCATTGCCGTGGTGGAGCGACGGATCGGCCACTTCGGCCTGGTCCAGACGCCGGGTCAGGAAGCGGATGCGACGGTCGATCTCGCGCAGGCGCTTCTTGCCGTAGAGGTAGTCCCCGTTCTCGCTGCGGTCGCCGTTCTTGGCCGCCCAGCTGACGGTCTCGACCATCTTCGGCCGCTCCTCATCCATCAGCTGCAGCCACTCGGCGCGCAGGCGGGCGTAGCCCTGCGGCGTCATGTAGTTCTTCGTCCCCTGCGGCAGGGGCGACGGACCGCCGGGATCATCGTCCTCGTCGTCAGCGGCATCGGATTCGCGGGTGAAGGCTTTGCTCATGCGTCGGGCCTGGCGGACGGCAGCGGGGATGGCGGGGCCGAGGGCGGCGGCGGGGGCACGCAGGGATCCTCGGCCGGTCGGCCGGGCGTCTGCCACAGCAGGTCGTAGGGGCCGTCGGCCGGCTCGCCCACGACGCCGAAGCCCACGCTCAGCACCCGCCAGCCGGGCTGCGCGGCCGCGGCCAGCACCGGCACGCCGTAGTCGAGCCGGACATGGCCGTTGCCGGCCAGCAGCACGGCCAGATCGGTGCGCTGGCGGGCTGCGGCCAGGGCCTGCCACATCGCCGCGTCACGGGCGCGCTGGGCCAGCCGCATGCCCGGCAGCCGGGCCTCGGGCATCTGGCCGCAGTGGCTGTCACGCAGGTCGGCATCCAGTCGGCTGCGGGCCACCGGGCCCAGCGGAGCGGCCTGCAGCAAGGCCAGCAGCGCCGGCGGCAGTGCGGATTCGCCCTCGCGCACCACCCGCCGCACCTGCTCCAGCGGCAGATTGGCGCCGCCGAACTCGACGGCCAGACCGTCGCGCCGGCCCAGATCCAGCGGATCGAACAGCGGCTCGTACAACGGCCAGCCCCAGATGCGAGGGTCGAAACCGGCCGCCTGCAGGCGGGCCAGCAGCGCCGACGGCCCCTGGGTGGCGGCGTCCGCCGACGGGATCTGGCGGCCCTGCAACAGCTGCTCGGCGACCACGCCGAGGCGCTGTCGCGCGGCGCCGGCCGCCGCGGGGCCGGCCGGCTGCCGGGCCAGGGCCAGCAGCAGCGCCCCGCGGCGCACATGGTGTTCGGGCTCGTCGTGGCGCTCGCCGAGCAGCAGCAGATCGGTGGTGGCCAAGCGCTCGCGCAGCAGCCGCTCGTCCAGCGGTTGCTGGCGCGGATCACGCAGATCGATCAGGCGGTCGGACGGGCCGAGCCAGGGCGCCACCGGCAGGGCCGCAGCGCCCGGCGCGCGATCGCCGGCGCGTGCGATGCCCGTGGCAGCGCACCAGGAGGCCGCCAGGGCCAGGCCGGCACGGCACACGGCATGCCGCCGGCCGGTATCGGTCCGGCCGGGCCGGCCGGACCGGGAGTCGCGGCCGTCGTCCTCGCTCCGCCCATCACGCACATCGACTGACCACCTTCGCACCCTGCACCTCCATGACTGCCGGAATCCCCGATGCCGTCGGCGGCCGGCGTGGACCGCCGGCCCGCCGCTCACCTGCCGCGCGACACGGCGGGACGGCAACGGTACCGGATCGATTGTGGGGCCGCAGACGCAACGGTCATGGCGTGGCGCCCGGCATCGCCTGTGCAGACGCCGGACGCGGCCCGTCACGGCCACGCGGCATGCCGCGGCGCCGGTCGATGCAGCGCCGGCCGGCCGCCGCCCGCGCATCGGCTAAGCTGCGCGGCCTTGCCGCTTTCCGCCGTGCGGCCCGCCCTGCCGCCCACCGCCCCTGGCCGATGCCCCTGCGAACCGACTCCCCGACCGCCCGACCGCTGCTGCGTCGACTGGCGCTGCTGCTGGCCGGCCTGTGTGCCCTCGGCAGCGGGCTGGTCCTGCCCGAGAACGCGGAGGCCGCACCGGCCAGCACGGCCAAGCCGAAGAAGTCCGCCAAGCCAGCCACGGGCCGCCAGGCCGTCGCCACGCCGCGGCGCGCGGGAAGCCGTGCCGGCGCACGCGAGGCACGGCCGTCCACGACGCGGGGACGGGACGCCAGGCGAGCGGCGGCCGCGGTGCCGGCCCTGTCGGCCGCCGAGGCCGAACGCCAGAACGCGGCCCTGGCCGCACGGACCGAATCGCGGCTGACCGAGGAGCGCAAGGCCGCCGAGGCCGCCGCGCTGCGACCGGACGCGCCCTGTGGTGTGCGCTGGCAGCTGCACCTGGGCCAGGGCGGCGCGCCGGCCCGGCTCAGCCTGCACATGGCCACCGAAGCCGGCGTGCCACTGCAACTGCGGCTGCCGGTGGGCTGGCAAGCGCTGCAGGCCTTGCCCGACGACGAGGGCCAGACACCGGCCTGGCAGGAGGTGGCCGGCGATCCGAGCCTGCGGCGCCTGACGAGCGGCAGCACCGGCATCGCGACCTGGCGCTGGACCCTGCGCCCCGAGCAGACCGGTCCCGCCCTGCGTCTGGGCGAGGGCTGGTACGCGGCACTGGGCCAGGCGCTGCTGCCGGCACCGGTGTCGGCCGATGACGAACCACGGCTGCAGCTGCTGTGCGTCGAGGTGCAGGGCGCGGCCGAGGGCAGCCCGCACATGAGCAGCCACGGCCGTGCCCAGGGCAGCCGCGCGCAGTGGCGCTTCGTCGGCACGCCCCAGCTCGCCCAGCGCGGTCTGTACGCGGGCGGCGCGTTGCGCGGCCTGACCCGCAGCGTCGACGGCCACGGCGTGCGCCTGCTGTGGCCGGCCGAGCTGGACGAGGGCGGCGCGCCGGCAGCCGAAACCCCGGCCCCGGGCGCGGGCGAATCGGGCACCGACCCGGCCCTGCCCACCGCCCGCGAGGCGCTGGCCGAGCGCGTGCTGCGCGAGATGCACCACCAGCGCCAGTTCTGGCGTGACGAAGGCCCGGCGACCCAGGACGTGCTGCTGCTGCCCGCCCCGCGCGGCCTGGCGCCCGAGGCGCTGGCCTTCGACCGCGCGCTGATGCTGCGGCTCCAGCCCGGCCCGACCGCGCCCGACACGCGGCTGGACGCCAGCCTGACCGAGGCCCTGCTGCGCCAGCGCCTGCCCGACCGCCTGGGCCCGGCCGTCCACCATGGACGCCAGGACGAGGCGATGCGCGCCTGGCTGTCCGAGGGACTGATCGCCTACTACCGCCACCGCCTGCCGCTGGTCAGCGGCCAGCAGACGCTGCAGGACTATGCGGACACCCTGAACGCGCGCATCGCCCGCTACCTGGCGTTGCCGGTGATCAAGGCCGACAACGTGAGCGTGGCCACCGGCTGGATGATGGATCCGGCGCTGGCCGAGCTGCCGGCGCTGCGCGGCGAGTTCCTGGCCCTGCAGTGGCAGGCCGAGCTGCGCGCCCGGCGTCACCCCGGGCTGGACGCCTTGCTGCGGCCGCTGATGCTGCCGCCCGAACAGGTCCGCCACGAGGGCCTGAGCTCGCAACCGCTGGCCAGCCACCGGGTGGTGGCCGCGCTGCGGCGGGCGCTCGACGACTCGCCGCTGGACGGCATCGAACGCCACATCGATCGCGGCCAGCCGTTCTCGTTCGGCCCCCAGGCGCTGGGCCCGTGCTTCAGCCAGAGCCTGCAGCCGCGGCCGGTCTGGCGCCTGGGCTTCGACCGGGCCTCGCTGACGCTCGGCGTGATCCGCGGGCTCGAACCCGATGGCCCGGCCGCGCTGGCCGGCGTGCGCGACGGCATGGCCGTCCGCGGCTATCTGGTGGCCTGGGGGGATGTCGAGCAGGCCGTGCTGCTGCAGGTCCAGGAGGGCAGCGCGCTGCGCACCCTGTCGTGGCGACCGGCAGGCACCCGGACGGTGTCGGTGCCGGTCTACCGGCCACAGGCCGACGCCCTGCAAGCCACGGCCTGCAAGGCCTGGCTGGGCCTGACGCGCGAGGAGCCGGCCGCCGAGGCGCACACCGCCGACGAGAGCCCGGCCGCCGCCGCGCCGGCCACCCGCTGCCGCAGCGTCAAGGTGGTCGAGAAGACCCGTGGCGCCAACGGCCGCCTGGTGCGCAAGACCGTCACCCGGCAGGACTGCCAGGCCGTGGCCACACGCAGCGGCGGCAGCAGCAGCGCCAAGGCGACGGCACGCAGCGCGGCCAAGTCCACCAAGTCAGCCAAGGCTGACAAAGCGGCCAGAACAGCCAAGGCCACCAAGGCCACCAAGGCGGACAAGACCGCCAAGCCGCGCAAGCCGGCCCGCACCGCCGCGCGCTGAGCCGGCCCGGGCGCCGCGGCCCGGCCGCCGTACGCCCGCCTCCCAGAACCCGACCCCGACCCTGACCGATTCCGTGACCCCTACCGCCCCGGCCGCCCGGCCCCGCAGCCAGCCCCCCGCCGACGCCGATCCGCATGCGCGCTTCACCCACCGCCTGCGCGAGGCGCTGGCCGACGGCAGCCTGGTGCGGCTGCAGCTAGCGCGCCCGCATCCGCCGGCCGAGCCCACGCTGGACAAGCTGCTGGCCCGGCCGGTGCGCCTGCGCGGCATCGATCACCTGGCCCTGGTCTGGCGCCACCGCAGCAAGGACATCACCAAGAACCTGCCGCTGGACGAGGCCTGCGCGCTGGTCGAGGAGCTGCTGCGCAGCCAGTTCCACCACGGCCATCTGCTGACCCGCAGCCACGACGTGCAGCTGGTGCATGACCGCAAGGGCCGCTGGGCGCTGCGCGCCGGCCGCATCGCGCCCGATGCCGCGGCACCCGGCGCCAGCGGCACGACGGCTGCAGGGCCGCGGGCCGCCGGCCTGGCGGACGGCCGCACGGTCCCGGGCGCTCACGGCGCCGGCGCCAGCGTCGACCCGACATCGCCGAGGACCGCGCCGGCCGCCACCGACGAGGCCCCGGACGCACCCGGCGGCGCCTACCTGGGCCACCTCGCGCGCCAGGGCGCGGCCGACGACGCGCCCGACGGCCGCGCCCTGGCCCACGACCAGGCCCGGCGCTACCCGCTGACGCTGGATCTGCCCTTCCTCGCCGCCCTCGGCGTGACCGACGCGCAGGCGCGGCTGATCCCGTCGATGGCGCGCAAATGGCGTCAGATCAACAAGTTCGTCGAGGTGCTGGGCCAGGCGATCGCGCGTTCGCCGCTGGCCGCGCGCGCCGGCGTGGCCGACGCACCGCCGGTGCAGGTGCTGGACTTCGGCGCCGGCCGCGGCTACCTGACCTTCGCCGTCCACCACCACCTGCGGCAGGCCGGCCTGCGGCCGCAGGTCACCGGCGTCGAGCTGCGCGAGGCGCTGTGCGACGAGGTCAACGGCATCATCGACACCCTCGGCCTGGACGGCCTGCGCTTTGCCGCCGGCGACGTGCGCAGCCACCAGGCGGCCGCGGCCGACGTGATGATCGCGCTGCACGCCTGCGACACCGCGACCGACGTCGCGCTGCACCGCGGCGTGGCCGCCGGGGCGGCGCTGATCGTCGCCTCGCCCTGCTGCCACAAGCAGCTGCGGCCGCAGATGCGCGCGCCCGAACTGCTGGCGCCGCTGCTGCGTCACGGCATCCACATGGCCCAGCAGGCCGAGATGCTGACCGACACGCTGCGCGCGCTGCGGCTGCAGCGGGCCGGCTACGACACCCAGGTCTTCGAGTTCATCTCGCCCGAGGCGACCAGCAAGAACAAGATGGTGCTGGCCGTGCGCCGCAGCCAGCCGCTGCCGGCCGCCCGGCTGGGCGAACTGCAGGCCCAGGCGGACGCGCTCAAGGCCGCCTTCGGCATCACCGACTTCGCGCTCGACGCGCTGTTCGACGCCGAGCCGGTGGCCTGAGCGCCACCACCGCCCCCCGGAAAGCACACCGCCCGCGCGCAACGGGCTGCGGGCGGGCGGACAGGCGGATCACGGGCCAGCGCGGCCGGCCGACCCGATCACTTGATCACTTGATCGGCTTGAAGCGCAGACGCTTGGGCTTGGCGCCTTCCTCACCCAGGCGCTTCTTCTTGTCGGCCTCGTACTCCTGGTAGTTGCCGTCGTAGAAGAACCACTTCGAGTCGCCTTCGCAGGCCAGGATGTGGGTGCAGATGCGGTCGAGGAACCAGCGGTCGTGGGAGATCACCATGGCCGAGCCGGCGAACTCCAGCATCGCCTCTTCCAGCGCGCGCAGGGTTTCGACGTCCAGATCGTTCGACGGTTCATCGAGCATCAGCACGTTGCCGCCCTGGGCCAGGGTCTTGGCCAGGTGCAGACGGCCGCGCTCACCGCCCGACAGGCTGCCCACCAGCTTCTGCTGGTCGTTGCCCTTGAAGTTGAAGCGGCCGATGTAGGCGCGGCTGGGCATCGTGAACTTGCCGACCACGATGTTGTCCAGGCCGCCCGAGACGTCTTCCCAGACGGTCTTCTCGCCCGCCAGGCCTTCACGGCTCTGGTCGACGAAGGCCAGCTTGGCGGTCTTGCCGATCGACACCGTGCCGGCATCGGGCGTCTCGACGCCCTGGATCATGCGGAACAGCGTCGACTTGCCGGCGCCGTTCGGGCCGATGATGCCGACGATGGCGCCCGCCGGCACCTTGAAGCTCAGGTTGTCGATCAGCACCCGGTCGCCGAAGCTCTTGGTGACGCCGTCGAACTCGATGACCTCGTTGCCCAGGCGCTCGGCCACGGGGATGAAGATCTCGTTGGTGACGTTGCGCTGCTGGTACTCGACGTCGCTCAGTTCCTCGAAGCGGGCCAGACGCGCCTTGCTCTTGGCCTGGCGGCCCTTGGCATTGCTGCGCACCCACTTCAGTTCTTCCTTCATGGCCTTGGCGCGGGCGTCCTCGGCCTTCTGCTCGCTTTCCAGGCGCTTTTCCTTCTGGTCCAGCCAGTCGGAGTAGTTGCCCTTCCAGGGGATGCCGTGGCCACGGTCCAGTTCGAGGATCCACTCGGCGGCGTTGTCCAGGAAGTAGCGATCGTGGGTGATGGCCACGACCGTGCCCGGGAAGCGCTGCAGGAAGTGCTCCAGCCATTCCACCGACTCGGCGTCCAGGTGGTTGGTGGGTTCGTCGAGCAGCAGCATGTCGGGCTTGGACAGCAGCAGGCGGCACAGGGCCACGCGGCGCTTCTCGCCGCCGGACAGCACGCCGATCTTCTGCTCCCAGGGCGGCAGGCGCAGCGCGTCGGCGGCCAGTTCCAGCTGCAGGTCGGTGTTCTCGGAGCCGGCGGCGGCGATGATGGCCTCCAGCTCGGCCTGCTCGGCGGCCAGGGCGTCGAAGTCGGCGTCCTCGGCGGCGTACTCGGCGTAGACCTCGTCCAGGCGCTTCTTGGCGGCCAGCACGCCGCCGATGCCTTCCTCGACCGCCTCGCGCACGGTCTGGTCGGGGTTGACCAGCGGCTCCTGCGGCAGGTAGCCGATCTTGATGCCGGGCATCGGATAGGCCTCGCCCTCGATCTCCTTGTCGAGGCCGGCCATGATCTTCAGCAGCGTGGACTTGCCCGAGCCGTTGAGGCCCAGCACGCCGATCTTGGCGCCGGGGAAGAAGGACAGCGAGACGTCCTTGAGGATCTGGCGCTTGGGCGGAACCGTCTTCGAGACACGGTTCATCGTGAACACGTACTGGGCCATGGCAGCTTTCTTCGTCGTGGGCGCGGTCGTGGGCGCGGGTATGGGCGCGGAGGTGCGGGCAGGTGCGGCCGGCCGTGGCACGCCCTCGTGCGACGACCCGGCCGGAGGTCGGGCGGGTCCGCAGGCGGCTGCGGCAACGCGCCCGGCGCGCGGCAAAACCCGGATTATCCCTGCTGCCGGCGCGTGGTGGCACCGACCTCGCGCAGCACGAGCCCGCCGGCCTCACCGTCACGGGCCGTCGACAGGGGCGCACGACCGGCATCGGGCGCCAGCGGCCGCCAGTTGGCCAGCAACCGGCGCAGCTCGTCGAGCGGCATCGGACGGGCGACCAGCCAGCCCTGGATCGCCTCGCAGCCGGCCTCGCGCAGCAGCTGCAGCTGGGCGGGTTCCTCGACGCCCTCGGCCAGCGTGTGCATGCCCAGCGTGCGGGCCAGCTCGATGATGGTCTGCACGATGGCCCGCGCATCGTGGCGGCTCATCAGCTCGCGCACGAAGGCGCGGTCGATCTTCAGCGTGTCGAACGGGAAGCGCCGCAGATAGGCCAGGCTGGAGTAGCCGGTGCCGAAGTCGTCGAGCGCGACCTGCACCCCGCACTGGCGCAGCTGGTGCAGATGGCGCAGCGGCAGCGTCGCGTCGGCGATGAACACCGACTCGGTGATCTCCAGCTCCAGCCGCTCGGCCGGCAGACCGCTGGCGTGCAGTTCCTGCAGCACGCTGTCGGCGAAGTGCGCGCGGCGCAGCTGGATCGGCGAGACATTGACCGAGACCTGCAGGTGTGCGGGCAGCCGCAGCGCCTCCATGCAGGCCCGCGCCAGCACCTGCTGGCCGAGCGCCTCGATCAGGCCGGATTCCTCGGCGATCGGGATGAACTCGCTCGGCGGCACCGAGCCCAGCGTGCCGTGGTGCCAGCGCAGCAGGGCCTCGGCGCCGATCACCTGCCAGCCGTCGATGGCGATGCGCGGCTGCCAGTGCAGCTGCAGGCGACCGACCTCGTCGGGCACCTCGATGCAGGGCGCCAGACCGCCGGCCGCGGCCGCCGTGCCATGGCCGGCCGTGGCCTCCAGCAGCGTGCGCAGCGAACGCTCCAGCGTGACCCGGCGACGGTGGCGGTCGCCCAGGCGCGGCACGAAGACCGCGTAGCGGCCGCGACCGGCCTCCTTGGCGGCGTACAGCGCCAGATCGGCATGGGCCATCAGCGCGTCGATGTCCTGGCCATGGTCGGGTGCCACCGCCAGACCGAGGCTGATGCCGAGGGCCAGCTGCTGGCCCTCGACCTCGCAGGGCCGGTTCAGGGCCAGGGTCAGGCGTCGGGCCAGGGCATCGACCTCGTCGTCGCTGCCGGCCGCATCGATCAGCAGCGCGAACTCGTCGCCGCCCTGGCGCGCGGCCAGGTCACCCAGCCGCAGATTGGCCCGCAGGCGCTCGGCCACGGTCACCAGCACCGCGTCACCACCGGCATGGCCGAGGGTGTCGTTGATGCGCTTGAAATGGTCGACGTCCAGCAGCACCAGCGCGCAACGCTTGCGGCCGTCGGCCGCCTCGGCCAGGGCCTGGTGCAGCACCTCGCGCAGGCGCACGCGGTTGGCCAGGCCGGTCAAGGGATCGTGGTGGGCGAGGCGGGCCAGGCGCTGGTGGGCCTCGCGCGCCTCGGTGACGTCGCTGATCACGCCGCGCCAGCCGGCATGGCGGCCGCGCTCGTCGGCCAGCGGCTTGGCCGTCAGCGACCACCAGCGCCAGCCGCCCGCCGTCAGCACCGGCACCTCCAGATCACGGAAGGCCCGGTCCTGGGCCAGCGCACTGCGCAAGGCGGCCAGATGCGCGAGCCCCTGCGGCTGCCCGGCCGCGTCGCGCGGCGGCGGCGTGTGCACCAGCGGCGCGGTGCGTGACAGGCGTTCGGCCGCCGCCCCGGCGCCGGAGGCGGGGGCATCGGGCTGGCCGCGCTGCAGGGCCTGCAGCAGCGTCAGGTGCTGCAGCCGCTCGGGGGCCAGCCCCAGCGTGGCGGCCAGCCGCGGCGAGACGTGGCCGAGGTGGCCGTCGGGCCCGGTCTCCCACAGCAGATCGGCCGCGTGCTCCTCGAAGTCACGCAGCAGCAGGCCCACCAGCTGGCCCTGGCGCGCCGCCTCGCGCTCGGAGATCAGACGGGCGGTGGCCAGCCGGGCCGTCGACAGCACGCACCAGCCCAGCACCGCGGTGTAGACCGCCAGCAGGGCCATCAGCGGCAGCACCAGCGGCTCCTGGCCGAGCACGGCCGCACCGACGGCCGCCGCCGCCAGCACCACCATGTAGGCCAGCGCCGCCTGCGGCACGGTGGCCAGCGCGAACGCCCCGCCGCACATCATGCCGACCACCAGCACGCCGAGCAGCAGACGCTGGCCGCCGTCGGCCTGCGGAAACCAGCGCACCACGGCCCAGGCCCAGACCAGGGCCAGCGAGACCGCGCCCTGCACCTGGCGGCGGATCGCCCGCACGCTGGCCGAGGCCGGTGCCCGGCGCCCGGCCTGACGCCAGCGGCGGCGCAGCGCGTCGACACAGCACAGCGACAGCACCAGCAGCCACAGCAGCCCCTCGTGCCAGGGCAGCTGACGGTAGAGCGCGGCCCAGACGAGCAGACCGTTGAGCAGATTGGCCACCATCAGCTGCGGCACCAGCCGGTTGATGGCGGCCAGATGGCGGGCGCGCAGCTCGGCCGAGTCGCGGTCCAGCGCGCCGTAGACCGCGAATTCCTGCCACCAGCGGGCGAGCCAGCGCCGCCAGGCGGCCACCGGGCCAGCCCCCACCCCGGAATCGGCCGTGCGGACGGAAGAGGAGCGGACACCGGGCTTCATCCCGGGCGATTTCGGCAGCGGGCGCCCGACACTTGAGCGGCCACGGCCACCACGGCCACCACGGCCACCACGGCCACCACGGCCACCACGGCCACCACGGCCGCTACGGCCAGCGGCCTGGGCACGGGCCGTTGCGGCGGGCCCGGGGCACCGGATGCACCGGGCCGGTCCGCGGGCCGCTCGGCCGCTGGATCGGCCGCCGGATCGGTGGCCGGATCAGCCGCGCGATCAGGCGCTGACGCTCAGGCTGCTGCTGCTCGATTCGGCCGCCGAGGCGGCACTGATCGCGGCGTAGCGCTCGGCCAGGTGCTGCAGCAGTTGACGCACATCGGGCTGCTGGCTGGCGGCGGCCGTCGTGCCGGCGTCACTGCTGCTGTCGTCCGAGCCGGACGACGAGGCGGCATCGCCACCCGAGGCGTCGGCCGCGGCGCCCGGCGGCGGCGGGGGCGGCATGCCCTGCGCGCCGCCCATGCCGCCCGGCCCGCCCGGCCCGCCCGGGCCACCCGGACCTTCGGCCGCCATCATCTGCTCGCGGAAGCTGTCGAGCTCCTCGGTGCTCAGGCTGCCGTCGCCGCTGGTGTCCATCGCGTCGAACAGCGCCTGCAGCTGGGCGGTGTCCTCGGTCGAGGTCGTCGAGGTGGTCGAGGTCGTCGCCTCGCCCGTGCTGGCGGACGCGGACTCCAGCCCGAACTCGGTCGCCGAGACGCCGCCGTCACCGTCGGCATCCAGCGCGGCGATCGGGTCCTGCCGCGCGGCGCCCATCTCGGCCGTCGGACGCGAGACCTCGAACTGCTGCGGTGGCGGCGGTGGGCGGCTGCCCTGGGTGGCCGTGCTGCCGGACGCCCCCTCCTGCCCGCCGGCCTGGGCCAGCAGCTGGGCCCAGTCGGTGCCACCGGACGACGCGGTCGATGAGGTACTGGCTGTGGTGGACGTGGATGTGGACGTGGACTGACGCGCACTGGCGAGCGCGGCCATCTGCTGCATCCACTGGGCGGCGGACTGCCCACCACCCACACTGGAGATCGAACCCATCATCAGCTCCTTGTGCCCGCAGGTCACGGGCCGGGTCTGGAGGCCGACCGGCCCCCCGCGCGGCAGGATCGCCGCAGCGCAGACCTGATGTTGGGTGCCGGTCGTTGACCGTCCTTCAAGCCTCTGTAGCCAACCCGTTACAAGAGGCCCACTTGAGCGCCGATGAACGGGGGCCGCGCCGGTCTGTTGCCGTGATCAGCCCGCAGCCGTCCGCGGATCAGGCCTCGGGCACGTCGAAGCGGTAGCCACGGCCGCGCACCGTGCGGATCCAGCGCGGCGCGCGGGCATCGTCGCCGAGCTTGCCGCGCAGGCGCGAGACCAGCAGATCGACGCCCCGGCTGCCGGCGGAGGCCTCGGCGGCATCGACCGCCACCTCGTCCTCGGTGGCCAGGGCCAGCAGGTCCGAGCGCTCGAGCACATGGCGCGGCCGCTCGAAGAAGGCGCGCATCAGCCGGAACTCGGCCGGCGTCAGCGGCACCACCGGGCCGTTCATGCGGCGCAGCGTGCGCGACAGCGGACACAGGCGCCAGGCCCCGGCCGACAAGGGCAGCGAGGCCACCGTCGCCGGCGCACGCCGCTCGTGGCCACGCCAGCGCCGCAACACGGCCGCGATGCGGGCCAGCAGTTCGCCGACGACCACGGGCTGCGACAGACAGTCATCGGCGCCGCTGTGCAGGGCCAGCACACGGTCGGCCGCATCGTCGACATCGGTCAGCACGATCACCGGCAGCGCACTGTGCAGGCGCAGGGCGCGCAACAGCGCCAGCGCGTCCAGGCCATGGGCCGGGCCCAGGTGTTCGGGGCGCAGCGGAATGGACAGGTTCAGCAGCAGCAGGTCGGGCGGATCCGGCCAGTCGGCCCGCAGCAGGCGCTGCACGTCGTCGAGCCATTCGACGCGGTGGCCGCGGGCACGCAAGGTGACGGCCAGCGACTGGCAGGCGGTGGGGTCGGCACCGGCAAGCAGCAGATGGTGGCAGGCGGACATGGACTGGAGACTCCCGACGGAACGCAGCCGGCGTGCACAGGGCACGCACCGCACGGTCGCGCACCCCACCCGGCCTGATGGACTGAGGCTGGTCTTGTGGGCGACGGTGTCCACGCCCTGCACCTGGGCGCTACCCGTCGTCCCTCCCCTCCTGCGGCGACCGGTCCCACGTCCCGGCCATGCCTGATGCGGCAGTGTCGGGCGGGCACGCCAGCCCCGATGGGCGGAACACCCGCCCCTGAAGCGTGCTGTTTGGACGCGCCGGACATCCGTCAGGGGCATGGTGCAGGGCGGTACAATGACGGGTCAGGCCGCGCATCCAGTCGCGCGGCACCCACATCAGGTGCCCAGGCACCGGTGTCCTCCTTCCTCGCATCGGCTCGTCCAGACTGGTGGGTCCGCTTCGGACCGCAGCAGCCGGTGTCCACCGCGCTCCGGCCTCAGCCGCCGGGCGCCCCGAACCGCATGAACTTTGCCGACCTCGGCCTGGCCGAGCCGATCCTGCGCGCGGTGCGCGAGCAGGGTTACGAGACCCCGACCCCGATCCAGGCGCAAGCCATTCCCGCCGTCCTGCAAGGCGGCGACCTGATGGCCGGTGCCCAGACCGGCACCGGCAAGACCGCCGGCTTCACCCTGCCCCTGCTGCACCGCCTGAGCCAGGGCAAGCCGGCGCGCGACAGCCGCGGCCGCCTCGCCGTGCGCGCCCTGATCCTGACGCCGACGCGCGAACTCGCCGCCCAGGTCGAGGAAAGCGTGCGCGCCTACGGCAAGTACCTGCCGCTGACCAGCATGGTGATGTTCGGCGGCGTGGGCATGCAGCCGCAGATCGACCGCCTGCGCAAGGGCGTCGACATCCTGGTGGCCACGCCGGGCCGCCTGCTCGACCACCACCAGCAGGGCACGCTGGACCTCAGCCACATCGAGCTGCTGGTGCTCGACGAGGCCGACCGCATGCTGGACATGGGCTTCATCCACGACATCAAGAAGGTGCTCGCGGTGCTGCCGGTCAAGAAGCAGAGCCTGCTGTTCTCGGCCACCTTCAGCGACGACATCAAGGCCCTGGCCGACCGCCTGCTGGACCAGCCGGCGCTGATCGAGGTCGCCCGCCGCAACCAGACCAACGACGCGATCGCGCAGAAGATCCACCCCTGCGGCCGCGAGAAGAAGAAGGAACTGCTGGCCCACCTGATCCGCCAGGGCGACTGGCACCAGGTGCTGGTGTTCACGCGCATGAAGCACGGCGCCAACCGCCTGGCCGAGTACCTGAACGAGACCGGCATCGGCGCCATGGCCATCCACGGCAACAAGAGCCAGAGCGCGCGCACCAAGGCGCTGGCCGAGTTCAAGAGCGGTGAGCTGCCGGTGCTGGTGGCCACCGACATCGCCGCGCGCGGCATCGACATCGACCAGCTGCCTCACGTCGTCAACTTCGAGCTGCCGAACGTGCCCGAGGACTACGTGCACCGCATCGGCCGCACCGGCCGTGCCGGCGCCCAGGGCGAGGCGGTCAGCCTGGTGTGCCTGGACGAGGAGATCTTCCTGCGCGACATCGAGAAGCTGATCAAGCGTCAGGTGCCGCGCGAGGTGATCCCGGGCTTCGAGGCGGCGCCCGGCGAGAAGGCCGAGCCCATCGTGCTGGGCCGCATGACCATCGGTGTCGGCGGCACGCGCCGCAATGCGGGCGGCGGCGGTGGCGGTGGCCGTCCGGGCGGTGGCCAGGGCGGTCGTCCGGGCCAGGGCGCGCAGGCCGGCCAGGGCCGCGGTCCGGCGTCCAAGCCGGGTACCGGCGGGGGTGGCGGTGGCCGTCCGCAAGGCGGTGGCGGTCGTCCGCAGGGCGGCGGCAAGCCGGCCGGCGCCGCACCGCAAGGCAATGGCCGCGGTGGCAACCCGGCTCCGGCGGGCGGTGGCCGGCCGCAGAACGGCGGCGGCCGTCCGGCAGCGGGTGGCTCGGGCCGTCCGGCCGGTGGCGGTGCGGCCGGTCTGGTCGCCCGTCTGGCCCAGCCCAAGCGCTGAGCGCACGGCCGGGGCGCCCCGCGGGCTTGCGGCCTGCGGGCCGCCCCGCGGCGGCTCAGCCGCTCAGTTGAACTCGCGCTCGCGCAGCCACTTGGTGGCGACCCACTTCTCGCCATCGATCACCGGGGCACCCCCATGCAGGGTGCGGGTGACGGCATGCGGTCGGTCGTAGCTGAAGAACACCGCGTGGCCCTTGATCGGTGACACCGCCAGATCGACGTCCGGGAAGGTCGTCGCGCCACCCCGCTCGGGCGTGTTCAGGTAGATCACCAGCGTGCCCACGCGCTGGCCACCGCGTGCCAGCACACTGCCCATGCCGGGCTGGGCCGGGTCGAAATAGTCGTGGTGCGGCTTGTACTCGGCCCCGGGCCGGTAGTGCAGCACCTGCAGCCCCTCGCCATTGACCACCGGCCAGCGCAGCAGCGCGGCGATGCGCATCTCGATGCGCTGGCACAGCGCGTTCTCGCCGCGGCCGAAGAACATGCCGGTCGAGGTGCGCGCCGGGTTGACCTCGTTGCCCCCGGTGGCGTTGACCACCGTCTCCGAGCGCGTCATGCGCGGGCGGGCCAGCGCGACCAGTTCGTCGCACTCGGCATCCGACAGGAAGCCGCCGAACAGCACGACGCGCGGCTGGCGCATCGTCATCAGCACCCGCACCTCGCGGTCGTGGGCCCACAGCGCGGGCGGTTCGCGGGCGAGGTCCGGTTCAGGCACCGGGACGGCCAGCGGCAAGGCCTCGCCGAGGCCGCCACCGCGGGTCTGGCCGGTGACGGCCGCCGCGGCCGCGGCCTCGGTGTCCTGTCCCGCCAGCACGCCGCTGAGGAAGTCCCGCAGCGTGGCCTCCAGGGCCTGGGTGGCCACGTCCTCGCTCCAGCCGCTGCTGACCATCGACGACAACAGCACGTCCGGCTGACAGCCCGCCTGCGACTGTTCGATGATCCAGCGACGAAGTTCCGGAGTGACTGCCTGGGCGCTCATGGTCCGGATTGTTCCAGAAGCGCGGGCGCCGGCCGCGCACCACACACCGTCTGCGGTGTGCGCCCATGGCCGCACGGGACGCTCAGGCCGGGAGCCGGCGACGGAAGACCGGGCGCTCGGGCGTCGAGACCGACGCGTCCCAGGCATAGCCGTCGCGGTCGAAGCCGCGCAGGTCGTCGGCGCTGGACGGGCGCTGGTCGATCATCCAGCGCGCCATCAGGCCACGGGCGCGCTTGGCGTGGAAGCTGATGATCTTCCAGCCGGCGCCCTTCCAGTCCTCGAACACGCAGTCGATGACCGGATGGCGCAGCGCGCGGCGCGGCACCGACTTGAAGTACTCCTGCGAGGCCAGGTTGACCAGCCAGGGCACGCGCTGCGCGTCCAGCCGCTCGTTGAGGTGGTCGGCGAGGCGGGTGCCCCAGAACGCGTAGAGGTCCTTGCCGCGCGGGTTGGCCAGGCGGGTGCCCATCTCCAGCCGGTAGGGCTGCAGGCGGTCCATCGGGCGCAGCGCGCCGTACAGGCCCGACAGGATCACCAGATGCTGCTGCGCCCAGTCGAGCTGGGCCGCGCCCAGGCTGCGCGCCTGCAGGCCGTCGTAGACGTCGCCGTTGAAGGCCAGCACGGCCGGCCGGCTGTTGGCCTCGGTGGCCTGTGGCTGCCAGGCGGCATAACGGCCGACGTTGAGCGCGGCCAGCGTGTCCGACAGGTCCATCAGGCTGGCGACCTGGGGCGGGGTCAAGGGCGCCAGCTGCGCGATCAGCTCGGCGGCCTGGTCGGTGAACAGCGGCTCGGTGGCCCGCGCGCGGGCGGCATCCGACAGCGGGGTGTCGTAGTCCAGCGACTTGGCCGGAGAGAGGACGAAGATCATGGGGCGGCAGTGTACGAAGGCCGCCTCGGCCTTGCCCGGACCCGGACCCGGGCCGGACTTGAAGACCGACGGAGGCCGGACCGGGGCCGGACAGCGCCGGACCCGGGCCGACGGCGGGCTCAGGGGGACGGAGTGGACGGTGTGGGCGGGGCCGCAGGGCCGTCCTCGCCCGCGGCGCTCTCCGCGCCCTCGCCGCCCGCCGCGCCCATGGCCGCCAGCCAGGTGCGGCGCGGGATGTGCGAGGTCAGCCGCTGCAGTGCGCACTGCACCAGCGCCGGCGGCATCGCGTGGCCGACGCCGCTGGCGATGTCGATCGTCGCGTCGCCCTGCAGCTGCTGCAGCCGCGCCATCGCGGCGCGCGCATGGTCGGCCGGGATCACCGGATCGTCGGCGCCATGGAAGAAGTGCAGCGTGGTGTGCTGCAGCGTGGCCTCGGGCAGGCGGGCATAGCGGCCGGAGAAGGCCAGCACGCGGCCGCAGAGGCCGTCGTGGCGCTGCACCAGCTCCAGCGAGACGATGGCGCCCTGCGAGAAGCCGAACAGCGCAGTGGCCTGCGGCTCGATGCCCCAGGCGGCCTGGGCCGCACGCAGCCAGTCG
This sequence comes from Pseudaquabacterium rugosum, assembly GCF_038066575.1. NCBI lineage: Bacteria > Pseudomonadati > Pseudomonadota > Betaproteobacteria > Burkholderiales > Sphaerotilaceae > Pseudaquabacterium > Pseudaquabacterium rugosum. The sequence goes on along the minus strand of NZ_JBBUTF010000020.1, from coordinate 55,149 downwards.
GCCAGCCGCGGCAGCATGGCGTCGACACGGGCCGGACGCTCCTCGTCGCTCAGGCGGCCGCCGGCCTCACCGGTCAGGCTGAACCACTGGCGGCCCGCGAGCGGGGTGGTGCCGGCGCCGTCCAGCGGCTCGAAGCCGTCGGGCGCGACGATGACGGCACGCGGGAACTGCTGGTGCAGCGTGCGCGCCAGCGGGGCCATGTCCTGTGCGCTGGCGCCCCAGCCGTGCAGCAGCACCAGCAGCAGCGCGGGCGGCTGTCCGTCGGCGGGCAGCCATTCGAGGGTGGCGGGCAGTCGGGTGGGGCTCGGTGTGGTCATGGGCTGGATTGTCGGCGGCGTCCCGCGACAGGCGGTTGAAGCGGCTTGCATGGCGGCTTCGGGCGGGCTGAAGTGCCGCGGGGGGCCACCGCCGGAGGCCCCGGGACCATGCCCGGCGGCATCCGACGGCCAAGGCCGGCCGGCGGCCCGTCAATGGAAGTCCCGGCTGTGCACGGCCAGGCCCTGCAGCAGCGCGCTGTGGTCGACCAGGCGGCGGGCGATCAGGTGGCGCACCTCGCCCTCGCACTGCCACTGGCCGTGCACCGCCAGCAGCCGGGCGGCCAGCAGCGGGCGGCGCTGGGCTTCGGCCACCTGCGGCCAGACGATGACGTTGACGGTGCCGGTCTCGTCCTCCAGCGTGACGAAGACCACGCCGCGCGCGGTGCCCGGGCGCTGGCGGTGGGTGACCAGGCCGGCCGCGCCCAGCCACTGACCGGGCCGCGCCTGGCGCAGCTCGGCGGCCGTGCGCAGGCGCAGGGTCGCCAGCTGCGGCCGCAGCAGGGCCAGCGGATGGGCGCGCAGCGACAGGCCACTGCTGCGGTAGTCGGCCAGCACCTGGTCACCGGGCGCGGGCGACGGCAGCACGACGGCCTGCGGCAGCGCATCGGCGCCAGCCAGCAGCGGCGGCGCACGGGTGTCGATGCCGCGCACCGCCCAGGCGGCCTGGTGGCGATGGCCGATGCGGGGTACGGCGGCGGGGCCCGCCACCGATCGGCCGGCCACGACGACCCGCTGCGGCGTGCCGGCGGCCGCCGCCGCATCGACGGCCGGCAGCCAGCGCAGCGCATCGGCCGCGGCCAGCCGCTGCAGCGCCCGCGCGTCCAGCCCGGCGCGGCACGCCAGATCCTCGACGCCGGTGAAGGGCGCGGCCGCACGCGCGGCGACGATGCGCCGGGCCTCGGCCTCGCCCAGGCCGGCGATGCGGTTGAAGCCCAGGCGCACGGTGCGCAGCGCCGGCCCTGCCGCGGCAGCGACACCGGGCGACGGTGCATCCGCCCGGTCCGCCGCCACCGCACCGGCTCGGACGCCCTCACCCTTCCCCTCACCATGCCCCTCGCCCGCCCCGGCGCGGACCGGCACCGGCTCCAGCCGCGTCCCCCAGTCGCTGCGCAGCACGCACACCGGGCGCACTGTCACGCCGTGCTCGCGCGCGTCGCGCACCAGCTGGGCCGGCGCGTAGAAGCCCATCGGCTGGCTGTCGAGCAGCGCGGCCAGGAAGGCGTCCGGATGGTGGCACTTGAGCCAGGCGCTGACATAGACCAGCAGCGCGAAACTGGCCGCATGGCTCTCCGGGAAGCCGTATTCGCCGAAACCCTGGATCTGGCGGAAGATGGCCTCGGCATAGTCGGCCGCATAGCCCTTGGCCACCATGCGGCCGACCAGGCGCTCATGGAAAGGACCGAGCCCGCCCTTGCGTTTCCAGGCCGCCATCGCGCGGCGCAGCCCGTCGGCCTCGCCGGGGGTGAAGTCGGCGGCCAGGATGGCCAGCTGCATCACCTGCTCCTGGAAGATGGGCACGCCGAGGGTGCGTTCGAGCGCCTGCGCCACCTCGGCGCTGGGGTAGCTGACCGGCTCCAGGCCCTGGCGGCGCTTCAGATAGGGATGGACCATGCCGCCCTGGATCGGCCCCGGCCGCACGATGGCGACCTCGATGACCAGGTCGTAGAAGCGCGCGGGGCGCAGCCGCGGCAGCATGCTGAGCTGGGCCCGGCTCTCGACCTGGAACACGCCGAGGGCGTCGGCGCGCTGCAGCATCGCGTAGACGGCCGGATCCTCGCGCGGCACGTCCTGCATCGAGAACGGCAGGCCGCGCACCGCGGCGCCGGTCAGGCGGGCGTCGTCGGCGGCCGGATCGGCGCCGAAGAGCGCTGCGGGGTCGCTGCCACCGATGCCATCGCTGCGGTCCTGGCCGTCGTCGCGGTCGCCGCCGTGGGCAGCGTCGGGGGCGTCGGGGGCGTCGGTATGGCCACGGCGGTCCGCGGCCTGCGCCGGCCGCACGTCGGCCATGCCCCGGCCGAGCTTGTCGCCCACCCACACCAGCGCGCGGCGGATGGCGCTCAGCATGCCGAGGGCGAGGATGTCGACCTTGATCAGGCCGAGCACGTCGAGGTCGTCCTTGTCCCACTCGATGACGGTGCGCCCGTCCATGCCGGCGTTCTCGACCGGCACCAGCCGTGCGATGTCGTCGCGCGCGATGACGAAGCCGCCCGGATGCTGGCTGAGGTGGCGCGGAAAGCCGATCAGCTGCGCGGTCAGCGCCAGCCACTGCGCGCACACCGGCGCGGCCGGATCCAGCCCCTGCTCGGCCAGGCGTTCGGGCGCGATGCCGTGGCCATCCCACCACTGCTGGCCGCGGCAGACGGCCTGGATCAGGTCCGGATCGAGCCCGAGCGCACGACCGACATCCCGCAGCGCCGAGCGCGGCTGGTAGCGGATGACCACCGCCGTCAGCGCCGCACGGTGCCGCCCGTACTTGCGGTAGAGGTACTGGATGACCTCCTCGCGGCGCTGGTGCTCGAAGTCGATGTCGATGTCGGGTGGCTCGTTGCGCTCGGGGCTGATGAAGCGCTCGAACAGCAACGGGGCGTCGACCGGATCGACCTCGGTCACGCCCAGGCAGTAGCAGACCGCGGAGTTGGCCGCGCTGCCGCGGCCCTGGCACAGGATGCCGCGCGCATGGCGGGCCCAGCGCACGATGTCGGCCACGGTCAGGAAATAGGGCTCGTAGCCGCGGGCGGCGATCACCGCCAGCTCGTGCTCGATGGCCGCGCGCACCGCCGCGGGCAGGCCCTGCGGATAGCGCTGGCGCGCACCGGCCTCGGTCAAGCGGCGCAGCCAGCTGGCCGGGTCGTGGCCGGCGGGCACCAGCTCCTCGGGATATTCGTAATGCAGATCGGCCAGCGAGAAATCGCAGCCGGCGGCCACCGCCAGCGTGGCCTCCAGCCAGGCCGGTGCGTACAGCGCCTGCAGCCGGGCGCGGCTGCGCAGATGGGCCTCGGCATTGGGCGCCAGATCGAAGCCGCAATCGGCCAGCGGCCGGCCCAGCCGGGTGGCCGTCAGCACATCGGCCAGCGGCTTGCGGTGACGGGCATGCATGCGCACCTCGCCGACGGCCACCAGCGGCAGGCCGACGAGCGCGGCCAGCCGCGGCAGCAGCGCGCGCTTGAGGTCATCCTGCGGCTGGTGCAGCAGCGAGATCGCGATGCCGCAGCGCGCGGGCCCGAACCAGGTCTTGAGCCACATGGCCTGGGCGTGCAGGGTCTCGAACACGGTGCCGTCGGCGTCGTCCGCACACAGGTCGGGCAACAGCAGTGCGTGGCAGTCAGGCAGGCCGGCCAGATGCGGCGCATCGGGCGCACGGCCCTCCAGATCGCCGGCCAGTGCGACGTAGCGGCCCTTGGGCGCGCGCCGGCGCGCCAGGCTGATCCATTGCGCCAGGTTGCCGTAGCCGCGCCGGCTGCGCGCCAGCAGCACCAGCGTGGGCGGCGGCCGGCCGGCCAGCGGCGAGGCCGCACCCGGGGCCAGCGCGGCCTGATCGGCACCGGCGGGCGCCGCACCGATGCGCCCGGCCACCGTCGCGGCCACGGCCGCACCGGCGTCAGCCGTCGACAGCCGCACCGTGGCCCCGATGATCAGCGGCAGGCCGACCTCGGCCGCCCGCGCATGGGCCCGCACCACGCCGGCCAGCGAGCATTCATCGGTCAGCGCCAGCGCGGCGTAGCCACGGGCGAGCGCGGTGTCGACCAGCTCCTCCGGATGGGAGGCCCCGTCGAGGAAGCTGAAGTTGCTGCGGCAGCACAGCTCGGCATAGGCGGGTGGGCCGGACATGGGGGGCGTGGGGCGGACGGGGGCAGGCAGCGGCGGCAGGCGCAGAGCCGGCATCGTAGCGCCGGAAACTGTATGGATATACAGCATTCGTGTGGGTGAGGCGATGCGGCGGCAGGCCGCGTGCAGACCACCACACGACGACCCGGCGGCTGTGACCGGTGCGGCCGACGGCCACGCCCCTTCCCGCGCCCCGGCTGCTGCGGCATGCTCGCGCCCTTGCCGATCCGGACCCTGCCCGCCGCATGAACCCCCACCTGTCCTGCATCACCCTGGCCGTCGACGACCTGGAGGCGGCCGTGCGCTTCTACCGCGACGGCCTGGGCCTGGCCACCGACGGCATCGTCGGCACCCAGTACCCGAACGGCGCCGTCGCCTTCTTCGCGCTGCAGGACGGGCTGAAGCTGGCGCTGTGGCCGCGCACCAGCCTGGCCGCGGACGCCGGACTGGCCGTGGCGGCGCGCAGCGCCACCGAGGTCGAACTGGCCCACAACGTGGCCAGCGAGGCCGAGGTCGATGCGCTGATCGCGCGGGCCCGCGCCGCCGGCGCGCGCGTGATCCGGCCGGCCGGCCGGGTGTTCTGGGGCGGCTGGGCCGGGCTGTTCCAGAGCCCCGACGGCCATCTGTGGGAGATCGCCCACAACCCGAACTGGACGCTGCCAGCCTCGGCCTCGGCCTCGGCCACGCCGCCGGCCGCACCACGGCCCGAGGTCGGTGTCGGCGTGCTGGTCCAGGCCGCCGACGGCCGGCTGCTGCTGGGCCGCCGTCGCGGTGCGCATGGCGCCGGCACCTGGTCGGCGCCCGGCGGCAAGCTCGAATTCGGCGAGTCGGTCGAGGCCGCGGCGCGGCGCGAGCTGGGCGAGGAAACCGGCCTGGCGGTCGACCACCTGCAACCCGGCCCCTGGACGAACGACGTCTTCGACGACGCCGGCCGGCACTTCCTCACCGCCTTCGTGCTGGCGCGCGGCGTGCGCGGCGAGCCCTGCAACCGGGAGCCGGACAAGTGCGAGGGCTGGCACTGGTTCGACTGGGACGCGCTGCCGCAGCCGCTGTTCGCCCCGCTGGCTTCCCTGCGCGCCAGCGGCTGGCGGCCGCCGGCGCCCGACGCCGCGGTCTGAAGGTCAGGCGGCCTCAGCCCGCCTCGCGCTCGACCACGTGGCGCGGCCAGTGACCCTGCCGCGGATCCAGCGCCGCGCTGCGCAGGAACACCGGATAGACGGCCAGCGCCGGCAGTTCGGCCGCACGGAACCAGCGGAACTCCAGCGCGAGATGGTCCTCGAGGCCGGCATGGACGCGGCCGGTGTCGGCCAGCGCCACCGTGGCATCGTCGAGCACCGCATGGTGGATGAAGCCCAGCTCCTGACGTGAGCGTCCCTGGTGGCGGAAGAAGCTCTCGCAGATCCAGGCCGCGCCGGTCACCCGCACCGTCACGCCGAGCTCCTCGCGCAGTTCGCGCACGACGGTGGCTGCGCTGTCCTCGCCCGGCTCGACGCGGCCGCCCGGCAGGCTCCAGAACGCGTCACCGGCCAGCCGGTGCAGCAGCAGATGGTCGTCGTGGCGCAGCAGCGCGGCGGCACGGACCTGGAAGTGGAAGCCGTCGGGACGGTCGGGGCGATCGATCACCAGCATCGGCCGATGCTACTGCCGCACCGCAGGCAGCCGGGCACGGGCACGGGCACGGGCACGAGGCGCCGCGACGCCGGCCGCGCGGCACCCGGCGCAGGCCCGCCGTCACACACGCGCTGGCCGTCGCCGCCGGGGTCGGCTGGGCATACTGCAGGCCACACGCCCACTGCCGGAACCGCCCGATGCTCGAAGCCGCCGAAGCCCTGCTGCTGCGCCGCCTGCTGACCGACCAGGAACTGGCCAGCCTGGCCACCCTGCACCGCGGCGAGCCCGCGGTCTCGATGGTGCCCTACGCGCTGCTCGACGGCCGCCACGACGCCGACGGCACGCCGGCACTGCTGCTGCACGTCAGCCGCCTGGCCCCGCACACGGCCGACCTGCTGGCCACGCCCACCGTCGGCCTGCTGGTGATGGCCCCGCGCACGCCGCAGGACAACCCGCTGGCGCTGCCGCGGCTGAGCCTGCAGGGCCGCGCCCTGCCCTGCCGGCCCGAGGACCCCGCCTACCCGGCCGCCCGCGCGGCCTATCTGGCCCGCCTGCCCGAGGCCGAGCCGATGTTCGGCTTCGGCGATTTCACGCTGGTGCGGGTGGTGCCGACCAGTGCCCGCTTCGTCGCCGGCTTCGGCCGCGCGATGGCGCTGGGCCCGGCACAGCTGGCGCAGGTGCTGGCCGCCTGAGCGGCCCTGAAGGCCCCGACCGGCGCCCCGGAAACCGCACGGCGTCCGGGTGCGCCCCCCCGCGTTCTGGCGGGGTGCACCCGCGGAACACATCACACCGGGGCTTGTAACTCCCCAAGTTGTTCATGATCTCCGTCACGGGACTGGGATCCAATCGGCCTGCCCGGAAAGTCCGGGTTGACCCTGATGCCGTGGCGCGCCCGCTGACGGTCCCGGTGGGCCCGCAAGGCCACGGGGCTGCCCGACGGGACGGGCGCGACGGCCTCGCCGACCCCCGCCCACGTGCACGAGCCCTCCGCCTCCCCGCTGCCCTCCCCCGCCGGCCCACCGGCCCCGAGCCTGGGCGAAGGGCCGCCGCGTCCCGTCGTCGTCACGGGCGCCGGGGGCTACATCGGCCGCGCCCTGCTGGCCGAGCTGCGGCGGCGCGGCCATCCGGTGCGGGCGCTGCTGCGCCGCCTGCCGGGCTCGACCGCGCTGCGCGAGGACCCCGGCCTGCAGTGGCTGCAGGTCGATCTGGACGATGCCGTGGCGGTGGCCCGCGCGGTCGAGGGCGCGGCCGCCGTCATCCACCTGGCCTTCGAGGTGCGGCGCACCCGGGCGGACCAGGCCGATCTGACCCAGCGTGTGCTGCGCCACCTGGTCGCGCCGCTGGATGCCGAGGCCCGCTTCGTGCTGGTCAGCAGCTTCTCGGTCTATGACTGGCGGCAGGTCGGTGCGGTGCTGCAGGCCGACTCCCCCCTGCTGGCCCCGCACGAACAGACGCCCTGGTACGGCGATTACGCGCATCTGAAGCGGCGCCAGGAGCACTGGGCCGGCCAGATCTGTGCGGCCGCCGGCGTGCCGCTGCACGTGCTGCGGCCCTCCCGCGTCTACGACCGCGAGCGGGTGCCGGCCGATCTGGTCGGCATCGGTCTGGGGCCGCTGCTGCTGGTGCCGCGTGCGCGCCGCCAGGCCCACGTGATCGAACGCCAGGCCTGCGCCGCGGCCATCGCCGACGCGCTGGCCCCCGAGGCCACGGCCGGTGTCCGCCTGCTGACCGCCTCGCCCGCACCGGCACTGCTGGACTGGGCGCGCCCGCTGCTGCCGCACCGTCGGCTGCTGGCCTTGCCGCGGCCCGTCGAATGGCCGCTGCGCCTGCTGCATCCGCTGGCGGCCTGGGCCCTGCGCCGCGGCTGGCCGGTGCCCGGCCTGCTGCTGCGCCACCGCTACGAGGCCCGCTACACGACCGCACGCGTCGGCCCGCTGGAGGGCTGAGGCGATCCTGGCCACCCCGCGGCATCACACGCCCGCGGCCACGGCGGCCCACGCCCTCCCCCCCTCGCCCGGCCTGCCTGCCCGCCTGCCCCGCCCGCCCCTCCGTCCCGCCGCCTTCCCCGCCCGCATGCGCATCGCCTACCTGACCAGCCACTACGCCCGCGCCAGCGACACCTTCATCCGCAACGAGGTGGCCGGGCTGCGGGCGCGCGGCCACGAGGTGCTGACCTACTCGATCCGCCGCGAGAGCGCCGGCGACGACGAGGAACTGCGGCGCGAGCAGGCGACGACGACCTACATCCTGGAGCAGCCGCTGGCGCGCCTGGCCGCGGCCGCCGCCTGGGCCCTGCTGCGCCGGCCGCGCGCCAGCCTGCAGGCGCTGGGCCTGGCGCTGCGCACGCGCAAGGCCGGCCTCAAGGGCCTGGCGCTGCAGGGGCCCTACCTGGTCGAGGCCGCGCTGCTGGCCCGCGAGATGGTCGAGCGCGACATCGCCATCGTCCACAACCACATCGCCGAGAACTCGGCCACCGTGGCCATGCTGGCCTCGGTCATCGCCGGCCGGCCGTTCAGCATGACGGTGCACGGCCCGGGCATCTTCTACCGCCCGGGCGACTGGGCGCTGGGCGAGAAGCTGGCCCGCGCCGCCTTCACCGCCGCCATCACCGACTTCTGCCGCAGCCAGTGCATGCTGTTCGCCGATCCGGCGCACTGGTCGCGCATCCACATCGTGCGCTGCACGCCGGGCGCGGCCTTCCGCCAGGCCCGCCCGCTGCCGGTGGTCGAGGCCCCCCGCCTGCTGTTCGTCGGCCGGCTGTGCGCCGAGAAGGGCGTGCGGGTGCTGATCGACGCCTTCGTCGCCGCCCGTGCGCGCGGCGTGGCGATGCAGCTGGTGCTGGTCGGCGACGGCCCGCTGCGCGGCGAGATCGAGGCCCTGGTGCGGCAGCACGGCCTGCAGGCCGACGTCAGCCTGCTGGGCTGGCGCTCGAGCCCGCAGGTGCGCGACGAGCTGCAGCGCGCCCGCGCCTTCGTGCTGCCGAGCTTCGCCGAGGGGCTGCCGGTGGCCATCATGGAAGCCTTCAGCCTGGGCCGGCCGGTGATCACCACCCGCATCGCCGGCATTCCCGAGCTGGTCGAGGACGGGCGCAACGGCTGGCTGGTGGCGCCCGGCTCGGTCGAGGCGCTGACCGACGCGCTGATCGACGCCGCGCAGCTGCCGGTGGCCGCGCTGCAGGCCCGCGCCGACGCCGCCGTGCAGGCGGTGCGCGAGCGCCACGACCTGGACACCGAACTCGGCCGGCTGGAGGCGCTGCTGCTGCGCCATGGCCATGGCGCGACGGCGCATCCCCCCCTGATCCCGACCGCCGCGGCGGTCACCGACGTGGAGTCCGCCCGATGATCGTGCCGCTGAACGAGACCCGGGACGAGCAGCTGCTCGACCACGACGTGTGCGTGGTCGGCGGCGGCGCCGTCGGCCTCGCCCTGGCCGACCGTCTGCTGGCGCGCGGCCTGCGCGTGCTGCTGATCGAGGCCGGTGGCCGCGACGAACACGCGGCCTACGAGGACGCCTATGACGGCCATGCCGAAGCGCCGCATCCGCCGACGCGCGACTACCGCCGCCAACGCCTGGGCGGCACGACCCATCTGTGGGGCGGCCGCTGCGTGCCCTTCGACGAGATCGATTTCCTGGCCCGGGACTGGGTGCCCGACAGCGGCTGGCCACTGCGGCTGGAGGCGCTGCAGCCCTGGATCACCGAGGCCACGGCCATCGCCGATGCAGGCCTCGCCGACTTCGGCACCACGGCGCTGCCGCAGGGCGACCGCCCGCTGTTCGACGGCCTGCAGCAGCTGAGCGGCCGCGTCGACGAACGCATCGAACGCTACAGCCTGCCGACCGACTTCGGCCGCAAGTACGGTGCGGCGCTGCAGGCCCATCCGCGGGCCACCGTGGTGCTGCAGGCCAAGGTGATGGACCTGGTGTGCGACGGCGAGGGCCGCCGGATCGTCGGCCTGACCCTGCGCTGCCGCAGCAGCGGCCGGCTGCGCACGGCCCGGGCGCGCGAGGTGGTGCTGGCCGCCGGCGGCATCGAGGCCACGCGACTGCTGCTGGCCACCCGTGCGGCCCAGCCGGGCTGGGCCCATCTGGACGCGCATCTCGGGCGTCACTACACCTGCCACTTCGACGTCATCCTCGGTCGCTTCGAGACACCGGGGCAACTGCCGCGCTTCGGCTTCGAGCGCACGCGTGACGGCGTCTACGCGCGGCGCAAGCTGCAGCTGTCCGCCACGGTCCAGCGCGAGCACCGCTTGCTCAACGGCTGCTTCCGCCTGCACTTTCCGGCCTACGGCGACCCCTCGCACGGCAGCGGCGTGATGTCGCTGATCCATCTGCTGAAGTCGAGCCTGCCGCGCGAGCACCAGAAGATCCTCAACCACGGCCATGGCCACCATGCCGGGGACCGCCAGCGCCTGGCCCATCTGCGCAACGTGCTGCTGGACGCGCCGGCGATCGCCCGCTTCGCGACCGACTACCTGCTGCGCATCCGCCTGGCCACGCGCAAGCTGCCCTACACGCTGGAGCGCGGGCGGACGCAGCAATGGCCGCTGGAGTTCAACGGCGAGCAACTGCCGACGGCCAGCAACCGCATCACGCTGCTCGACGCACGCGACGCGGACGGGCTGCCCCGGGTGCATGTGCACTGGGCCCTGACGCCGCAGGACATCGACTCGGCCCGCCGCAGCTTCGAGCTGCTGGCCGCGGAACTCGCGCGCAGCGGCCGTGCGCGCCTGCACCTGCCGGCCCGCGACGCGCTGGAACAGGCGCTGGCCGCCGCGCTGCCGGTCGGTGGCCACCACATGGGCAGCACACGCATGAGCGAGCGGGCGGGCGACGGCGTCGTCGATCCGACGCTGCAGGTCCATGGCGTGGCCAATCTGCACGTGTGCGCGAGCTCGGTCTTCCCGACCTGCAGCCATGCCAATCCGACGCTGATGGCGCTGGCGCTGGGCTGCCGGCTGGCTCAGCGGCTGACCCGCCGGCACCAGGATGCGACACCGGCCCGGCCGCTGAAGGCGACCGACGGCACGGCCCACACCGCACGCGACTGGACGCCGGTCGACAGCAAGGCGGCCTGAGCGAGGGCCTGAGCGAGGGCCTGGGAGGGCCGCAGAACGCCTGGGACGGCGCCTGGGACGGCGCCCGGGCTCGTCGGCCGCGGACCGGTCCGCGGCACGCGAGGCATGCCACCCGCGTGCAGACGCGGGCCCGCCCGCCGCTCAGGCCGTGGCGCGTGCGTTGCGGGCGCTCGAGTGACGCTCCCGCCAGCACTGGCGGAAGAACTCGTAGCCGCCGACCGTGTAGCGGCGCAGCAGCCGCCGCGGCTCCAGCGAGAGCCGGAACGCCCATTCGAGCCTGAGCATGCGCACCAGACGCGGCGCCCGCGGCGCAAGGCCGGAGAGGAAATCGAAATAGGCCCCGACGGCCGTGTAGACGGCCGGTGGCAGTTCGTCCAGGTGATCGATGATCCAGCGCTCCTGGCGCGGATTGCCGAGCGCGACCAGCACGATGTCCGGCTCGGCGGCACGCAGGCGGGCGATCAGCTCCCCCTCGGGCAGCACGGTGTAGCCGTCCAGCTGACCGACGACCTCATGGCCCATCGCCTGCAGCGCACGCGCCGCCCCCTCGATCGAGGCCGGCCGCGCGCCGTAGAGGAACAGCCGCATCGGCCGCCCGCAATGCTCGAGCATGTAGGGCGTGAAATCCGTGCCGTTGAGGTTGGACGGGAAGCGACCCCCGCACAGCCAGCGGGCGGCCAGATCCATCGCGACGCCGTCGTTGGCGACGATCACGCGGGGATCATCGAAACGCTCATGCCAGGGCGCGCACTGCACGACCATGTTGGCGTTGGCATAGACCAGCGCGGTGACCTTGCGCAGCGCCATGCGCTGCAGGATCACCGACTGCAGTTCCTGCTGGTTGGCCGCCACGACCCGGTAGCCGCCCAGATGCTTGTACGGTAGCTGGATCACAGGATGTGGTGGGGCCATCGGTGCGTGCGGACAGTGGCGACGGCGCCGGCTGGAAGATGCCGGTCGGCTGCGGAGCCACCCAGCGACGCGGACTGTAACGGGGCCGATCCACGGCCCGCACGCTGCCCACCGAAGTGCAGGGACCCGAAATGGTGGATGGCGGAGGTACGACTCATGGGGGGGCGGATCGAGACGGATCTGCGGCATGACCGGCTGCGCCGGCCCGCCAGACCCTCGGGACGATCTCGATTGTCAAAGCAATGTGTTTCGGCAGAACGCTGTGTTCGTGGGATGGGAGCCCCTGGGTGTGGAGTCTGACCGTCTCGCAATGCACGCATCAGGCCTTGAGCTGTGCCAGCAGCTGGCGCAGATCGGACCACAGCCCCTGGCGCCAGGCACCGACCGCGAAGACCAGGCCGAACGCGGTCGCACTGCAGGCCAGACGCCACCAGGCCAGACCGGTACGGACCGGATCCGGACAGGCCATCCGGGCCAGCACCCCGGCGCCCAGCGCGAGCGCACACAACAGCGCCAGCCGTCGCAGCCGCCCCACATCCAGCACCGCGGACAAGGGGACCTGCAGCGTGCGCAGCACCACCCGCATCGCCCACCATTCCCCCGCGACCAGGGCGGCCGCGCTGGCCATGACCGCACCGGCCACGCCCGCATGGCGCACGGCCAGCGCGCCACCGAGCGCGCTGACCAGCAGCACCCCGGCAGCGATGCGTGCGCCCGCCACGTTCTGGCCGATGACGGCCAGCAGGAAACCCGGCGCCACCAGCGCGCCGAGGGCACCACACAGATAGAGCTGCATCAGCGGCGCGGCCGCGTCGAAGCGCTGGGTATAGACCAAGCGCACCAGATCGGGCGCCAGCAGCGCCACCAGGACCAGCAAGGGCATCAGCAGCACGGCCACCAGCTGCTGCGAGATGCGCAGCAGCGCGGCCAGATCGGCCGGCCGGTGCTCGGCCCAGGCCAGACGGGCCCGTGGCAGCAGCGCGTTGTTGATCGGCTGACGCACCAGCACCGGCACCGAACCGACCACCGCGGCCACCGAAAGCGTGGCCAGCGCCGCCGCATCCAAGGTGCTGGACACCACCCACTGGTCGGCCTGCTGGCGCAGCGCGAACAGCCCGTCGCCGACGGCCAACGGCGCCGCATAACGCAGCAACTCGCCGGACGCCGCCCGGTCCTGGCGCCAGCCGCGCCACCCCAGATCACGCACGACGAAGACGGCCAGCAGCAGCACCTTGAGCGCGGCGAACACCAGCAGGCCGGCCAGCAGCGCGTCGAAACCGGGACGCCACCAGGCCAGCGCGGCCAGCACGCCGGTGCGCACCAGCCCGAGGGTGACGGTGGCCAGGGCCTGGAAGCGCACCCGTCCGCTGGCCGTGGGCAGGGTGTCCAGCAGGCTGCCCAGCAGCCACAGCACGACATAGCCACCGGCGGCCAGCGGCGCCCGGCCGACCAGCTCGAAGGCCCCACCCAGCTGGCCGGCCGCGGCCAGCAGCCCGAAGGCCAGCCCGCAGACCAGGGACAGGGCGGCCAGCAGCCACAGGGCCTGGGCCACCACCTGGCGCCGCCGCGGCGCATCGGCCCCCGGCAGGAAGTTGAACATCGCGCGCGGCAGCGACAGCACCGCCACGCCCTGCAGCGTGACCGAGACCAGCAGCAGCGCACGCATCGCGCCGAAATCCTGCGGGCTGACCAGGCGCACCAGCAGCACCGGCAGCACCAGCTGCAGCGCGTACTCGAGCAGCGCGGCCGCGCTCAGCAGCGAGGTATCGCGGCCCAGACCGCGGCCGGCCGCCATCAGACGGCAGCCTGCAGCGCGGGCAGTGGCTGGCGGCGCAGGCGCTTGAGCACCACGTTGCGCACCGTCTGGCGCTCGTGGCGATCCGGCCGGCAGGACGCCCAGTGGCCGAGCGCGCGGCCGAGCAGGCCCAGCGGCTGACGGTCGACATAGACCGAGCGCCAGGCCAGTTCGCGCTGCACCAGCTCGGGCTGGCGGCGCCAAGGGCCGTCGCTGTGCAGCAGTGCGTCGCGCATCTGGTGCCAGGCCTCCCGGTGGTCGGCCTGCACGCCGAGATCGAGCAGCGTGCCCCCGTGCGAGCCGAACGGTGCCGGATCGAAGGCCGCGCAACCCGCACGTTGGGACACCACCCGGGCGAGATGGCGCGACACCAGGCCGGACAGCCGGATCTGCTCGGTGTAGCGCGCGCGGCTGACCCCGCCGCCGTGGAAGCGGTAGCGCAGCAGGGGCTCGGGCAGGTTGCGCACCAGGCCGGCCACCGCCAGTTCACCCATCAGCTGGTAGTCCTCGACCAGCTCCGGTGACACCAGGCCGTCGCCGGCACAGCCGTCGAGCGCCAGCGACTCGCCGTAGCGCACCCGGACCCGCTGCATCAGCTCGCTGCGCAGCGCGGTGGCCGGATGCACGACCGGCATGCGGAACAGCGTCTGCAGCGCCAGCAGGGCCGGATCCGTGGTGATCTCGAAGCGGCCGAACTCGCGGCCCTCGGCATCGATCAGCAGCGCGCTGCCGCCGATGACCATGGCCTGCGGATCGTCGGCGAAGGCGCGGGCCACCCGCTGCAGGCGATCCGGCAGCGACTCGTCGTCCGCATCCTGCATCACCACATAAGGCGCCTGCACCAGCGACAGCCCGACGTTGCGCAGCCCGGCCACGCCGACGGCATCGGCATGCTGGCTGAGCGCGATGCGCCCGTCAGCCTGCGCCAGCCGCCCGGCCACGGCCATCGTGTCGTCGGTGCTGCCGTGGTCGAGCAGCAGCAGGCGCCAGTCACGCAGGCTCTGCGCCTGCAGGCTGGCGACGGCCGCCGGAAGGAAACGTGCGCCATTGCGCACGGGCATGATGATGTCGATCAGGGCCATGGCGGCGGACAGCGGAGCGGTCGGGCGGGACGGATGGATGGCCGCGGCGGACGGGGCCCGACAGCCGGGTACTCAATCACGCCGGGTGCGGATCCAGCCGCTGCGACGGCCGCTCAGGAAACGCAGATACAAAGGTAACTTGCCGGCAATGTACAGCGGGGCATAGGCCAGATCACGCCAGCCGAGCAGGTCGGCCGCGAACCATTGCCGGGCCAGCAGCACGGCGATGACCCAACCGGCCACCCCGACGGCCGCCAGGCCGGCGATCCAGGCCGGTGCGCCGGCCAGCGTCAGCAGCCCCAGGGCGGCCAGACCGGCCAGTTGCAGCGCCAGGGTCAGCACCAGCGGCGGGATCAGCAGGTCGGCGATCATGCCCAGCGCGCGCCAGCGGCCGGCAGTCGCGGCCCGCCACAACATGCCCGGCCCCTCGCGCAGCAGCAGCGACAGGTGGCCGTGCTCCCAGCGCGTGCGCTGCGTGCCCGCACCTTCGGCGTTGGCCGCCAGCACGCTGTCGACCACCGCCTCATCACAGAACTGCGGGGCCAGCCCCTGCTGGGCCAGATGCAGGCCCAGCTGCATGTCCTCGGCGATGTGGCCGCTGGCCAGCGGCGCCTGCGCGGCCAGCGCGAAGGGCAGCGCCATGCCGCTGCCGTAGAGACCGCAGGGCAGGCCCAGCGCCTGCATGCCCAGCGGCCGCACCCGGTTCTTCAGCCGCACGGCGAAGGCCGAAACGCGGGACTTCAGGCGCTCGTCGGGCGCATGCAGCAGGTAGCGCGCCTGCACCGGCAGGCCCAGCTGCGCGCAGCGGCGCACCAGGCGCGGCAGACAGCCGGGCTGCAGGGTGCAGTCGGCATCCAGGATCACCAGCCAGGCCGGCGCCCGGTCCGGGGCCTGCCGGGCCTCGTCGCGCAGCACGTTGCGGCCATGGTCCAGCGCCCAGCCCTTGCCCCGGCGCTCGCGGTCGACCCGCTCGGTGACCTCGGCGCCAGCCGCGCGGGCGATGGCCGCGGTGTCATCGCTGCAGTTGTCGGCGACCACCAGCAGGCGGTCGCCCGGACGCAGCTGCGCCCTCACCTGGCGCAGCGTGCGCTCGATGCCGGCGGCCTCGTCATGGGCCGGAATCAGCACCGCGACCGTTCCGTCGACCGCCGGGCCGTCCGCCCAGGTCGTGGGTTGGGCCGGCGCGGCGGCCGCGGCGCGCGCCAGGCGGCGTGCGCCCAGCACCTGCAGCAGCAGCGCCAGTCCGGGCAGGGCCAGCAGCAGTGCCGGCACGATCAACAGCAGGGTCCAGATCACCGTTCAATCCACTTTCCGCGTCTGCAGCGGCATCGCGGCCACCACGGCCGCCAGATCATCGCCACCGGCCGAGGCCTGCATCAGCACGTGCAAGCGCCGTGCCTCGATGTCGGCATCGTGGGCCGCCAGCACCCGCTCACGGCCCGCCTCCCCCATGCGGGCCAGGCGGGCCTCGTCGGCCTGCAGGCAGGCGTGCATCGCGTCGGCCAGCGCATCGACATCGCCCGGCGCGCAGGTCCAGCCGCAGACACCGGGCTCGACCAGCTCGGGAATGCCGTTGACCCAGGTCGTGACCACCGGCCGGCGCAGCGCCAGCGCCTCCATCAGCACCACCGGCAGGCCCTCGGCGAAGCTGGCCAGCACCAGTGCGCGCGACTGCAACAGCAGCTCGCGCACCGTGTGGCTGCCGATCCAGCCGGTGATGCGCACCCGGGCCGCCAGGCCGAGCTCGGCGATGCGGGCCTCGATCGGCGCCCGCAGCTCGCCGTCGCCGGCCAGCACCAGGTTGAAATCGATGCCGCGCTGCGCCAGCAGCCCGGCCGCCTCGATCAGCAGCAGATGGCCCTTCTGCTCGGACAGCCGGCCGATGCACAGCAGCTGCCGGCCCGCCGGCGCGACCGCCGGCCCCTGGTGGAAGGTGGGCTCGAGCGCGCAGTGGGCGATCGCGATGCGCGGCCAGTGCGTGGCATCGACCCAGCGCATCAGCTGGCTGCGGCAGTAGGCGGTGATGGCCACGGTGAAGGCGGCCTCGCGCATCTTCTCGCCCAGGTGCAGGAACTCGGGCTTGTCGAACTCCTCGGGCCCGTGGACGGTGAAGCTGTAGGGCGGCCCGCCGAGCCGGCGCAGCAGCAGCGCCACGGCGGTGGAGTTGGTACCGAAATGCGCATGCACATGCTGGACGCCGCGGGCGCGCATCCACAGCAGGGCGGCACAGGCCTCGGCCAGGTAGATCAGGTGCACCGGCGCCGGACGGTCGGCCCGCCAGCCCATGCGCAGCGTGCAGGCCAGCGCCGACAGCCAGCGCCGCGGCGCGGCGGCCGCCACCCGCAGCGTGGCCCACAGCAGCGGCAGCAGACCGCCCCGCAGCAGATGGTGGGTGCGCTGCAGCTCGGCCGCGTCATCGGCGTCGGGCGTGGGCGCGTCCCAGCCACGCATGGCCAGCCGGTGCACCTCGACGCCGGCCCGTTCGAGGGCCAGGATCTCGCGCCGGATGAAGGTGTGGCTGACCTTGGGGTACTGGTTGACCAGATAGGCCACGCGCAACGGCGCGGCGCTCATGCGGCGGACTCCGGCGGCGGCAGGCCGCCGTCGGCCGTGATCGCGGCCGACGGACGGACACCGCGGGCGGCGATGACGCGCGCCGGGTTGCCGACCGCGCTCGCGCCATCGGGCACGTCCTGCAGCACCACCGCCATCGCGCCGATGCGGGCCCCGTGGCCGACGCGCACGCCGCCCAGGATCTGCGCATAGGCGCCGATCTCGACGTCATCCCCCAGCCAGGGCGACGGACCGTCCGGATGGCGGTTGCCCAGCGTCACGCCCTGGCGCAGCACGCAGCGGGCACCGATGCGGGCGGACTCGTTGATGAAGATGCCGCCGAAGTGCCAGATGCGCAGGCCAGGGCCGATCTCGGCGCCCTTGGGCAGGCTGACGCCGGTCACGGTCTCGACCAGACGGAACAAGGGCCAGTACAGGCGGGAGAGCCAGCGCCGCGCCGCGCCCGGTGGGCGGCGGTCGAGGCGCCGGCCGGCGCGGTAGAGCCAGACCGCCCACAGCGACTGCTCGCGGGCCAGCGCACGCCAGCCGCCATAGGCGGCCAGATCGGCATCGAAATCAGGATCGCGGGACATCGTCTCGGTCGTCGAGAGGACTCAGCGCGGCCGCACCGGCCGCCAGGCCTGCAGCAGCACAGGGCGCCGCCGCACGGCTGCGGCCACCGGTTGCACGGGCTGACCGGCACGGACCGGATCGGCCTGCCAGACCAGCATGAAGCGCAGCATCGCCCCCAGCGCGAACCAGTAGTACCAGTTGAACACCAGGTAACCCAGCATGTTGTCGGACGCCGAGACCACGTAGTACATGGCCACCTGCCCCATCGCGGTGATGGCCAGCGGACGGCTGCAGCGCCACAGGCCCGAGAACATCATGAACAGCCGGCCGTACAGCCAGGTCCAGGCCAGCAGGCCGAGGACGCCGAGCTCGAAGAAGGCCTGCACCAGCACGCTGTGGGCGCCCCACTCGCGGCCACCGGCCAGCGGGAAGAAGATGGTCGACAGCTTCATGAAGCTGCCGTAGCCATAACCGGCCAGATACTGCGCCTTGCCCATCCAGGTCAGCGCGCTCTCCCACAGCACCTTGCGCCAGGCGAACGAGTTCAGGCGCGCGTACTGCACCACCTCGTTGCCCTCGCCGAGCGCGAGCACGCGCTCACGCACCTCCGGCACCGCCATCGCCGCCACCATGGCCAGCACCAGGTAGACGAGAAAGCGCCGCTCGACGAACACGCCGTACATCGCCACCATCATGAAGGCGGCGACCCAGGCGCTGCGGGTCTTGGTGGCCAGCAGCAGGCCGAACATCACCAGCATGAAGCTGACGTGGAACATCCGCGTCAGCAGCTGGCTGGTGGCCTGCGTGGCCTTCCACAGGTAGAGCACCACGCCGATCATCAGGACCAGGTAGAAGGCCATGATGTTCGGGTGATTGAACGGGCCCGCGTAGCGGCCCGCGCTGCTGGATGTCGGGTCATCGAGGGCCCCGGCGGTCTGGCCGGTGGCCACCGTCCAGATGCCGACGCCGACCACCGGCACCGCGCACCAGACCAGCAGCTTGAGCATGCGGTGCAGGCTCTTGAGGTCGTCGACGAAGTAGAAGGCGGCGATGAACAGCATCGTCGACGACAGGTTGGCCAGCGCGTTGCGCACCGACGGCATCAGGTCCGGCGAATGGATCAGGCCGCCGAACTGCATGACGACGAACGGCACCCAGACCATCCAGACCGGCCGCGGCACGCGCTTCGGATCCTGGGCGACGAAGGCCAGCGTCAGCACGATGACGGCCAGATTGAGCATCCCGCCCAGGCCGCCCATACCGGCGAACTGCGCCCCCTCGAACAGCACCTGGTTGGTCCCGGCCCGGATCAGCAGGATGCCCACCAGCAGCCCCCTGGGGCTGATGAAGAGCAGGAAGACGATGGCCAGGAACATCGGCAGCAGGAAGGCGAAAGCCAGCCGCTGGTCGGCCAGATCGCCCAGCTGCACGCTGAACAGGCCGAGGAACAGGCAGAAGAACACCAGAACCACGGCGCCCAGCGCCCAGGCCGCGACGCGGGCCCAGGAGCGGTCACGCCGCCAGGTGAAGACCGGCCCGGGACGGCCGCGCCGCAGCCAGCCGGTGCGCCAGCCCCCGAGCCCGGGCGACATCATCACCGGGCCAGCACGCCGCGGTCGGCCGCCGCCACGGCCGCGGTCATCTCGGACAGGAAGCCGGCGAGCAGCTGCTGGGCACGCTCGGCCTCGGCGTCGGTGCGCAGGCGCTGCGAGACGCGCACCAGGATGCCGTCGGGGATGCGGCCACGCAGCCCTTCGTTGAGGATGTACCAGCGCGCGCGCAGGCCGTCACCGCCGTAGGTGTCGCCGATGCGGATCCAGTAGCGCACGGCCTCCAGCTGGCCGCGGTTGCCGGCCAGCATCTGCACGGTGGGCACCGGCTGGGCGACATCCGGCAGCAGCAGCGGTGCGCCCGGGCGCAGGTCCATCACGTTCAGGCCCTGGGCCGGATAGCAGACCTCGGGCCGGTGCACCTTGACGTCCTGGCGCTGGCGCTCGCCCCAGGCCAGGGCCAGCATCACCACCTCGCCCTGGTCGTTGACGTAGGTGCGCATCAGCTCGCGGTCATAGGGCTGCTCGGTGCTGGTCTGCACGCCCTGCGACATCTGCACCTGCTGCATCGCGTTGGGCAGCAGACGCCAGTTGCCGAAGGTCTTGGGCACCATCGCGTCGAGATCGGGCTGGCGGCCGCCGGTGCTCAGCTGTGGCGTGGCCAGCCAGGCCAGCATGGCGGCCAGCAGCATCGCCAGCAGGGCGATGGCCGCCCCGCGCAGGGGCAGACGCGGCACGGACAGACGGGGAGCGATCGAGGGTTGGAGGCTCATGGTCGGCTCGGTCGGTGGAACGGCGGACTCAGGCGGCGGCCACGCCGCGTCCACGCGCCAGGCGCTGGGCGATCAGGCGCAGGCCGCTGTCGACGCCGATGATCAGCATCAAGGCCGTCAGGAACAGCACCATGCCGGAGAACTCGTGCATGAAGCCCTGGCCGACCTCGTCACCGAAGTGGTAGGTCAGCAGCGCGAGGATGACCACCCGCGTGACGTTGGCGGTGAAGGACACCGGCACGATGAAGAGGGCCAGCGCGACGTTGCGGAACACCGATTCGTGGCGCATCACGTTCATGTAGAGCAGGCCGAGCGCCTCCAGCGTGAACAGCGAGTTCAGGCCGGCACAGGCGTCGGCCACCAGCAGCTGGTAGCTGCCGATGCCCAGGATCACGCCGCTGCGCGAGACCGGGTAGCCGGCGCTGTAGAGCACGTGCTCGGCGGCCCAGGAGACGGCCAGCTTCATCGGCTGGGTCACCGCATCGACGATCGACGGCGGCAGCGGCACGGCGAAGGCCAGCAGGAAGAACGCGAACCAGAAACGGCGCGTGATCGCCCCGCCCCAGTGGATCAGCGCCAGGCTGACGAGCACGACGATCATCGAGCCCATCTCGAACAGCGCGATCTCCTGCGAGCGGCCGATCGCGTACATCAGCAGGCCGATCACCAGCAGCGGCCAGCCCAGCGCGGGCTGGGGCGTGCGCGGCAAGGGCGGCTTCAGCCCCATCACGCGCCGCGCGTTGAAGGTGAAGAACCAGATCGACAGCGCGAGCACGATCGGCCCGTGCGAGTTGCGGTCACCGCGCCAGGGCCCGCGCATGAAGTCGACCACCGTCGGGCCGTACATCACGAGCAGACCGAGACCCAGCAGCAGCGCCGCCAGCCAGGGCGGCACGGCGGTGGAGGACGGAGAGGCAGAGCGTGCGGCAGAAGACACGATGGAGGCTATCGGGCCGCCGAGGCCCGCCACTGTTCGACGACCGGCGCAGCGTAGCGGCGGCAAGGCCGGGCCGCTGCACCGCGGGCGCGGGGGGTCAGAACTCGTTGAAGATCACGCCCGCCACGCGGGTGGACGTCCCGGCCAGAGACGCGGCCAGCGTCTGCAGACCCTCCAGGCGGGAGCGGTCCTTGCGGGCCAGCATCAGGGCCGAACCGCAGCGCGCGGCGATCACCGTGGCATCCGCACCGTAGACCGCCGCCGGCGTGTCCACGATCACGTGGTTGAACTTGTTGGTCAGCTCGCGCAGCAGCAGGCCGAAGGCCGGCCGCTCCAGCAGTTCCAGCGGATTGGGCGGCGGCGCACCGACCGGCAGCACGAACAGGCCCGGCACCCCGTCGACCGGATGGATGACGTTTTCCTCGACCCGGCCGGAGAGCACCAGCGAGAGGCCGGACTGGTTGGGCACCCCGAAGATCTCGTGCTGGCGCGGACCGCGCAGGTCGGCGTCGACCACCAGCGTGCGACCGCCGAGCTGGGCCAGCGTGACCGCCAGATTGCCGACGAAGAAGCTCTTGCCGTCACCCGAATCCGGGCTGATGACGGCCAGCGCACGGGCGCCCGCGGGTTCCTCGGTCTGCATGCGCATCATCAGCTGGCTGCGGATGGCGCGGAAGGACTCGGACTGGGCGGAGAACGGCTGCGTCAGCGCGACCAGCTCGGCGCTGCGCTGACGGCGCTCCTCGGCCGCGTACGGGTAGTGGAACTGCTCGGCCAGCGCGTGCATCACGTCGTCGGCCGAGACCAGGCCGAGCGAGACGGCCGCCTCGCCGAAGCGCACGCCGCGCTCGCGCTGGACGGCGACGATGCGTTCGACCTGCTCGGCCGTCAGATGGCGCAGCTCGGCCAGGATGGTGCCGATGGCACGGTCACGCACCTGTGGCGTGCCGGCGCCCGCGGATTCGGGCGACACGGCACGCGGCCGCGGGGTGACGGTATCGGAAGACGACATCAGACGACCTTGTTCGCGGAAACCGGGCTCTGGCCGAGCAGACGCTGGGCCATCTGGGGACGGGCCAGCTTGGCCACGGCAGGACCGGGACCGCCCAGCACACCGATGACCGGCAGGTCCAGCGCCTCGGCGATGTCCTGCGGCCCGCGCACACGGCGGTCACGCAGCTCCAGCACCACGCACAGGCCGGCGCCCAGCACCAGACCGGCCATCGCGGCGATCACGGTGTTCAGGGCCACGTTCGGACCGGCGGGCTCGGCCGGGGACACGGCCTCGGTCAGCAGGTTGATGTTGCTCTGCGTGTTCTGGCTTTCGAGCTGGGTCTGGTTGCTGCGCGCGAAGACCGTGTCGTAGGCCTTCTGCGCGTTGTCCACGTCGCGCTGCAGCACCATGCCCTCGTCGCGCACCGTGCGCAGGCGCACGAGCTTGTCGCGCTGGCTCTCGAGTGCGCCACGCACCTCGGACACGCGCTGGCGGTTGATGTTGAGCGTCACGCCGACGCTGCCGACGGCGGCGCGGGTCTCCTGGTCGAGCTTGGCGCGCTGCTCGGCCAGACTGGCCTTGGCGGAGATGACCTGCGGATGGGCATCGCCATAGCGGGCCATCAGATCCTGCAGCTGGGCCTCGGCCCGCGTGATCTCGCTCTTGAGCTGGTTGATCAGGGGGTTGTTCAGCACCTCCTGCATGCGGTCGCCACGGCGGGCGGCCACCTGGGCGTCACGGCTGACGGCATCGGCCTGCTGGGCCTGCAGGGCGACCAGCTGGCTGCTGAGCTCCTGCAGCCGGGCGTTCTCGACGTCCAGCCGCTCATCGCTGGCGATGATGCCGTTGGCCTTCTGGAACTCGCTCAGCCGGGCCTGGGCCCGCTCCAGCGTGGTGCGGGCCTCGCGCACCTGCGTCTCGAAGAAGGTCGAGTACTGGCGGGCCGGATCGACCCGCAGCTCCAGCGTGGTGGCGATGAAGGCCTTGACCCAGGCGTTGGCGACGGCCGCGGCAAAGCGCGGCTCGCTCCAGCTGACGAAGATGGAGAGCACGTTGCTCTCCTTCGACGGCCGGATCTCGACCTTCTTCAGCAGCATGCCGGCCAGCCACTGCTCGAGCGTGCCGCGGCCGCGGGCCTCGATCTGCCAGCGCTCGCGGAACTCGGGGTTGTCGGTCAGCTTGAGCTCGCGGACCACGCGCAGCGCGACCCGCTCGCTCTGCAGCACGTCGACCTGCGTGTTCATGAAGGCCGGCGACGCCAGACCCGGATAGATCATCGCCGAGACCGGATCGGGCTTGGCGTCGACCACCACCGAGGCCATGGCCTGGTAGCGCTTGGGCAGCAGCAGGCTGATGCCCAGCGCGGTCACCGCGGTGATCAGGAAAGTGGCGGCCAGCAGCCACCAACGGGCCCGCAGGGACGCGAGGAAAGTCGACAGGTTCACGGCCTGTGGTCCTCCGATGATGGGTCGACGGCCCGCAGGGCGCTCAGAAGATGCTTTCGCGGACGTAGACGACGTCGCCGTCACGCAGCCGGTCGTCCATCGCCGGCGTCAGGACCTGGGTCTTGCCATCGGCGCCGGTGCGGTGCACGCGGATGCCGCGCTCGGTCCCGCGCTGGTTCAGACCGCCGCCGGTGGCCAGCGCCTGCATCAGCGACATGCCGCGCTCCAGGCGCATCGCCCCCGGGCGCTGCACCTCACCGTAGATGTAGATCATCGGCTGGCGCTCGACCCAGATGATGTCGCCGTGCTGGACCAGCATGTCCTGCTGCGCGCCCCCCGGCGCGAACATCGTCGGCAGGTCGACCTCACGGCGGAAGGGCTGACCGTCACGGGTGCCGGTGACCACCACCATGTCCGAGCCGGCCGGCTGCACGCCGCCGGCGATCGCCAGGAAGTCCGACAGGCGCATGTCGGCGACCTCGATCGGATAGCGGCCCGGGCGGTTGACGTAGCCCAGCACGCTGGCCTGGTTGCCACGCACCTGCAGGATCACGATCGAGACCTGCGGCTGCTTGACGAAGTTGCCGTTGCGCAGACCCTCGGCGATCAGCTTCTCGGCCTCGGTCACGCTGCGGCCACCCAGGCGCAGCGAGCCCAGCAGCGGATAGGTGACCAGGCCCGACTCGGTGACCCGGGTCTCCAGCGTCAGATCCTGGTTCTGGTAGACGTTGATGCGCAGCACGTCGCCCGCGCCGAGGCGGTATTCGGGCGTGGCCGCGGCCGCACGGGTGGTGGCCGAAGCCTGGGCCTGGGCCGGTGCGGGCACCGCCAGGACCAGGGGCAGCGCCAGAGCGGCCGCGACGAGGGCCGCGACCGGACGCGGCAGACGGAGGGACTTGATCGACGTCGTCATGGGTGGGGTCTGCCGGGTTCCGGCCTTATTTCGTGTCGCTGGCGCCGACGGCCGGGAGGACCGTCGTCTCGGATGCGGCGGCGTCGCCACCGGCGGCCGCGGGAGGCGCGCCCTCGGCGAACTTGCCCGCGTAGCTGATCTTGGCCTCGGCGCGCAGGCGCTTGAGCTCGTCCTCGACCAGCTTGCGCTTGCGGTCGTTGGCGAGGAACTGCTCGATGACCGGACGCGCGCGCTCCTCGTCGACCGGCTGCGAGCGCGAGCCGGCCAGCACGATCACCTGCAGGCCGGTCGGGCTCTGGTTGACCATGGCCTGACCGTCCTTCATGCGGGCGAAGGCGTCGAGGCTGGCCAGCGGCAGCTGCTCGGCCGCGCGCACCGCCTGGTTGGCGGCGAAGCGGATGTCGCCGGCCTTCAGGTACTCGATGAAGTCGGCGATCGTCTTGGAGGCGCCCAGCTTCTCGCGCAGGCCGGCGAACTGCTCGGGCTTGGCCTCGATGGTCAGCTCCTGCAGCTGGTAGATCCGGCGCTGGCTGAACAGCGCCGGCTTCTCGTCGTAGTACTTCTTGATCTCGTCGGGCGTCGGCTTGGCCACGGCCTCACCGAGCTTCTCGAGGTAGGCGCGGGCGATGATCTCGCGACGGGCCATCTCCAGCTGCTGCACGACGCGCGGATCGCGGTCGAGCTTCATCGCGTCGGCCTTCTGCAGCGTGAGCTCCTGGTCGATCAGACGCTCGAGCGCACGGCGACCCGCGACATCGACCTGATCGGGCTTGAGCCCGCGCTGCTGCTGCAGGACGTAGTTGATCTGGTGGACGGTGATCTCGCTGTCGTTGACCTTGGCAGCGGTCTGCGTGGCCCCTGCGCCCTCTTTCTTGTCACCGCAGCCGGCCAGCAGCAGCAGACCGGCACTGGCCAGGGCCACGGCGCCACAACGCAGGGCCTGCACGGTCGGAACGGGACGACGCTTGAACGTGTTCATGGATAACGGTGCGCTTCCCGGCGGGAAGTCGAGTGAGGGCTGATGGACGCCGAAGGACCAGGGACCGGGCCCGTCCGACGCAGTGTAGGGGCCGACCGTGAAAGAGCCGGGTCACCGATTTCACGGCGAAACCGATACGGAACGTGACGAAGATCCCGCAAACCGAGGGTCGCCACGGCTTCCGCGGCGCGGGGCTGTCGCATCCACACCGCGGATGCGGGGCCGCGGCGCAGCGCGCGCTGGCTCAGCACTTGATCCCGACGTGCAGCGCGACGATGCCTGCGCTCAGGTTGTGCACGTCCACGTGGCCGAAGCCGGCCTGCTTCATCATCGCCTTGAGCTCGGCCTGCGGCGGATGCATGCGGATCGACTCGGCCAGATAGCGGTAGCTGTCCGCGTCACGCGCCACCAGCTTGCCCATCAGCGGCAGGATGTTGAGCGAGTAGAAGTCATAGGGCTTGCGCAGCGGCGCGGCGACCTGGCTGAACTCGAGCACCAGCAGACGGCCACCCGGCTTGAGCACGCGGCACATCTCGGCCAGCGCACGGTCCTTGTGCGTCATGTTGCGCAGACCGAAGGCCACGCTGACCAGGTCCAGACTGTCGCTGCGCAGCGGCAGCGCCTCGGCGTCGCAGACAGTGGTCGGCAGCACCAGACCCTCGTCCTGCAGCCGGTCACGGCCGGTGGACAGCATCTCGAAGTTGATGTCGGTGTGCAGCACCACGCCGGTCGGGCCGACCTTGCGGGCGAAGGCGCGCGACAGGTCGCCCGTCCCGCCGGCGATGTCGAGCACCCGGTCACCGGCCCGCAGACGGGCGACGGCCACGGTGTAGGCCTTCCAGGCCCGGTGCAGACCGAACGACATCACGTCGTTCATCACGTCGTAGCGCCGCGCCACCGAATCGAAGACGCCGCGCACCCGGCGCGCCTTGTCCTGCTCGTCAACGGTCTGGAAGCCGAAATGGGTCTGCGCCATGGGTCTGCGGGTTCGGTGGCTGTGCGGGAAGGAAGGGCCGGCCACGGGGGCCGGTCGGGGCTGCCGGCCGGCGGAGCGCCGACGCCCGGAGACGGGCGGAACGGCACTCCGGCCAACCGGCGGCGCGGAATCGGAGCGGAGTCAGGGCGAAAGCGGAACGGCGCCGCGGCGCGCGCTCAGTGGCCGTGGTGGCCGCAACCGGCCGCCGCGGCGGCCATCGGCGCATCCCGGTCGACGCCGGCATCGGCCACACGCCGCAAATAGTGCGCCATCAGAGCGTCCTGCTCCATCCCCAAGCGATGGAGCAGTTCCCAGGTGTAGAGGCCGGAATCGTGGCCGTCGCTGAAGAACGGCTGGATCGCGTAGTGGCCGACCATCTCGACGCGCTCGATCAGCACCTCGCGCTTGCCGGTCTGCAGCACCTCCTGGCCGGGCCCGTGGCCCTGCACCTCGGCGGACGGCGAGTACACCCGCATCAGCTCGAAGGGGATGCGGAAGGTCGCCCCGTCGTCGAAGCTGATCTCGAGCTGGCGCGAGGTCTGGTGGACGGTCAGTCCGGTCGGTTGGGGCGTGGCGGAACGGCTCATGCGGGCAGGACTCCGGGAATGCCCGAGTGTAGCGGGCACACACTGGCGCCCCGGCTCCGGGGCCCGCAGCCGCAGGCCCCGCACCTGACGGGGTTCACGCCCGGCCGCCGACGCGGCCGGCGGCCGGAATCAGACCAGCACGCGCTCGATGCCGCCCGCGTTGGCGCGCTGCACGTACTCGGGCATCCAGTTCGCACCGAGCAGCTTGCGCGCCATCTCGACGACGATGTAGTCGGCCTCCAGCAGCCCCCCTTGCAGGTCGTCCTGGTAGCGGCTCAGGCCCTGCAGGCAGCTCGGGCAGCTGGTCAGGATCTTCACGTCGTCCTTCGGCGTCAGCGAGGCCTGCGCGCGCAGCACGGTCTCGGCCTTGCGGATCTCCTCTTCCTTGCGGAAGCGGACCTGCGTCGAGATGTCGGGCCGGCTCACGCCGAGGGTGCCGCTCTCGCCGCAGCAGCGCTCGCTCTTGACCACCTGCGGACCGACCAGCGCCTTGACCGTCTTCATCGGCTCCTGCAGCTTCATCGGCGTGTGGCAGGGGTCGTGGTAGAGGTAGGCGCCGGCCTCGGCCGCCGGCAGGGTGATGCCCTTTTCCAGCAGGAACTCGTGGATGTCGACGATGCGGCAGCCGGGGAAGATCTCCTCGAACTTGTAGCCCTGCAGCTGGTCGTAGCAGGTCCCGCAGCTGACCACCACCGTCTTGATGTCGAGGTAGTTCAGCGTGTTGGCCACGCGGTGGAACAGCACCCGGTTGTCGGTGATGATCTTCTCGGCCTTGTCGACCTGGCCCGAGCCACGCTGCGGATAGCCGCAGCACAGATAGCCCGGCGGCAGCACGGTCTGCACGCCGGCATGCCAGAGCATGGCCTGGGTGGCCAGGCCGACCTGGCTGAACAGACGCTCCGAGCCGCAGCCCGGGAAGTAGAAGACGGCTTCCGCATCGGCCGCGCCCTTCGGGTCACGGATGATGGGCACGTAGTCGCGGTCCTCGATGTCGAGCAAGGCGCGCGCCGTGCGCTTGGGCAGGCCGCCCGGCAGCTTCTTGTTGATGAAGTGGATCACCTGCTCGCGCACCGGCGCGGTGCCGACGGTGGCCGGCGGTGCCGACGTCTGCTTGCGGGCGGCGAGCTTCAGCACGTCGTTGGCCAAGCGCTGGGCCTTGTAGCCGACATCGACCACCGCCGAGCGCAGCAGCTTGATCGTCTGCGGATTGGTGGCGTTGAGCATCAGCATCGCCGCCGCATTGCCGGGACGGAAGCTCTTCTTGCCCATCTTGCGCAGCAGGTTGCGCATGGCCATCGTGACATCGCCGAAGTCGATCTTGACCGGACACGGCGACGCGCACTTGTGGCAGACGGTGCAGTGGTCGCTGACGTCCTCGAACTCCTCCCAGTGCGCGATGCTGACGCCGCGGCGCGTCTGCTCCTCGTACAGGAAGGCCTCGACCAGCAGCGAGGTGGCCAGGATCTTGTTGCGCGGCGAGTACAGCAGGTTGGCACGCGGCACGTGGGTGGCGCACACCGGCTTGCACTTGCCGCAGCGCAGGCAGTCCTTGATCGACGCGCTGATGTCGCCGATGTCGCTCTGCTGCATGATCAGCGACTCGTGGCCCATCAGGCCGAAGCTCGGCGTGTAGGCATGGCTGAGGTCGGCCGCGTGCACGTCCTCGCCCAGGCGGCGCAGCGACTCGCCGCGCAGCAGCTTGCCCTTGTTGAAGCGCCCTTCGGGATCGACCCGGCGCTTGTAGTCGGCGAAGTTGGCCAGTTCCTCGTCGGTCAGGAACTCCAGCTTGGTGATGCCGATGCCGTGCTCGCCGCTGATGACGCCGCCCAGCGAGCGCGCCAGCACCATGATGCGGGCCACCGCCTCGTGGGCGGTCTGCAGCATCTCGTAGTTGTCGGAGTTGACCGGGATGTTGGTGTGCACGTTGCCGTCGCCGGCATGCATGTGCAGCGCCACCCAGGTGCGGCCGCGCAGCACCTCCTGGTGCACGCGCTGGCAGGCGGCCAGCAGCGGCGCGAAGGCGGCGCCGGCCAGCAGCGTCTGCAGCGGACGCAGCAGCTGCACCTTCCAGCTCGCGCGCAGGCTCTTGTCCTGCAACTGCTCGAAGTAGCTGCGGGCTTCGCTGGGCTGCACGCCGTCGAGGTGGTGCAGCCAGTGGCTCCAGGTCGCACGCACGTCACGCAGCAGGGTCAGCGCCTGCTGCACGCGGTCGGCCAGCAGCTCGGCCGCGGCGGTGTCCTCGCCATCGTCCACATGCTCGAAACCGGGCAGACGGCCGCCGGTGAACAGCGTCTCCAGCCGATCGACCAGCTGCAGCTTGTTGCGCAGGCTGAGCTCGATGTTGATGCGCTCGATGCCCAGCGTGTACTCGCCCATCCGCTCGAGCGGGATCACCACGTCCTCGTTGACCTTGAACGCGTTGGTGTGGCGCGCGATGGCGGCGGTGCGCTTGCGGTCGGCCCAGAACTTCTTGCGCGCGTCGGCGTTGATGGCGATGAAGCCCTCGCCCGAACGGCCGTTGGCCAGGCGCACCACCTCGCTGGTGGCCCGCGCCACCGCGTCCTCGTCGTCACCGACGATGTCGCCGATCAGCACCATCTTGGGCAGACCGCCGCGCTTGCTCTTGGTGGCATAGCCGACCGCCCGCAGATAACGGTCATCCAGATGCTCCAGGCCGGCCAGCAGCACCGGCTGCGTGCCCTGGGGCGCGCCGGCGGCCAGCCGCTTCTGCTCGGCGAACATGAAGTTCTTGATCTCGACGATCGAGGGCACGGCCTCGATCGGGTTGCCGAAGAACTCCAGGCAGACGGTGCGCACGTGCGCCGGCATGCGGTGCACGACCCAGCGCGCGCTGGTGATCAGGCCGTCACAGCCTTCCTTCTGGATGCCGGGCAGGCCGGCCAGGAACTTGTCGGTGACGTCCTTGCCCAGGCCTTCCTTGCGGAAGGTGCGGCCCGGGATGGCCAGCGTCTCGGTCTTCTCGAGCACCTTGCCGGTGGCGTCGAACCAGCGCAGCTCGAAGCGCGCCTCGTCGACGTCGTGGATCTTGCCCAGGTTGTGGTCGAGGCGGATCACCTCCAGCCACTTGGCCTGCGGCGTCACCATCTTCCAGCTCGCCAGATTGTCCAGCGCGGTGCCCCACAGCACGGCCTTCTTGCCGCCCGCGTTCATCGCGATGTTGCCGCCGACGCACGAGGCCTCGGCCGAGGTCGGATCGACCGCGAAGACATAACCCGCACGCTCGGCTGCATCGGCCACCCGCTGGGTGACCACGCCGGCGCCGGTCCAGATGGTCGCCACCCGGTGCGCGAGGCCCGGCATCTCGACCAGCTCGACCTCGGTCATCTGTTCGAGCTTCTCGGTGTTGATGACCGCGCTCATCCAGGTCAGCGGCACGGCGCCGCCGGTGTAGCCGGTGCCGCCGCCGCGCGGCACGATGGTCAGGCCGAGCTCGACGCAGCCGGCCACCAGCGCGGCCATCTCGGCCTCGGTGTCGGGGGTCAGCACGACGAAGGGGAACTCGACGCGCCAGTCGGTGGCGTCGGTGACGTGGGCGACCCGGCTGAGGCCGTCGAACTTGATGTTGTCCTTGGCCGTCACGCGGCCGAGTGCGCGCCGGGCGCGGGCGCGCAGCGCGGCGACCTCGCCGAAGCGGGTGGCGAAGCGCTCGACCATCGCGCGGGCGGCCTGCAGCAGCTCGCCCACATGGCCATCGCGCACCGGATCGTCCTGCGGCGTGCGGCGCACCTGCACCTCGTGCAGCCGGTGGTGCAGTGCATCGATCAGCAGCTGCCGGCGCTTGGGGTTGTCCAGCAGGTCGTCTTCCAGGTACGGATTGCGCTGGACGACCCAGATGTCACCCAGCACCTCGTAGAGCATGCGGGCCGACCGGCCGGTACGGCGCTCGCCGCGCAGCAGACTCAGCAGTTCCCAGGCCCGGGCACCGAGCAGGCGCAGCACGATCTCGCGGTCGGACAGCGAGGTGTAGTTGTACGGGATCTCGCGCAGACGGGGCGTGTCGTGCGTGTCGGCCAGGGCGGCGGCTTCGGCCAGGGGAGCGATGACGTGCGGTGCGTTCATGGACGGCGGGCGACGAGCGGGCAGCGGGATGGCGCCCTGTCTCGGCACCTGGCTGGATGCGGGTGGCGCCCGTCACACGCACGCCGCGCGATCCTGGGGAGATCCAGATGCGCAGCGAAGTCACATCTGCCCGGGCATCGGCACGTCGCGCGGCATCGGATCCGGGCGGCCATCCAGTCGGAAGGACCGACGATTCTACCGGGGCGACCCACAATTGACCGGAAGCGACAACCGGACGCGACGTCAGGTCATCGATGGCATGCCATCGGACGCAACGGCGCCTGCCACGCAAGCTGCGGCGTGCGAAGTTGCCGCTCCCACCGGGTGGACCCCGTCATCCGGACGCCGCGCGATGGCGGCATCATCACGGCCATGTCGATGCCGGAGCCCTCCCCCACCGCCTGGCCCCTGCCGCGCTGGATCGCCCACCGTGGCGCCGGCCGCCTGGCGCCCGAGAACACGCTGGCCGCCTTCCGTCTGGGCGCCCGCCACGGCTACCGCGCCTTCGAGTGCGACGTGAAGCTGTCGGCCGACGGCGTGCCCTTCCTGCTGCACGACACGACGCTGGAGCGCACCAGCAACGGCCTGGGCCGGGCCGGCGATCTGCGCTGGTCGCAGCTGGCGCTGCTGGACGCCGGCAGCTGGCACGGCCGGCGCCATGCGGGCGAGCCGCTGGCCACCCTGGCCGGCGTGGCCGCCTTCATCCTGCGCAACCGGCTGGCGCTGAACATCGAGCTCAAACCGGTGCCGGGCCAGGAGCGCCTGACCGGCGAGGTGGTGGCGGCCGAGGCCGCCCGGCTGTGGGCCGGCTCGGGCCTGCCGCCGCCGCTGCTCAGCTCGTTCAGCCCGGTGGCCCTCGACGGTGCCCGCCAGGGCGCCCCCGGCCTGCCACGCGCCCTGCTGCTCGATGCGCTGCACGAGGGCTGGCCCGAACTGGCCCGCGGCCTGGGCGTGCAGGCCGTCATCACCGACCACCGGCTGATGGACGCGGGCGTGCTGGCCACGCTGCGCGCGCAGCGCTGGCGGGGCCTGTGCTACACGGTCAACGAGACCGAGGACGTGCAGCGCCTGCTGGCCCTCGGCATCGACGGCCTGATCACCGACGCGATCGATCGCCACGCGCCGGACTGAGCGCGCCCCGGAACGCGGCCACGGGGCCTTGCGGCGGCGCGCACCGCAAGGCGACGGGGCCGGTGGGGCGGGCGGGGCGGACCTCATGCCGGCCCGCCCGCCCATCCGCGTCAGCTGCGGTAGTCGGCGTTGATGCTGACGTAGTCGTGCGACAGGTCGCAGGTCCACACCGTGGTGCTGGACGCGCCGCGGTGCAGATCGACCCGCACGGTGATCTCGGACTGCTTCATCACGCGCTGGCCGTCCTCCTCCCGGTAGTCCGGATGGCGGCCGCCCTGGCGTGCGACATGGACCTGGTCGAGAAAGAGATCGATCAGCCCCTGGTCGAGGTCGTCGATGCCGGCATAGCCGACGGCCGCCAGGATGCGGCCCAGATTGGGATCGCTGGCGAAGAAGGCGGTCTTGACCAGCGGCGAATGGGCGATGGCATAGGCCACGCGCGCGCACTCGTCGGCATCACGGCCACCGTCGACCTGGACGGCGATGAACTTGGTCGCGCCCTCACCATCGCGCACGATGGCCTGGGCCAGCTGGCGGGCGACGTCGACCACCGCCTCGCGCAGCACGGCGCCGTCGGCGCTGTCCAGCGCGGTGACCGGTGCATGGCCGGCCGCACCGGTGGCGATCAGCAGCAGCGAGTCGTTGGTCGAGGTGTCGCCGTCGATCGTGATGCGGTTGAAGCTCTGGTCGGCCGCCTCGCGCACCAGCTGCTGCAGCGTCGCGCGCTCGACCACCGCATCGGTGCCGATGAAGCCCAGCATGGTGGCCATGTTCGGCCGGATCATGCCGGCGCCCTTGCTGATGCCGGTCACGGTGACGGTGCGCCCGCCGATCGTCACCTGGCGGCTGGCGGCCTTGGGCACGGTGTCGGTGGTCATGATGCCGCGTGCGGCCAGGGCCCAGTTGTCGGCCTTGGCGTCGGCCAGCGCGGCCGGCAGACCCGCCTCGATGCGCTCGACCGGCAGCGTCTCCATGATCACGCCGGTGGAGAACGGCAGCACCTGTTGCGGGCCCAGACCGAGCTGCGCGGCCAGTGCGGCGCAGCTGCGACGCGCACGGGCCAGGCCATCGGCACCGGTGCCGGCGTTCGCGTTGCCGGTGTTGACCAGCAGCGCGCGCGGCGCGACGTCAGCGGCGAGGTGTTCACGGCAGACCTGCACCGGCGCGGCGCAGAAGCGGTTCTTCGTGAACACGCCGGCCACCGTCGACCCGGCCGCCCACTGCAGCACGACCAGATCATGGCGACCGGCCTTGCGGATGCCTGCCTGGGCCACGCCCAGGGTCAGACCGGGGACCGGATGCAGGGCCGAAGGATCGATGGGAGCAAGATTGACGGGCATGACAGGATCGCGCGGGAAGAGGTCGAGGAACCGCGGGATTCTAGGATCGGGCACCCGCCCGGCCTTGTGTCACGGGGCGCAGCCACCATGAAAAACGGCGGCCCGTGACACCGGGCCGCCGTCCACGCGGCAGGAGGTCGCCGCACCGGCGGCCGTCACGGCCAGCCGATGCAGCGCTCGTCGCTCAGTCGGCCATGCGGCGACGACGGGCCAGCAGGCCGATCGCGCCGAGACCCGCCAGCATCATCGCGTAGGACTCGGGCTCGGGCACCGGCGCCAGCGGCGGGGTGATCGGGGACGCGCTGACGGCGATCGAGCCGGTGAAGGAGCCGTTGTTCAGCGAGGCGCCGTCGACGACCAGCGTGTAGGTGCCGGAACTGCTGACCGGGCCGGTGTAGTACCAGTAGTCGACCGAACCGAACTGGGTCGTCGCATCGATGGCCGGCGTGAAGGCGTTGCCGTCGAAGGTGGCACCGCTGATGTCGTAGCCGCTGCCCATCAGCGAATTGGCCGTCAGCAGCGAGGTGCCGATGTAGACCGGACCGCTCAGGCCCAGGGCCGACAGATCGAGCGTGAATTCGCTGCTGGCCTCGTCACCGGTGAAGGTGCCCGAGTACGTGCTGCCATTGAGCGTCAGCGTGATCGGCGTGGCCGCGGACGCGAGTCCACTGACCAGGGCGACGGCCAGCGCAGCGGCCGTCTTGACGAAAGCATTCATCTAGTTTCCTCCTTGAAACGGAAGGTATCCCAACTGCTTGAACTGGGAATGCAATCTACCGCACTGCGGCAAATTGTCATCCCCTGCCGTCGCATTCTTCGTCAATCCGGGACACACATGCCCCCGCGTGCACGGGGGAGGAGGAAGGGTGGGCAGATGCTCACCGCACGAATCCGGGGGCGGCCTGAACGGGACATCCACCCGTGAGCCCCCGGCAGGCACGACGGCGACGCATCACGCCACCGTCGCCCGGCTCAGGCCAGCTTGCCGTGGCAGGACTTGTACTTCTGGCCGCTGCCGCAGGGACAGGGGTCGTTGCGGCCGACACGCGGCACCTCGTCGGCAACGGTGGCCGGATCGGCCTCGGCGC
Organism: Pseudaquabacterium rugosum; assembly: GCF_038066575.1. Taxonomy (NCBI): domain Bacteria; kingdom Pseudomonadati; phylum Pseudomonadota; class Betaproteobacteria; order Burkholderiales; family Sphaerotilaceae; genus Pseudaquabacterium; species Pseudaquabacterium rugosum. Next base: position 20,610 of record NZ_JBBUTF010000020.1, on the reverse strand, counting down.
TGACACTGCCATCCTCGTTCGGATGGGTGTAGGTGACGTTGCTGAACTGGCCGGCCTGCTCCTCGATGGCCGAAGCCGCGCGGGCAGCCTCGTCCTGGCTCTGGATGCGCACGTTCAGCAGCAGGCGCGTGACCTCCATCTTGACCACTTCCAGCAGCTGACTGAACAGCTCGAAAGCCTCGCGCTTGTATTCCTGCTTCGGATTCTTCTGCGCATAACCGCGCAGGTGGATGCCCTGGCGCAGATAGTCGAGCGCCGCCAGATGCTCGCGCCAGTGGCTGTCGATGGCCTGCAGCAGCACCATCCGCGAGAACGGATCGAACTGGCCGTGGCCGACCTGGGCAACCTTGGTCTCGAAGACGGCATGGGCCGCCTTCACGCAGGCGTCGACGACTTCCTCGTCGGTGATCGCGTCGCGCTTGGCGACGTCCTCGCGCAGCGCCAGCGTGATGCCCCACTCCTCGGCCAGCGTCTTCTCCAGCGCGGCCAGATCCCACTGCTCCTCGACACTGTCGACCGGCACATGGGTGCGTGCGACCGTCTCGATCGCGCCGGCCCGCAGATGCGTGATCTGCGCATCGACGGACGTGCTCTCCAGGATCTCGTTGCGCTGCTGGTAGATGACCTTGCGCTGATCGTTGGAGACGTCGTCGTACTCCAGCAGCTGCTTGCGGATGTCGAAGTTGCGGCCCTCGACCTTGCGCTGGGCGCCCTCGATCGAGCGGCTGACGATGCCGGCCTCGATCGCCTCGTCCTCGGGCATCTTCAGCCGGTCCATGATCGAGCGCACCCGCTCGCCGGCGAAGATGCGCATCAGCGGATCTTCCAGGCTCAGGTAGAAGCGGCTCTGGCCCGGATCGCCCTGGCGGCCGGCACGGCCGCGCAGCTGGTTGTCGATGCGCCGGCTCTCGTGGCGCTCGGTGGCGATGATGCGCAGGCCGCCGGCGGCCTTGACCTGCTCGTGCAGGCCGGCCCACTCGTCCTTGAGCTGCTGGATGCGGCGCGCCTTCTCGTCCTCGGCCAGGCTGTCGTCGGCCTCGATGAACTGCACCTGCTTCTCGACGTTGCCGCCGAGCACGATGTCGGTGCCGCGACCGGCCATGTTGGTGGCGATCGTGATCATGCCGGGCCGGCCGGCCTGGGCGATGATCTCGGCCTCCTTGGCGTGCTGCTTGGCGTTCAGCACGTTGTGCGGCAGGCCGGCCTGGGCCAGCATCTGGCTGATCTGCTCGGAGTTCTCGATCGAGGTGGTGCCCACCAGCGTCGGCTGGCCGCGCTCGTGACTGGCGCGGATGTCCTCGACCACGGCCTTGAACTTGGCGGTGGCGGTCTTGTAGATCAGGTCCAGCTCGTCGGTGCGCTGCACCGGGCGGTTCGGCGGGATCACCACCGTCTCCAGACCGTAGATCTCCTGGAACTCGTAGGCCTCGGTGTCGGCCGTACCGGTCATGCCGCCGAGCTTGGCGTACATGCGGAAGTAGTTCTGGAAGGTGATCGAGGCCAGCGTCTGGTTCTCGCTCTGGATCTGCACGCCTTCCTTGGCCTCGACCGCCTGGTGCAGGCCGTCGGACCAGCGGCGGCCACTCATCAGGCGCCCGGTGAACTCGTCGACGATGACGATCTCGCCGTTCTGCGCCACGTAGTGCTGGTCCTTGTGGTACAGGTGGTGGGCCCGCAGCGCCGCGTACACATGGTGCATCAGCGTGATGTTGGCCGCGTCGTAGAGGCTGGCGCCCTCGGCCAGCAGGCCGGCCTTGGCCAGCAGGGCCTCGGCGTTCTCGTGGCCCTCTTCCGTCAGGAAGACCTGGTGGGTCTTCTCGTCGACGGTGAAGTCGCCCGGCTCGATCACGCCCTCGCCGGTGCGCGGATCGGCCTCACCGATCTGCTTCTTCAGGCCCGGCACGACGGCGTTGATGCGCACGTAGAGCTCGGTGTGGTCCTCGGCCTGACCGGAGATGATCAGCGGCGTGCGCGCCTCGTCGATCAGGATCGAATCGACCTCGTCGACGATGGCGAAGTTCTGGCCCCGCTGCACGCGATCGGCGGTCTCGTAGACCATGTTGTCGCGCAGGTAGTCGAAGCCGAACTCGTTGTTCGTGCCGTAGGTGATGTCGGCGGCGTAGGCGGCCTGCTTCTGCTCGCGCGTCATGCCCGGCACGTTGACGCCGCAGCTCAGGCCGAGGAAGCCGTACAGACGGCCCATCGACTCGGCATCGCGGCGCGCCAGGTAGTCGTTGACCGTCACCACGTGCACGCCCTTGCCGGACAGCGCGTTCAGGTAGACCGGCAGCGTGGCCATCAGCGTCTTGCCCTCGCCGGTGCGCATCTCGGCGATCTTGCCCTTGTGCAGGGTCATGCCGCCGATCATCTGCACGTCGAAGTGGCGCATCTTGAAGACGCGCTTGCCCGCCTCGCGCACCGTGGCGAAGGCCTCGGGCAGCAGGTCGTCGAGGGTGCTGCCGGCGGCCAGCTTCTGGCGGAACTCGTCGGTCTTGGCCTGCAGCTGGGCGTCATCGAGACGCTCGAACTGGGGCTCCAGCGCGTTGATCTGCTCGACCACCCGACGCAACTGCTTGAGCAGCCGGTCGTTGCGGCTGCCGAAAATCGAGGTCAGGAGCTTGGGCAACATGCGGGAAAGGACGCGCGGTCGGGCGTGAAGGAGGGAATCGGCGACGCGAGCCCACCCGACAGACGCGAGGACGCGGGGCACGCCACCGCGGTCCGCGGCGTCGCGCCTGCGTCGTGCGCAGACCATGCAAGGAGCCCTCGGGCCACCCGCGGAAGACCTCTGCCGAGGTCCGCCCGCCAGGCTGGCCGACGAAGCATCTGGGGGCATCGCGCCAGGACACAAGTCCGGTGGATCGTCCCGCCGGAAAGCCGTCGAGTCTATCATCGGGGCCCGTCGCGACGGCCCCTGGCCGGGGGCCGAACCGACCCGCAGCCCCACCCGAGCGTCCCGCATGAACCCGAACCGTCCGACCACGCCCTGGCTGCCTCCCGGCACCCGCGGCATCGACCAGGTCATGCGTGACAGCGACGCGCTGACGCTGCTGACGCAGCGGCTGCGGGCCTCGCAAGCCCGGCTGGACGCGCTGCGGCCGCTGTTGCCCCCCGCCCTGCGCACCCAGGTCCAGGCCGGGCCGCTGGACGAGTCCGGCTGGACGCTGCTGGCCTCCAGCCAGGCCGCAGCCGCCAAGCTGCGCTACATGGTGCCGGCCTTCGAGGCCCATCTGCGGGTACAGGGCTACGACGGCCCACCCGTGCGACTGAAGCTGATGCCGCCACGCCCCCGCTGAACGGGGTGATGGACGGACACGGGACCGCCTGGGACAGGCGAGGTCGCGATGGTGCCGACTATCCGAATCGAACGGATGACCTTCGCTTTACAAGGGCGCTGCTCTACCAACTGAGCTAAGCCGGCAAGTGGCCTGCCGCGCGGATGCGGCACGGGCCAGATCAGGCGCTGCCGCACGGTCAGGTGCGGCAGCGCGGCGCATTGTAGGGGCGAGTGCCCTACTTCACGCGCTTGAGCATCGGCCGACCACCCGCCGGTGCGGGCGGTGCCGGCGGGGGCTCGTCGCCGGTGGTGCCGGCCTCGGTGGCCGCGCCCGACAGGGTGCCGGCATCGGACGGCGCAGCACCGTCGACGACCGGCTCGGCCGCGTCGTCCGCCGCACCGTCGCCGGCCAGGCGCAAGCCCCCGCGCGCAGCGGCGACCGGTGCGGGAGCGGTCTCGGCCGGCGATGCCTCCGGCTGCGCCGCAGCCGGCATCGGGAAGGCCATGCCCTGGCCGTTCTCGCGCGCATAGATCGCCACGACGTGGTCGACCGGCACCGAGATGTCACGCGCCTTGCCGCCGAAGCGGGCCTTGAACTCGATCGACTCATTGCCCAGGCGCAGCCCCGAGGTGGCCTCGAAGCCGACGTTGAGCACGATCTCGTTGTTGCGCACATGCTCCATCGGCACCTGCACCGACGGCGTCACGCACACGGCGATGTAGGGCGTGAAGCCGTTGTCGCTGCACCAGTCGTGCAGCGCGCGGATCAGGTACGGACGGGTGGAAGTGCCCTGATCCTCAGGGCCGGCCTTGCTGTTCATGCCGACATCCTACGCGCTGGCACGCGGCACACGATCACTTGCGCATCACCTTCTCGGACGGCGTCAGCGCCTCGATGTAGGCCGGACGCGAGAAGATGCGCTCGGCGTACTTCAGCAGCGGTGCGGCGTTCTTCGACAGGTCGATGCCGTAGTAGTCCAGGCGCCACAGCAGCGGAGCGATGGCCACGTCCAGCATGCTGAAGTCGTCGCCCAGCATGTACTTGTTCTTCAGGAAGATCGGGGCGAGCTGCGTCAGACGCTCGCGGATCTGGCTGCGCGCCTTCTCCAGCTGCTTGTCCGTGGCCTTGGTCCCCGCCGGCAGGCCGCGGCCCTCCAGCAGGTTGACATGGGCGAACAGCTCCTTCTCGAAATTGAACAGGAACAGACGCACGCGGGCACGGGCCACCGGATCGCCCGGCATCAGCTGCGGATGCGGGAAGCGCTCGTCGATGTACTCGTTGATGATGTGCGATTCGTACAGGATCAGGTCGCGCTCGACGAGGATGGGCACCTCGTTGTACGGGTTCATCAGCGCGATGTCCTCGGGCTTGGCGAACAGGTCGACATCCCGGATCTCGAAGTCCATGCCCTTCTCGAACAACACGAAGCGGCAACGGTGCGAATAGGGGCAGGTGGTTCCTGAATACAGCACCATCATGGTGGCGAGCTCCTGTTGTCTAGGGCGGCAGTGGCGACGTCGACGCCACCGCAGTCACAAAAAGCAATGCGCGCAGCGGGCATGGGGTGCATGCCAGCGCTGCGCGCCGGGCCCGAAGACGTGGCTTCAGGCCGACGTCGTCGGGCGGAAAACCCGATAGCTTACTTCACGTCCTTCCAGAACGCGGCATTCAGACGCCACGCAATGAAGGTGAAGACCGCCAGGAAGAGCATCACGACGACGCCCAGACGCACCCGCAGGCCCTGCGCCGGCTCGCCCATCCACTGCAGATAGGCGACCAGATCGGCGACGGCGGAGTCGTACTCGGCCTTGCCCAGGGTGCCGGGCTTGACCAGCTCGAAGCCCTTGAAGACGTGGGTGGTCCTGGCCGGATCGTGCGGATCCTTGTGCTCCTCGTAGACCGCCCGCTGCTCACCCTGCAGCTGCCACAGCACGTGCGGCATGCCGACGGCCGGGAACACGCTGTTGTTCCAGCCGGTCGGCCGCGACGGATCGCGGTAGAAGCCCCGCATGTAGGTGTAGAGGTAGTCGGCACCGCTGCCCTGGGCACCGGCGCGCGAGCGGGCGATCACGGTCAGGTCCGGCGGCGTGGCGCCGAACCAGTCCTTGCCGTCCTTGGCGCTGGCCGACACCGTCATCAGGTCGCCGACCTTCTCGCCGGCGAAGACCAGGTTCTGCTTGATCTGGTCGTCGGTCAGACCGATGTCCTTCAGGCGGTTGTAGCGCATGAAGGCGGCGGCGTGGCAGTTCAGGCAGTAGTTGACGAACAGCTTGGCGCCGTTCTGCAGCGCGGTCATGTCCTTGACGCGCTCGGCCGGGAACTTGTCCCAGGCCGGGCCGTCACCGCCCGAGGCCGAGGCGGCGCCGGGGAAGGACAGCGCGGTCAGCAGCGCGGTGGCCAGCACGGCCAGAGTCTTCTTGATCATGTGTGTACTCGCTGCGGCGGTGGGCTCAGTGAGGCTGGAACGTGACGCGCTCGGGCACCGGCTTGAAGGTGCCGATCGTGCTCCACCACGGCATCAGCAGGAAGAAGCCGAAATAGAACAGCGTGCCGACCTGCGAGACGATGGTGCCGATCTCCGACGGCGGCTGGATGCCCAGATAGCCCAGCACGACGAAGATGACGACGAACACCGCGTAGAGCGTCTTGTGCCAGCTCGGACGGTAGCGCAGCGACTTCGCCTGGGCATGGTCCAGCCAGGGCAGGAAGAACAGGATGACGACCGCGCCACCCATCACCACCACGCCCCAGAACTTCGCGTCGAAGGTCTTCAGCAGAGCCGCGGCGATGACGATGCCGACCACGGCGGCGATGCGTGCCTTGCCGCGCAGCACGGCCAGCGCACCCAGCCCGCCGAGGGCCAGGATGACGACCAGCACGTTGACCATCACGTCCGTGGTGGCCCGCAGCATCGAGTAGAACGGCGTGAAGTACCAGACCGGCGCGATGTGCGGCGGCGTCTTCAGCGGGTCGGCCGGGATGAAGTTGTTGTACTCCAGGAAGTAGCCACCCAGCTCGGGACCGAAGAAGATGACGGCGCAGAACACCATCAGGAACATGCCGACGCCGAAGATGTCGTGCACCGTGTAGTACGGATGGAAGGGGATGCCGTCCAGCGGCTTGCCACTGGCGTCCTTCTTGGCCTTGATCTCGACGCCGTCCGGGTTGTTGGAGCCGACGTCGTGCAGCGCCAGCAGGTGGGCGACGACCAGACCCAGCAGCACCAGCGGCACGGCGATGACGTGGAAGCTGAAGAAGCGGTTGAGCGTCGCGTCACCGACGACATAGTCACCACGGATCAGCAGGGCCAGGTCCGGGCCGACGAAGGGCACGGCGGCGAACAGGTTCACGATCACCTGGGCGCCCCAGTAGCTCATCTGGCCCCAGGGCAGCAGATAACCCATGAAGGCCTCGGCCATCAGGCACAGGAAGATCGCGCAGCCGAAGACCCAGACCAGCTCGCGCGGCTTGCGGTAGCTGCCGTAGATCAGCCCGCGCCACATGTGCAGGTACACCACGACGAAGAACGCCGAGGCGCCGGTGGAGTGCATGTAGCGGATCAGCCAGCCCCAGGGCACATCGCGCATGATGTACTCGACCGAGGCGAACGCCAGGCTGGCGTCCGGCTTGTAGTGCATCACCAGGAAGATGCCGGTGACGATCTGGATCACCAGCACCAGCAGTGCCAGCGAGCCGAAGAAGTACCAGGCGTTGAAGTTCTTCGGAGCGTAGTACTCCGACATGTGCACCTTGTAGGCATCGAACGCGGTGGGGAACCGGTTCTCGAGCCAGTTCGTGACCTTGGCGGCCACGGGCGCGTCGGCGGGAATTTCCTTGAAGGTAGCCATGTGCGTGCCTTGTCGACTGCTGCCGTCTGGGTAATGGGGTGAGCGCGGGATGGGCGCGGCGATCAGGCGGACTGTCCGCGGACGACCGCCCGGTGGGCGGCGGGTGCGCGGAGCCGGCCCGTCAACCCTTCTTGTCCTCGCCGATCAGCAGCTTGGCGTCCGACAGGTACATGTGCGGCGGCACCTCGAGGTTGTCCGGCGCGGGCACGTTCTTGAACACGCGGCCGGCCATGTCGAAGGTCGAACCGTGACAGGGGCAGAGGAAGCCCCCCTGCCAGTCCCCCGGCAACGAAGGCTGGGCACCGGTGGCGAACTTGTCGGACGGCGAACAGCCCAGGTGGGTGCAGATGCCGACGGCGACCAGGTACTCGGGCTTGATCGAGCGGTGCGCGTTGCGCGCGTACTCGGGGGTCAGCTCGGACGGCTTGCGTTCGCTGGCAGGGTCTGCCACGAGAGGCTCCGTCTTCTTCAGACCCTCGAGCATCTCGGGCGTGCGGCGCACGATCCACACCGGCTTGCCACGCCATTCGACCGTCATCTTCTCGCCCGGCTTCAGGCCGCTGATGTCGGCCTCGACGGCCGCACCGGCGGCCTTGGCGCGCTCCGACGGGGCGAAGGTGCTGACGAACGGTACGGCGGCGGCCACGCCACCGACGGCGCCGGCGCCGGCCGTGATCGCCACCCAGGTGCGTCGACCCTGATCGACGGTGCTGTCACTCATGGGAATCCTCTTCTTGCGGATGCTACGGATGCGCCGCAGGGCGCTCGCGGGACAGCCAAAGATTCTAGATGAGCGGCCTCCGTGCAATCGTCACGAAAGCCACGATGGACAGGCACTCAAGTCGGCCGATACTCGTAAAGGGCCATTGTTTTGCCCTGCATCAAACAAGCTTGCCAGAGGAGTCGTCAGTGAGCATCGGCAGTGAATTCAAGGAGTTCGCCCTCAAGGGCAACGTGGTCGATCTGGCCGTCGGCGTGATCATCGGCGGCGCCTTCGGGAAGATCGTCGACTCGCTCGTGGGCGATGTCATCATGCCGATCGTCGGCAAGGTCTTCGGCGGCCTGGACTTCAGCAACCACTTCATCCAGCTGTCGGGCGCACCGGCCGCCACGCTGGCCGAGGCCAAGAAGGCCGGCGCGGTGATCGCCTACGGCAACTTCATCACCATCGCCGTCAACTTCGTGATCCTGGCCTTCATCATCTTCATGATGGTCAAGCAGATCAACCGCATGAAGGCCGAGGCACCGCCGGCGCCGCCCGCACCGCCGGCCCCGACGCCGGAGGACGTGATGCTGCTGCGCGAGATCCGCGACAGTCTCAAGCGCTGAGCGGGCGGGCGCGTCAGCGGGACCGGAATCGACCGGAGGTGCGCCCTCTCTCGGGCGATCCGGTCCTCAAGTCCAGCCGTGATCGACCGAAGACCCTGGCATGGATGCGCGGCCGCCGGTGGCCGCGCACCGCATGCGGCCCGAGGTGCCGCAGCCGTCCGTGTGCCATGGTCGCCCCCCATACCCCACCTCGCCTGCCGCCGGGCCTCGGCGCGGCCATCAGCCGCATGGCCCGCTCGCTGCACGGCAGCGCCCTGCGTTGCCGGGATCGTCTGTGCCTGGGCACCGGCGACGAACTGAGCGCCGAAATCCGTGAGCGCCTGCTGGCCGCACAGGCCTTGTTGGCCCGCCGCGTCGGCGTGCTGTCCCACGACTTCGAGGCCGCGCTGCTGGCCGATTGCGCTCGCCTGCTGGCGCTGCGCCCGGGCGGCGTGGCCGACAGCCGTTGCCCCAGCCCCGACGAACTGATCTCCCGCTGGGAGCAACTGGCCGGCGTCAGCGCCGACGAACTGGCGCTGCACAGCGCCGCCGCGCGGCTGGCCGATGAACTGGCCGTCGCCTGTGCCCATCCACTGCGCGCACTGCAGGACCGCATGGGCCAGCTCTGGCCGCAATGGCCGGCGACGCTGCGCACCCAGCTGCTGCAGCCCGAACAACTGACCCAGGCCCTGACCCAGGCCCTGGAGGCCCTGTGCGACGAGCCCGAGCTGCGCCTGCTGCTGTGCGAGGAGCTGGGCCGCAGCTGGGGCCCGGCGCTGGGCGAGACCTGCCTGGCGCTGGCGGCACACTGGCCGCAACCGCAGGATGGCGGCACGGCCCCGACGCCCTCGGGCATCCCCTCGCAGACGCCGGACAGCAACCCCGATGACGCACCGGCCTCGGCCCGGACAGCCGCGTGGCCGGCGCCTGACGACCGTGACGCCAGCCTGGAGCAGCTGCTCGAGCAGACCCCGGCCCGCGTCGGCGCCCCGGCCGCCATCGGTCGGTTGATGAGGACGCTGTGGCTGCCGCTGATCCAGCGCGCCGAGGCCGGCGATCCCCCCGCCCTGCCCGCCCTGCCGGACGGCGGCGCAGCCCCGTTGACGGGCACGCCCGCGGCCAGCGCCCTGTGCCGGGCCTGGGCGCTGGAGCTGTTGCTGAGCACGCTGCCAGCCGTCGCGGCCTGGCCGCGGCCCGGCCTTGCGCAGCGCCTGCCCGCGCTGATGAAGGCCTTGCAGCTGGCGCTCGACCATCTGGACTGGCCACCGGCACGGCGCGAAGCCTGGCTGGCCGAGCTGCTGACGCTGCATGCCGTGGTGCTGCGCCAGCGCCCGGGCCTGCCGGAGCCACGGTCACTGGGCCACTGCCACGCCGCGCTGACCCGGCTGGCCGGCGCCCTGGGCTGCAGCCTGCCGCCGACCTGGCATCCCGAGCCCCAGGCCCTGCCATGGAGCCACTGGCTGGACCTGGCGCGCGATCGCACCCGGCGCCAGCTGGCCGAGCTGGCACAAGGCCCGGCGCCCCGCCTCAGTCCGCCCGTGCCGGATCGCTGACCAGGCGCCGCGCCATGCGCACCGCCGCCTGCAGGCTGGCCGCATCGGCCACCCCCTGACCCGCGATGTCGAAGGCCGTGCCATGGTCCGGACTGGTGCGGACGAAGGGCAGGCCCAGCGTGACGTTCACGCCCTCGTCGACGCCGAGGTACTTGACCGGAATCAGGCCGTGGTCATGCGTCATCGCGACGACGACGTCGAATTCACCCGGATGGCGGGGCGGATCGTGTCGGGCGCGCATGAAGACCGTGTCCGGCGCGAACGGCCCCCGGGCATCGATGCCCTCGGCGCGGGCCCGGGCAATGGCCGGGGCGATGATGCGAATCTCCTCGTCGCCGAACAGGCCGCCCTCGCCCGCGTGCGGATTGAGGCCGGCCACGGCGATGCGCGGCGCGGCCAGACCCCAACGCCGGGCCGCCTGGTCGGCGATGCGCAGCGTCTGCAGGATGCCGGCCTCGTCGAGCCGCTCGATGGCCTGCCGGAGCGCGACATGGATCGTCACCAGCACGACGGCGAGCTGGCCGTTGGCCAGCATCATGCGCACCGGCACCCCACCGGCCAGATCCTGCAGCAGCTCGGTGTGGCCCGGCCAGGGCTCGCCGGCGGCGGCCAAGGCCTCCTTGTGGATCGGCGCCGTGACCAGTGCGGCGACGGCACCGTCGCGTGCCAGGCCGGCCGCCGCCCGGACACAGGCCGCCGCAGCCGCACCGCAGGCCGCCTGCACCCGCCCCATCGGCAGCTGGGCCAGGCCCTCGGGCAGACCGGGCGGACGCCAGACACCCAGCGCACCGGGCGGGACGACGCTGCGATCGTGCGGATCGTCCAGCACCGCGATCGGGCGCTGCAGGCCGCACTGGCGCTGCGCACGCTGCAGCACCTGCGGATCACCGACGACGAGCACGCGGTCGAGGGCACCGGCGGCGGCCGCACGCACGATGGTCTCGGGACCGATGCCGGCCGGATCCCCCATGCTCAGCGACAGCCAGGGCGGCGTGACGGACGGGGCCGGCGCCACCTGGGGCCCGGGAGCGGCGGAATCGTTCACCATGGTCTGCAGGCTCATGCCGGGTTGTCGATCTCGATGAAACGGTGCTCGAGGCCGAACTCGCGCGCCAGATGTTCGCCGAGCGCCGGTGCGCCGTAGCGCTCGGTCGCGTGGTGGCCGCAGGCCAGATAGGCGGCGCCGGTCTCGCGGGCCAGGTGCGCCTGCGGCTCCGACAGCTCGCCGCTGATGTAGGCATCGGCACCTGCGGCGATCGCCGCCTCGAACCAGCCCTGGGCACCGCCGGTGCACCAGGCGATGCGACGCAAGGGCCGGCCATCGCCCGGCAGCAGCACCGGCTCCCGGCCCAGCACCTCGGCGCAGCGGCGCGCGAGCGCACCGGCGTCCGCCAGATCGGCCGGGGCATCGCCGATGAAGCCCAGCGCCTGCTCACCGAAGCGGGCATCCGCGCGCAGCCCCAGGCACGCGCCCAAGGTCGCGTTGTTGCCCAGCGCCGCATGACCGTCCAGCGGCAGGTGGTAGGCCAGCAGGTTGATGTCATGGGCCATCAGGCGCGCCACGCGCTGGCGCAGCCAGCCGGTCAGGCGACCGTCATGGCCACGCCAGAACAGACCGTGATGGACCAGCAGCGCATCGGCCCGCCAGGCGATGGCGGCCTCGATGAGGTCCAGGCTGGCCGTCACGCCGCTGACGATGCGGCGGATCTCGCCGCCGCCCTCGATCTGCAGGCCGTTCGGCCCATAATCCTTGTAGCGGTCGACCTCCAGCAGTTGGCCGAGGTAGGTCACGAGCTGATCTCTGCGGGCCATCCGCCTTGCTCCCTGCCCTGCGCGGCCCGATGGGCCGTCGCCGGCGATGGTGCTGCACCCCATGCGCAGACTCTGGTTGCTATTTTCGCAGGCCGTCACGGTGGTGCTGGCCACCGTGTTCGTCATCGGCACCCTCAAGCCCCACTGGCTCGGTCCGGCACCCCGTGCGGCCGGCTGGAACGGGCCACCCGTGGTCACCCTGCGCAGCGTGCCCACCGGGTTGCCGCGGCTGATGCCCGAGCCGGCCGCCAGCGGTGGCGGCTACGCGACGGCAGCCCGCGTGGCCGCACCGGCCGTCGTCAGCGTGATGGCCAGCAAGTCGGCCAACGCGCAGGACGAGCGGGGCGGCAGCCGGCCGTTCAACGCCCTGCCCCGGGTCGATCCGGACGAGACCGGCTTCGGCTCCGGCGTCATCGTCTCCAGCGACGGCGTGCTGCTGACCAACAACCACGTGGTCGAAGGAGCCGGCCGCATCATGGTGCGGCTGAGCGATGGCCGCCAGGCCGTGGCCGAGGTGGTGGGCACCGATCCGGAAACCGATCTGGCCGTGCTGCGCATCGCGCTCGACGAGCTGCCGGCGATCACGCTGGGCCGCGTCGATGCGCTGCAGGTGGGCGACGCGGTGCTGGCGATCGGCAACCCGTTCAACGTCGGCCAGACGGTGACGGCCGGCATCGTCAGTGCGCTCGGCCGCCAGGGGCTGGGCCTGTCGACGTTCGAGAGCTTCATCCAGACCGATGCGGCGATCAACCCGGGCAACTCGGGCGGCGCGCTGGTCGACGCCCAGGGCCATCTGGTGGGCATCAACACCGCGATCTTCTCGCGCTCGGGTGGCAGCATGGGCATCGGCTTCGCGATCCCGGTCGATCTGGCGCGCCAGGTGATGGAGAGCCTGCTGCGCGACGGCCAGGTCACGCGCGGCTGGCTCGGCGTCGAGCCGCGCGAGCTGACGCCCGAGTTCGTCGAGAGCTTCCACCTGCCGGTCAGCGAGGGCGTGCTGATCACCGGCGTGCTGGCCGAAGGGCCGGCGGCCAAGGGCGGCATGCGCCCGGGCGATGTGGTGCGCGAGATCGACGGCCGCACCGTCCACAGTGTCCCGGAGTTGCTCAACCAGGTCGCGGCGCTGACGCCGGGCCAGCCGGTGACGGTGGCGGTGCAGCGCGGCAGCCAGGCGCTGGAGCTGAAACTGTCGGTGGCCCGCAGGCCACCGCAGATCGCACGGCGCTGACCGCACGGCGCTGCGTGCGCGTCGCACGCGGCCGTGCCACAACAGCGCCAGATGCGGGTCCCGCCCTGGAGACCCGGGGCGGGTGACCGGCCTCAGGCCGCCTTGTTGTCCTCGGCCGCGTCCTCGGGCCGCTGGGTATGGCGGATGAAGACCTGGGCCGACCAGATGCCGACCTCGTAGAGGATGCACATCGGGATGGCCAGCGCCAGCTGCGAGACCACGTCGGGCGGCGTGACGACGGCCGCGATGATGAAGGCCACGACGATGAAGTAGCCGCGCCACTCCTTGAGCTGGGCGATCGTCACCAGGCCGATGCGCGCCAGCACCACCACCGCCACCGGCACCTCGAAGGCGGCGCCGAAGGCGATGAACATGGTCAGCACGAAGCTCAGATAGGCCTCGATGTCCGGCGCGGCCGTGATGCTCTTGGGCGCGAAGCTCTGGATGAACGCGAAGACCTTGCCGAAGACGAAGAAGTAGCAGAAGGCCACGCCGACCAGGAACAGCAGGGTGCTGCTGACGACCAGCGGCAGCACCATCTTCTTCTCGTGGTTGTAGAGGCCGGGCGCGACGAAGGCCCAGACCTGGTAGAGCACGATCGGCAGCGCGACCAGGAAGGCCGCCATCAGCGTGATCTTCAACGGCACGATGAACGGCGAGATCACGCTGGTGGCGATCAGCGTCGAACCCTTGGGCAGGTGGGCGATCAGCGGCGCGGCCAGCAGGTCGTACATGCCGCCGGGCCCCGGCCACAGGCACAGCCCGCCGAAGACCACGGCCACGGCCAGCAGCGCGCGCACCAGGCGGTCGCGCAGTTCGATCAGGTGGGAGACGAAGGGCTGCTCGGTGCCTTCGAGCTCGTCGCGGGGTTCACTCATCGCGGCAGGGCTCGCTTGACTTCACTTCAGGGTGCCGGGACGCGGGCGGTGGCGGGCCACACGGGCCGCGCCCGACTGCACCTTCTGCCGCACGCCCTGGCGCTGCTTGTACCACCGGGGCATCGCACCGCGCTTGACGCGCCAGTGCTTGTCCGGATGCTTGTAGGCCGGAGGCGGCGGCTCCCAGGCGGAACCGCTGGACGACCAGGACGTGTCGTCACCCGACAGCGCGCCGGAGACCTCGCCACCGATCTGGTTGAACTGCTCGTGGACCGAGTGCTCGACGTCGCGCGCGGCGGACTCGAACTGGGCCTTGGCCTTCTGCAGCTCCTCCAGCTCGATCGAGCGGGACACCTCGGCCTTGACGTCGGTGACGTAGCGCCGGGCCTTGCCCAGCATGGTGCCCACCGTGCGGGCGACGCGCGGCAGGTCCTTCGGACCGATGACCAGCAAGGCCACGGTACCGACGATGAGCATCTTGTCGAAGCCGAGGTCGATCATGCGCGGGGACGGCAGGGAAGATCCGGCCGCCCCCGGAAGGCGGGGTCGACCGGACAGAACGGCTCAGGGACGGCGGCAACGGCGGGCCGGTGCGCGGCCACCCGGTCGGCGGCGGCGCCAGGCCGCGCCGACAGCGGCCGGACTCAGGACTTGGTCTTGGCCTCGACGTCGACGGTGTTGGCGTCGGCCGCCTTCTGGGTGACCTGCTGCGGCGTGTCGGCGGCGGCATTGCCGTCGCGCATGCCGTCCTTGAAGCCCTTGACGGCCGACCCGAGGTCACTGCCGACGTTCTTGAGCTTCTTGGTACCGAAGATCAGCACCACCACGACCAGCACGATCAGCCAGTGCCAGATGCTGAATGAACCCATGTCGAGACTCCTGCGTGAGGGAAGGATGCCGGCACATGAGGCCGGCAACCGGAATTGAAAGCCCCCCGTCCGCGCGGCCGTCACGGAACGGACGCCCGGCGATGGGAGAAAACGGACCATTCTAGGGGCCGGCCGTGTCGCCACCGTGGCCGCGACGACACAGAGTCGTGCAGGCCGCGATGGCGGCAGGCCCCACGGCGCCGGGCCTGGGCCGCCGTGCCGCCGTGCCGGACACCGCCGTCGGTCAGCCCTTGGACCAGGGACGCGGGCCGCCCATCACGTGCAGGTGCAGGTGCATCACCTCCTGCGCGCCGTCGACACCGGTGTTGATGATGTGACGGAAGCCGTTGGTGACCCCCAGATCACGCATCAGCTTCGGCGACAGCGTCATCATGCGGCCCAGCAGGGCGGCCTCGGCATCGGTCACCTCGGCCATGCTGACGATGTGGGTCTTGGGGATGATCAGCACGTGCACCGGCGCCCAGGGCGCGATGTCGTGGAAGGCCAGCAGCTCGTCGTCCTCGTGGACCTTGCGGGCCGGGATCTGGCCGGCGACGATCTTGCAGAAGATGCAGTTCGGATCGGTGTGCATGGGACGGAAGGCGAAGGGAAAGGACAGGGGCGTCGACGGGCGCGCCGCCGGCCCCGGGCGGCCGGTGCCTCAGACCGGCATCGGCCGGCGGTCACGCAGCGCGGTCCAGCCGCGCAGCACCCGCCAGAGGAACCAGACCGAGATCAGCCCCCAGGCGATCCAGCCCGGGACGATCAGCAGCAGCCACAGCGGCAGCGTCAGCCCGTAGGCCAGCGCCGACCACAGCACGCTGCGGATGCGCCAGCGGAAGTGGCTGGCCTGCCAGCTGCCGGCCGCCTCGTCGCGCTTGACCAGGTCGATCACGAAGGCCAGCACCAGCAGGCCGACGCTGGCCTGGGTGCCCGGCAGCACCGCACCGATGGCGACGAAGGCATGCAGCGCGTAGCTGACGTGACCGAGCGTGATCAGCGAGCGCTCACGCTCCGGATCGAGGACGACGGGTTCGG
Source organism: Pseudaquabacterium rugosum (assembly GCF_038066575.1). Taxonomy (NCBI): domain Bacteria; kingdom Pseudomonadati; phylum Pseudomonadota; class Betaproteobacteria; order Burkholderiales; family Sphaerotilaceae; genus Pseudaquabacterium; species Pseudaquabacterium rugosum. Next base: position 4,798 of record NZ_JBBUTF010000020.1, on the reverse strand, counting down.
CGGCAGGCGAGGACATGGTGATCGACGGTCTGGGCGATGCGGGCCGGCGTGGCGGTGGGCGTTCAGCCCGGCCGGCGGGCGAATTCCTCGAGGCCGGACAGGCCCTCGCGGCGGGCCAGCTCGGCCACCACGTCGGCCGGCTTGAGGTCGAAATGGGCCAGCGCGACCATCGAGTGGAACCACAGATCGGCCACCTCGTAGACGATCTTCTGCCGGTCGCCGTCCTTGCCGGCCATCACCGTCTCGACGGCTTCCTCGCCGACCTTCTTCAGGATGGTGTCGGTGCCCTTGTGGAACAGGCGGGCGACGTAGCTCTTGTCGGGATCGCCGCCGGCGGCGGGCTTGCGCGATTCGATGACCTCGGCCAGACGGGCCAGCAGATCCTGGGAAAGCATCGGTGCGGTCATGGCTTGGGCTGGCGGTAGATGGTGGCCGGATCCTGCAGCACCGGCTCGACCGGCTGCCAGGCGCCGTCGCGCAGCACGCTGTAGAAGCAGCTGTGGCGGCCGGTGTGGCAGGCGATGCCGGGCTCGTGGCCGAGCTGGGTGATCTTGAGCAGCACGACGTCGTTGTCGCAGTCCAGGCGGATCTCGTGCACCTGCTGGAAGTGCCCGCTCTCCTCGCCCTTGTGCCACAGCCGCTGGCGCGAGCGGCTGAAGTAGACGGCCTGCTGGCGCTCGGCGGTGAGCTGCAGGGCCTCGCGGTTCATCCACGCGAACATCAGCACGTCACCGCTGGCCGCCTCCTGCGCGATCACCGGCACGAGGCCGTCGCGGTCCCATTTGATGCTGTCCAGCCATTCCATGGGCCTGAGTGTAGCGAGGGCGGCCGCACGGGCCGCGACCGGCGCCGGTGGCGCGGCCCGCTCAGCGCCCGGCCGCCGGCTCCGGCCAGGCCTGGCCGAGCAGGCGCTGCACGCCGGCGATGCTCAGGTGGTTGCGGTCGATGTAGAGCGGCCGGCCCTCGTCGTCGCTCGGCTCGCAGCGCGGCGTGCAGACCCCGCGCCAGGCGTCGACGTAGCGCGCCGGCGCCGGCACCTCGGCGCGCAGCGCGTCGACCAGGGCCTGGCGCTCGCGGCGCATCAGGCGCGGTGCGAGGTCGGTGCCGAGGATCTCGCTCCAGGCCAGCAGGCCGGGTACGCGCGACAGGTAGTCGGGCCAGGGGCCGACGACGGTCACCTGCCGCACCAGCGGCAGCGCGCGGCGCACGGTCTCGGCCAGCCGGACCGGGTCACCCGTCTCCCAGTAGCCGACCAGCACCAGCTCGTCGATGCGGCCGGCGTGTGCCTGCAGCCAGGGGCCGAGCATCCGCTCGAACCAGGCCCGGCAGTCGGCCGAGCCACTGCTGCCCAGCACCGGGCGGCAGCCGATGGCCGGCGCCCGCAGCACCTGAACGCCGGCGCCCAGATGCGCCTGCAGCAGAGCGCCGAGGTTGGCCGCATGGCTGTCGCCCAACACCAGAACATGGCGGCGGCCGGGCACCAGGCGCAGACAGGGCTCGGGCAGGCTCAGGCCGGCGTCGTGCACCCGGTCGGCCGTCAGCAGGCAGCCGCCCTCGTGGAACACGTCGCGCGCGTCGTGGAACTCGGCCCAGGCCAGGGCCCGCGGGTGATCCGCCCACCAGGCCGTGGTCGCCAGCCGCAGCAGGGGCACCGCGGCCAGCGCCAGCCCGAGGACGAGGACATAGCCACGACCGACGTCGACCCAGCGCAGACGACCGGCCAGCGCCCGCGCCGGGGCCTCGACCAGCGCCCAGCTCAAGGCCCCCAGCACCAGGCTCAGGCCGATGACCAGCAACTGCACCTTGACCGAGTACAGCGCGGCGAAGGTCATCGCCAGGCAGACCAGCGGCCAGTGCACCAGGTAGACCGAATACGAGATGCGCCCGATCCCGCGCAGCGGCGCCCAGGCCAGCAGCCGGTCGAGCATGCCACCGCAGCCGGCCGCCGCCAGGATCAGCAGCGTGGCCAGCACGCCGGGCAGCGCGCCGAGGCCGGGAAAGTGCGCGCGCTCGTCGGTCAGGTGGTAGCAGGCGGCCAGCAGTGCCAGCCCGGCCCAGCCACCGGCGCGGCGCAGGCGCGGCCAGCGCCCGGGTGGCAGGCCGATGCGCAGCGCGCCGCCGGCCAGGAACTCCCAGGCACGGGTGACCGGTAGGTAGAAGGCCTGGCCGGGCGCGAGCCGGGTCCAGACCTCGGCCAGCACGCACAGGCCGACGGTGGCCAGCAGCCACAGCCGCCGCTCGCGCTCCGGCACGCCGCGCCGGTAGAGCCACCAGACCAGCAGAGGCGCGACCAGATAGAACTGCTCCTCGACGGCCAGCGACCAGGTGTGCAGCAGCGGCGCGTCCTGGTTGTCGGCGAAGTAGGAGGTGGTGGCCAGGAACCAGAGGTTGGCCACCGCCAGCAGGCTGGCCCAGGCGCTGGCCTGCAGATCGCCCTGCAGCGCCGGTGGCCGCACGATGCCGAACACCGCGACGGTCAGCAGCACGGTCAGCAGCAGCGCCGGCGCCAGCCGCAGCACGCGCCGGCCCAGGAACACCGGCCACGAGAAGCGCTGCGCCAGCACCTGCTCGCGCAGCAGGCCGATGATCAGCCAGCCGGAGATGACGAAGAAGACATCGACGCCGAGAAAGCCACCGGGCAGGCCTGACCAGTGGACATGGAACAGCAGGACACCGAGCACGGCCAGCGCGCGCAGGCCGTCGATCTGGGGAATGTAGGCGGACAAGGCATGGACGCCGAGGTCGAACTGCGGCCCCGGCGCGGTGCGCAGTATCCGCGTCACGCCCTGTTGCGGATCGGCGGAAAAGTCCGGTCCGTCTCGCGCGTGAGGTCGCGCCCCGCGAATGCGGGGAACGCGACGGGCGTCAGGCGGAACCGTCGGCGCACAACGCGCCGGCGTGCCCCCGCTCGTCGGCGAACCAGCGCAGCACCGGCAACGTGCCGGGCAGCACCGGGCTGACGGCCACCGGCAGGCGGCACCAGGCCATCTGCTGGCCTTCACGCATCTCGAACTCACCCGTCCAGTCGTGGACCTTGCAGAACTGCAGGCGCACGCGGGCATGCGGATAGTCGAACAGCTCGACGCGCCAGGGCTGGATGGCGCCGATGGTGATGCCGATCTCCTCCTGCAGCTCGCGGCGCAGGGCCTGCTCCAGCGTCTCGCCCGGCTCGAACTTGCCGCCGGGGAATTCCCAGCAGCCGGCGTAGACCTTGCCGACCGGGCGGCTGGTCAGCAGGAAATCGGCCTCGTGCCAGCGGCCGTCGGCGTCCTGGGTGCGGCGCACGAGCACGCCGACGGCGACGTCGGTGACCGGGCGGTCGCCTTGCGGGGCGCCGTCGACGCGGGTGATGCGGGGGGTGTCGGCGGGCTCAGACATGGTCGAGTCCGGCCGGGGGTTCGATCTCGTCGGCCCGCACCATGGGCTGCAGCACGAAGCCGTCGTCGGCCGGTGCGGCTCCGGGGCGATGGCGGCCGGCCAGATCACGGGCGAACTGGAAGGCGACGCGGCCGGAGCGCGAGCCGCGCTCCAGCGCCCAGACCAGCGCGGGCTGGCGGGCGGCATCGATGGCGGCCTCGTCGAGGCCGTAGTGGCTCAGCCACTGGGCGACGATGGCCAGGTACTCGTCCTGGCTGAACGGGTAGAAGCTGATCCACAGGCCGAAGCGCTCGGACAGGCTGATCTTCTCCTCGACGCCCTCGCCGGGGTGGACCTCGCCGTCCTCGGTGTGCTTGTAGCCGAGGTTCTCCTTCATGTACTCGGGCAGCAGGTGGCGGCGGTTGCTGGTGGCGTAGATCAGCACGTTGTCGCCGGTGGCCGAGACGCTGCCGTCGAGGATGCTCTTGAGGGCCTTGTAGCCGGGCTCGCCGTCGTCGAAGCTGAGGTCGTCGCAGAAGACGATGAAGCGCTCGGGGCGGCTGGCGACGAGGTCGACGAGGTCGGGCAGGTCGACGAGGTCGGTCTTGTCGACCTCGATCAGGCGCAGGCCGCGGGGCGCGTAGGCGTTGAGGCAGGCCTTGACCAGGCTGCTCTTGCCGGTGCCGCGGGCGCCGGTCATCAGCACGTTGTTGGCGGGGCGGCCGGCGACGAACTGTTCGGTGTTGCGCAGCAGGCGCTCCTTCTGGCCATCGACTTCCTGGATGTCGTCGAAGGTGATGGTGGCGAGGTGGCGCACGGGCTGCAGCCAGCCGGCGGCGCCGCGCTTGCGGTAGCGGTAGGCGACGGAGGCGTCCCAGTCGGGTGCGGACAGGGCCTGGGGCACCAGGTGTTCGAGCCGGGCCAGCAGGCGATCGGCGCGGGTGAGCAGCGAGTCGAGGGTGGAGGCACTCATGGCGGGCGAGTGTAGCCATGGGTGGTGGGCGGGTGGATGGGCGGAAGGATGGCTCGGCGGTTGACGTGCTGGGCCATGTCGCCCTGGCTGCACGGCGACGTGGCGAGCTGAGCTGGCGGAGGCCGATGGACGGAGCTCGCGAGGGCCGGTGGCCTGGGGGCGCTCACTCCATGTCCCCCGCCGACCGTCCGCCGGACGGTCGTCTCCTCCTTGACTTGCGTGAGCGCCCCCAGGCCACCGGCCCCCGCCTGCCACCACCGGAACCGGCGGCAGCAGCAGCAGCAGCAGCGGCAGCGGACATGCCAGGGTGATGAGGCGGGGCGTGGGGCGGCTGACCGGATCCCGCAGGTCAAGGAGGAGCCGTCCGTCCAGTGGACGGACGGCGGGGGACACGGAGGGATCCGGTCAGCCGCCCCGCGCCCCGCGCTCGGTGCACGCCCCCCCCCCCCCCAACAACCCCCCCCCGGA
>NZ_JBBUTF010000019.1:0-102945 GCF_038066575.1 Pseudaquabacterium rugosum | reverse complement strand
GTGCGAGGCGATGCCCTGCTCGAACGGCAGGAAGCGACGCAACCACTCCAGCTTGAACTCGCCCCACTCGCTGACATCGACCCAGTCCTCCGCCCCGGCGGAGATCGCGCACAGCGCCGTCAGCAGCGGGTCGCCGGTGTATCACTGCATTGACGCACCTCAGTCACGCCAAGCGCGTCCTGTGTCTTGATATCCACGGGCGTGACGAGCCGTCGCTGCGCGGGGCAGCGGCGGTGGATCAGTCACCGCTCGGATTTCAGGAGGTTCGCACATGCGCTCGCATCAACGTGCTCTGTCGGTCGGCGTGCTGTCGTCGCTGTTGTCCCTGTCGGCTTGGGCTGTCGACCCGCCGCTGGTTCCGCCGCCGCCCGTCACGGTGACGAGTCCGGTTTGGAACGCGGGGTTGCACCAGTGGAGCTGGGAGATCCATGCCGGTGGCGACGGCATCGCCAGCATCCATGTCACGCCGGCAGGCGCTGAACCTCCGATCACGGTTGGGGACCTTCCGGGCTTCATCTACACCCCTGGCGGTGGTCTGCTCGGGGAGCAGCCGCCGTACAACTGGGAGACGCCGGGCCGCACGCCAAATACAGGCAATCTGTCTGGGGACTTCAACCTCAAGTTCCGCTCCGATGCCTTCACGGGCCAGGAGACGTTCAGCATGTACTTCGACTACCTCTGGGAGTCCGTCGATCCCGATACTGGTGTCGGGACGGTCTACCGGACGGACTTCCAGCTGCCGGCGGAGGTGATTTCCACGTCGGTCGTGCCGGAGCCCTCCGGTGCTGCGCTGATGATCTTGGGTTCCCTGGGGCTCGGGCTCATCGCAAGGCGGCGGGGGGCGGGCCGAGGGCCTGCTTCCAGCGGCGCACCTGAAGCCGTTCCTGCCGGCTGATCCTGGCTTCCGGCGCCGCTGCGCGGTTGGCCGATGCCGCCGCCTTCGGCGCCGATCGGGTGTGTCGGGAGCTGCTCAAGTGCGCCGCCCCCCTGCCGATGTTGGCTGAGTGACCCACCGAGGCCCTCCCGGCCCCGCGTGCGCCCTCAGCCGTTCGTCGCCCGCCGCCACCCCGATGTCGCTTCCGCCTGCCGTCTCTCCGGTCCCGCTCCGGCCTTCGTCGCCGCGTCACGGTGGGGCAGGGCTGCGCCGGCTGCATCGGCTGCGCATCGGTGCCCGGCTGCTGGCCCGCGCGCTCACCCGCCGCCTGCGGCGCCTGGGTCGTGCGGCCACTCCCCCGGCTGACCAGCCCGTCGACAGCCGCATCCGCCTGCGCCGCCGCGCCGCCACCTTCGGCGCGCTGCTGCTGGCGGCAGGCGCGCTGCAGGCCTGGCCCTCGTCGGCGCTGTCGTCGGCGGCGGCGCTGGGGGCCCTGGCGGCGGCCGGCGGGCTGGCGCTGCACCTGCACCTGCGCCAGCGAGAGCAGCAGCGCCAGGCGCAGGCCCAGCGCGTGCACGCCGCCGAGCGGGAGGCCGAGCTGGCCGCCCGCCACCTGCGTGAGTTGCGGCTGAGCGAGCAGCGCTTCCACGCCGCCTTCTCGCACGCGGCCATCGGCATGGCGCTGGTCGATGCCGATGGGCGGGTGCTGCAGGCCAATGCGGCGCTCGGCCAGTTGCTGGGTGTGCGGGTGGATGCGCTGCAGGGGCATGATTTCCGCCGTTTCGTCCATGCCGAGGATGTCGGCATCCTGGAGCGGCAGTGGCAGTCGGTGCAGGCCCGTCTGGGTGAGGACGAGGCGGTCGAGCTGCGCGGCGTGCGCCCCAGCGGGGATGAGGTGGTCATCAGCATGCACAGCGGCCACTTCGGTGGCGAGGACGAGGCGGAGCAGCCCGAGCGCCCCTGCCTGATCCTGCAGGCGCAGGACATCACCGCGCGCCGCCGGGCCGAGGCGCGGCTGCACCACATCGCCTACCACGACAGCCTGACCTCGCTGGCCAACCGCATCCGCTTCGGCCACTGCCTGGAGCAGGCGATCGCGCGCTGCCATGGCGACAGCCGCTTCCACTTCGCGGTGATGTACCTGGATTTCGACCGCTTCAAGCTCATCAACGACACGCTGGGCCATGCCGCCGGCGACCGCTTCCTGACGCTGGTGGCCCAGCGCATCCGCGATCAGGTGCGGCCGGTGGACGTGGTCGGCCGGCTGGGCGGCGACGAGTTCGCCATCCTGGTCGACGGCATGGCCGACGAGGCCGAGGCGCTGGAGATGGCCGAGCGGCTGCAGCAGTCGTTCGCGCGGCCCTTCGACGTCGATGGCAACGAGCTGCGCACCTCGGCCTCGATCGGCATCACCTTCAGCGCGGTGGGCTATCACAGCCCGGGCGATGTGCTGCGCGATGCCGACATCGCGATGTACCGCGCCAAGAACGGCGGGCGGGCGCGCACGGCCGTCTTCGATGCCAGCCTGCGGGCGCAGCTGGCCGAGCAGGTCAACCTGGAGCGCGAGCTGCGCAAGGCGCTGGAGCAGCAGCAGCTGAGCCTGGCCTTCCAGCCGATCTACCAGCTGCGCACCGGCGAGCTGGCCAGCTTCGAGGCCCTGGTGCGCTGGACGCACCCGGAGCTGGGGCCGGTGCCGCCGTCCACCTTCGTGCCCATCGCCGAGGATTCGGCCCAGATGGGCGCGCTGACCGACTGGGTGCTGCGCAGCGCCTGCGCCCGGCTGCGGCACTTCCAGGTGCTGCCGGGGGTGGTGCGCAAGCCGAGCGTGCACGTCAACGTCTCGGGCACCGACATGTGCCGCGAGGGCTTCGTCGCCCAGGTGGCCACGGCCTTGCTGACCAACGGCCTGGACGCCTGCCAGCTGACGCTGGAGATCACCGAGAGCACGCTGATGCAGCGCCTGGACGCGGCGCTGGAGGTGATGGCCCGCCTGCGCGAGCTGGGCGTGGGCCTGAGCGTGGACGACTTCGGCACCGGCTACTCCAGCCTGAGCTACCTGAGCACGCTGCCCATCACCAGCCTGAAGATCGACCGCAGCTTCGTCCAGCGCCTGCAGGACGGCGGGCGCGATGCGGAGGTGGTCAAGGCGGTGATCACGCTGGGCCACGCGCTCGGCAAGACGGTGATCGCCGAGGGCATCGAGACGCCGGTGCAGCTGGCGCGGCTGCGTGCGCTCGGCTGCGAGCAGGGCCAGGGCTATCTGCTGGCCCGCCCGCTGACGCCCGAGATGGCCGCCACCGTGGCCCTGTGCGACCACGGCTGGGGCGAGGACGGCACGCCGGCCGAGGGCGAGCGGCTGCTGGACAGCGTGGTGGCCTGAGCCGGCTAGGGTGCATCCCGATACGAACGGTCGTTCGATGGAGGCGCGCGTCGGCACAATTCCGGCGCATGGACGCCTCCTTCGTGACCCCGCCCGCCACCGTGTCGACCACCGTGTCGGCCACCCCCGCCGCCGAGACCCCGCTGCCGCTGGCCTACCCCTGCGGCGAGCCGCCGGCCTTCGGCGCGGTGCGCGAGATCGCGCCGGGCCTGCTGTGGCTGCGCATGCCGCTGCCCTTCAGCCTGGACCACATCAACCTGTGGCTGCTGGCCGACGAGGATGAACACGGCCCCGGCTGGGCGGTGGTCGACACCGGCACCTGCACGCCGCCGGTGCAGCAGGCCTGGTCGGCGCTGCTGGCGCCCGACGGGCCGCTGGCGGCCACGCCCCAGGGCGCGCGGCTGACGCGGGTGATCGTCACCCACATGCACCCCGATCACGTCGGCATGGCCGGCTGGCTGTGCGAGCACGCCGGCTGCACGCTGGCCATGAGCCGCACCGAGTACCTGACCTGCCGCGTGCTGGCCGCCGACACCGGCCGCCCTGCGCCGGCCGCCGCGCTGCGCTTCTACCGCGAGGCCGGCTGGGACGACACGGCGCTGCAGGCCTACAAGGCCCGTTTCGGCGGCTTCGGCCGGCTGATCCACGCGCTGCCCGACAGCTACGCGCGGCTGGTCGAGGGGCAGGTGCTGGCCCTCGGCGCGCGGCGTTGGGAGGTGCTGATCGGCACCGGCCATTCGCCCGAGCACGTGTGCCTGTGGAGCCCGGCCGACGGCCTGCTGATCGCCGGTGACCAGATCCTGCCGCGCATCTCGTCGAACGTCAGCGTGCACCCGACCGAGCCGCTGGCCGACCCGCTGGGCGACTGGATCGGCTCGATCGAGCGGCTGCGCGCGCGGCTGCCGGCGCACACCCTGGTGCTGCCCTCGCACGGCGAGCCCTTCACCGGCGTGCACGCGCGGCTGGACCGTCTGGCCCGCGGCCACGGCCTGGGCCTGCAGCGCCTGCGCGAGCGGCTGGCGGCCGGGCCGCTGCGGGCGGTCGACGTGTTCACCGCGCTGTTCGCGCGGCCGATCCAGGGTGGCGAGCTGCTGGGCATGGCCACCGGCGAGGCGGTGGCGCATCTGAACCATCTGCAGCACCGCGGCGAGATCACCTCGGCGGTGGCGGCCGACGGGCAGCGTTGGTGGCGGATGGGGTGAGGGCGTGCCGGGCGGCGTCAGCCCGGCGCCCAGGGCCGTGCCAGCGGATCGCCGACGAACAGGCCCTGGCCCGGCCACTGGACGGATTTCCAGTAGGCCTCGATCAGCGTGTCGCCGGCGGTGTAGCGCTGGGCCAGCACCGAGGCGCGCGGGAACTTCTCGGTCCAGTTGCAGGGCTCCTCGACGGTGCCGTAGCTGCCGGTCAGGCCGGCGTCCAGCCAGTCGGTGGCCGGCATCTGGCCGTAGGCCGAGGGCAGCACGCCGCCGAAGCTGGTCAGGTGGTCGGCCACGGCGCCGGGCAGGTAGGTGTTGCCGGTGATGTCGGGCACGCGGGCCAGGCCGGTCAGGTAGAACATGACGTCGGCGGCGCCGTTCAGGCGGTCGCTGGCGGCACCGGCGCTGTTGTCCTGGTAGCGCCAGCGCACGCGGCTGGCGGCGGTGGCGCCGCCGGCGGCGCCGGTGGACAGGGCCTGCATGTCGGTCCAGCGCACGCTGCGCAGGCTGTCGCTGGTGCGCAGCAGCCAGCCCTGGGGCAGGGTGGCCTGGGGCTGGGCGGCGGCACGGGTCTGCGCGCCTTCGGCGGCCAGGCCGCGGGCGATCAGGGCCTGGGCCTGGGCCAGCGTGCGGGCGCCCAGCATCATCGACGGGCGCAGGCCCAGGTCGGTCCAGGGCCGGCGGGTGGCCGCGCCGTAGTAGCGCGAGACCTGGGTGCGGTTGCACTGGCCGCACCAGCGGTTGTCGTAGCCGAAGGTCAGCGCGCTGGTCAGGCTCATCGTGCAGGCGCCGGTCACGCGGCTGGGCTGGCTCCAGGTCACCAGCAGGGCCTGGGTCGAGGCGCCGAGCTGGGCGTCGATGCGCGACTTCAGCAGGCCGAACTCGGCCTCGCCCAGGGTCTCGGTGGCGGTCGAGAGGGCGACGCGGATGATCTGGCTGTCGGACAGGCCGCGTGCGGCCTGGTAGGCGCGGGCGATGGCCTCGCTGGTGGGGTCGCCCTCGGCCACCAGCACGGCCAGGCTGGTGGCGCTGACGTCGGTGGGGCTCGTCGTGGTGCCGGTGGTGGTGCCGGTCGATGCGCCGCCGCTGGCCGTGGTGCCCGAGGTGCTGCCTGACGTGCTGCTGCTGCCCGTGCTGCTACCGGTACCGGTGCCGCTGCTCCCGCCCACGCCGCTGACCACGCTGCCCGAGCCCACCGGCTCGGCGCTGCCGCCGTCGCTGGCCACGCTCGTGCTGCCCCCGCCACCGCCGCCGCCACAGGACACCAGCAGCCCGGTGCCGACGGCCAGTGCCGCGGCCCGCAGGCGCAGGCCCGGCCGGTGGAAGGGGGTGTCAGACCGGGGCCGCAGGCGGAGCCCGGGCGTCGCGGTGGCGCGTTCGGCAGGAGAGGGTGCGGGCATGGCCAGGGCGACAAGCTGGGGAGATGCCCGGCATATCGACCGCTTTTCCCGTGACTTGCGGGGGCCCCGTCAGCGCCGTGCCGGCTGGCCGGGTCATACTTCGCGCCCTGATGAGAAGTGCCCTCTTCGTCGACTTCGACAACGTCTACAGCCAGCTGCGTCAACTTTCCCCCGCCGCCGCGGAGCGCTTTGCCCGCGCGCCGGTCGATTGGGTCCATTGGCTGGCCGACGCGCTGCCCCCCCATGACGACACCCAGCCGGCCGGCCGCCGCCGGCTGCTGGTGCGCCGTTGCTACCTGAACCCGAACTGGTACCAGAAGTACCGGCACGCCTTTCTGCGCGCCGGATTCGAGGTGGTCGATTGCCCGCCCGTCACCAGCCAGGGCAAGACCAGCACCGACATCCACATGGTGCTGGACATCGTCGACCTGCTGCAGCACGAGACCCATTTCGACGAGTTCATCGTCGTCTCGGCCGATGCCGACTTCACCCCGGTGCTGCTCAAGCTGCGCCGCCATGACCGCCGCACCGCGGTGCTGGCCGTCGGCTATCCGTCGGCCACCTACAAGGCCTCGGCCGATCTGCTGATCGACGAGCGCCAGTTCATCGACCAGGCGCTGGGCCTGTCGGTCGACGAGGCGGATGCCATGGCCGGTGGTCTGGGTGGTGGCCTGGGCGGTGGCATCGCCCCGACGCCGCTGCCCTCGACGCTGGCGGCCGTGCCCTCGGCCGTGCACCAGATGTCGGTCGAGGCCACGCTGCCGGTGCCGCGCGCCTTCACCTCGGCGCCGCCCCCGGGCGTGCCCACCGAGGGGCCGTTCAGCCTGGGCCCGCTGCCCACGCCGGGCCACGGCCTGTGGGCGGCCTCGGGTGTTGCGCCGGCCACGCCGGGCGGGCTGCCGCTGGCGGCGGCTTCGGCATCCTCGGTGCTGGCCGGGGCGGCCGCGCTGCCGGGCAGCGGCACGCCGGTCAACGTGCTGCGCAGCTGCAGCCGCGAGGAGCTGCAGGCCATCTCCCAGCGCATCCGTCATCTGGTGGCGGCCTCGCCGGTGCCGCTGGCCGCCGGTTGGCTGGCCTCGCAGCTCAAGCGCGAGTTCTATCCGCTGCTCGAACAGTGGAACGGCCAGCCCGGCTTCAAGGCCTTCTACCGCACGCTGGCGCTGAGTGATCTGCTGTGGCTGCCGGGCTCCGGCGGTCGTCTGGCCGATCCGCAGCGCCACGCGCCCGAGGTGCCGGGCAGCGTGCCCGACGGCGAGGGCGCCCTGCGCTGGCAGGCCGCGGCGCAGGCCGCCCGCCGGCTGGACGCCGCCCGTCAGGCGGTGCTGGACGCCGCCGCCCGCGCCGAGGCCGGGGAGGGCGAAGGGCCGGCGGCCGATGCCGCGCTGGCCGAGCCGTCGGGTGCGGGCACGGGAACTGGCACGGGCTCGGGCTTCAGCGGTGCATCGCACGGCGCCGAGGCCGACGAGGGCCACGCCCCGGGCGAGCGGATGGCCGCTGCCGGCGAGGAGCCGGTGTCCCACGATGTCGCCCTGCTGGCGCTGGCGCGCGAGGTCTGTGCGTCGACGCAGGCGCCGCTGCTGCCGCCGCAGACGCTGCGCGCCATCCTCGACGAGCTGTGCGCGGATCTGCAGCTGCAGCCCTACGAGCCGACCGAGACCGCGCGCCGCATCGTCGCGGCCTGTGCCACGCGGCCGGGCTGCGAGGTGTCGATGCGCGAGGTGGTGTTCCTGTTGCGCGGCATGCAGCTCAACGGCCACGTCTTCGGCCAGGGCCAGGACGACGTGCGCACGCTGGCGCGCCGGCTGCTCAACCAGATCCTGTTCCTCTGTGAGCGCGAGCAGATGGCGCTCAACGAGGTGCAGCTGGCCGCGGTGCGGCGCTGGATCGCCGGCGATCTGCTGGATCCGCCGGCGCGCTGAGGCCCGCGGCCTCGGTCGCTGCTCAGCCGCCGCCGCTCAGTCGCCGAGCACCTCGAAGCGGCTGACCGTCTGGCGCAGGCCGTCGGCCTGGCGGTTCAGGCTGTCGGCGGCGGCCGTCGATTCCTCGACCAGCGCCACGTTCTGCTGCGTCGCGTGGTCGAGCAGCGTCAGCGCCTGGCTGGTCTGCTCGATCTCGGCCGACTGCTGGCGCGTGGCCTGGCCGATGCCCTCGACCAGCGCGCTGACCTGCTGCGCCTGGCGCAGCATCTCGGCCATGGTGTCGCGGGCCGAGCTGACGACGCGCGCGCCGGTCTCGACCTTCTCCACGCTGGCCGCCGTCAGCGACTTGATCTCGCGGGCGGCCTGCGCGCTGCGCTGGGCCAGCGTGCGCACCTCGGCGGCCACCACCGCGAAGCCGCGGCCGGCTTCGCCGGCGCGGGCGGCCTCGACGGCGGCGTTCAGCGCCAGGATGTTGGTCTGGAAGGCGATGCCGTCGATCAGGCCGGTGATGTCGGCGATGCGCCGCGACTGCGCGCCCAGCTCGTCCATCGCCTGCACCACCTGGGCGATCAGCGCATCGCCGCTGCCGGCCACGCCGTGGCTGGCGGCGGCCTGACGGGCGGCCTCGGCCGCGTGGTCGGCATTGGTCCTGACCGCCTCGCGCAGCTGCTGCACCGAGGAGGCGATCTGCTGCAGGCTGCTGGCGGCCTGGGCGCTGCGGCCGCCGAGATCGTCGACGCCGCTGGCGATCTGGGCCGCGGCGGTGCCCACCTCGTCGCCGGTGGCGCGGACGCTGCCCAGCACCTGGCCCAGCTGGCGCGAGGCCGCGGCCAGCGTGCGCACCATCTGCCCCAGTTCGTCGTCGGAGGTCTGCCGCGTGCGGCCGTCCAGGCGCCCGGCGGCCAGATCGGTGCTCAGGCGCTCGACCTGCTGCAGGTTGTCGCGCATCGCCCGGGCCATCGCCCACGACAGCCAGGCCGCCAGCGCCAGGCAGGCCACCATGAAGGCGGCGGTGCCGGCCAGTTGCGTGTGCATGTCGTCGACGCGGGCCTGCAGCCGCGCGCCGAGGGTCGTGTAGCTGAGATCGGCCAGCGCGAACAGCGGCTCGATGTGACCGGTCATCGTGCTGAAGTAGGCGCTGCTCTCGCCCGTGGGCCGTGCGCCCTCGGCCACCTGCAGCAAGGGCTGCAGCGTGGTGTCGGCCGCCTTCAGCGCGTCGAGCGCCGGCTGCAGGCGCGGCTGCAGCGCGCCCTGCAGGGCGGCGTCGTGCTGGCCGATGCGCATCATCTGGCGTTCGAGCTGCTCGCGCTGCTGGTGCATCGTGGCCTGCAGATCGGCCAGCCGCACCTGCTCACCGGCGCCGATCTGGCCGCGGGCCAGCGCCGCGGCGCCGATGGCCCGCGCCTGCCCCAGGCTCTCGCTGAGCTGCGGCAAGGTCTCCAGCACCGTGATCACCAGGTAGTAGCCGTCGGGGGCCGGGTCGAGCAGCAGCGTCGACACATCGCCGATGTGGGCCAGCAGCTGGCGCTGGCGCGCCACCAGCGCGGTGTGGCGGGCGAAGGACTGCGGCGGCGGCAGTTCGCGGGCCGCCACGGCGGTGCGCAGCGCGGCCCAGTCGCGTTCGAGGGTCTGCACGGTCTGGTTGAGCGCGGCGTCGTCGTAGGCGGAGACGGTGCTGCGCAGCTGCTGCAGCGCCCGGTCGACCTCGGACTGCGCCGCCTGCCGCTGCTCGCCCGCCTGGGCGTTGCCGTTGAGCCAGGCCCCGGTCAGGCCGCGGTGCAGCTGGGTCTGGCGCATCAGCGTCAGCCCGGCGCCCAGCGGGGTGATGCCGTCGCGCTCGGCCCGGGCGGCGTCGGCCTGCTGGCTCAGGTTGTGTCCCAGCAGACCGGCCAGCGGCAGGCTCAGCGCCGCGCCGATCGCGACCAGCAGGCCGAAGCGTTGGCCCACGCGCAGATTGCGCAGCCAGTGAGGTATGGTCATCAGGGAGCTCCCGGTGCGTCGTCCGGCCCGCCCGTCGGCGCGGGCGTGAGGGCGGACATGGCTGCGGCGCTGCTGGCGCGCGCAGGCCGTGCGCGCCATCCAGTCCGCCTGAGCCGTGGTCTTCGGCTGCCGGGGGTGTTTCCTTGAATCCGTCCGCGGTCCGGGACGGTGGGCGGCCCTGCCGTCGCGGTCTGCGTCCGGCATGCCTGACGTCAGCTTTCAGCGGCCTGCGCGCTGGCATGATGGCGGCGCGATGACGGCCGACCTGCGGTGGCCGTCCACTTCCCGCGTTTCTTCCATCCGGACCCGGCTGACCCGGCGTCCGCCCCAGCCCCGTCCGGGACCTGAGCTGACGTGAGCCTGCCGCTGATCCTGATCGTCGACGACCATCCTGAGCATCTGACGGCCCTTGGCGAGCTGCTGGCGCCCGGCCACCGCGTGCGTGCGGCGGCCAGCGGCATCAAGGCGCTGAAGCTGGCCTGTCTGGCGCCGCTGCCCGATCTGATCCTGCTGGATGTGCTGATGCCCGACATGGACGGCTACGAGGTGCTGGCCGAGCTGCGCGCCCGCCCGCAGACGGTGGATGTGCCGGTGATCTTCCTGTGCGAGCGCGACGGGGTGTTCGATGTCGAGCGCGGGCTGATGCTCGGCGCCTCGGACTACGTCAGCAAGCCGGTGCGGCCGGCCGTGCTGCTGGCCCGGGTGCGGGCGCAGATCGCGCTGCGGCAGGCCCGCCAGGCGCTGCAGCATCTGAGCGCGCCGGCGGCGGGATCGGCCGCTGCGGTGGCCGTCGCCGATCCCTCTGGTTTCGCCGGGTCCACCGGGTCCGCAGGTTCTGCCGGCCAGGGCCGCCACGCGGCCGCCGGCCTCGCCGAGCTCACCGATGCCGGCCACTGGAGCGCCGAGCTGGCGCTGGCGCTGGCCACGCTGGCCGAGCAGCGCGAGCCCGGCGCCCGCCAGCGCGGGGCCCGCGTGCGCGCGCTCGTCGCGGTGCTGCTGGCCGAGCTGCGGCGCAGCGGCCCGGAGAGCCACCGGCTGGCGCCGCAGCAGTCCGAGGCGCTGCTGGCCGGCGTGCCGCTGCACGAGCTCGGCAAGCTCGCCCTGTCCGACGGCCTGCTGCAACGCCCCGATGCGCTCGATGCGCCACAGTGGGCCCAGATGCGTGACCATGCGCGCCAGGGCGCCTCGGTGATCGACCAGGCGCTGCAGCGCGTGGCGCAGGACGGCCCGGTGGCCCGCATGCTGCGCCAGGCCAGCGCCATCGCCTTGCACCACCACGAACGCTGGGATGGCCTGGGCTATCCCGACGGGCTGACCGCGCAGGCCATCCCGCTGGGCGCCCGGCTGACCGCGGTGGCGGCGACGCTCGATGCCTTGACCCGGCCGCGGGTGTTCCGCGATCCGGTGCCGGCGCAGCAGGCGCTGGACATCGTCGTCGCGGAGACGGGCCGGCAGTTCGATCCGTCGATCATCGATGCCCTGCAGCGCGTGGCGCCGCAGATCTGCGCCTGTCTGCAGACGCTGGACCTGCTGGAGCCGTCCGACGCTGCCGACGTGCCTGACGTGCTCGACGCGCCCGATGACCGTGGGCCGGTGCAGGCCGCGGGTGATCCCGGCGAGCCCCGCGAGCCCGGCGGAGCGGGCCGATGAGCGGCGCCTCCGGGTGGGATCGCGTGCCGGCCGGCGCGCCGCGGCCCGGTGCCCTGCGCCTGGCGCTGGAGCAGGCCGGGGTCACGCTGGCCGTCGGTGGCGCGCTGGCCTGGACCGTCTCGGCCTTGTGGCCCGTGGTCGGGTCCGCGCTGGGATCCGCACTGGGGTCCTCGTGGACGCCCGCGCTGCCGGCCTGGGCCGGCGCTGTGGCCGGTGGCGCCACCGGGCCGTGGGCGGGGCTGGCCGTCGGCATCGTCGCCGGCCTGGGGGCGGGCATCGGCCATGCGGCGCGCCGTGGCCGCGCGCCGCAGGCCGGTGGGTCGGCCGACGACCTGGGCCCGGACGCGCAGGCGTCCGCCGCGATGGACGGTGATCCGGCCCAGCTGCAGGCCATCGCCGCGCTCGCCGGTGACCTGATCCTGGCCTGCGATCTGCACCAGCAGCTGCGCTACGTGAACCGCGCCGCCCGCCGTCTGCTGGGCGAGGCGGCCCGGCCCGGGGCACGGGAGGCCCAGGTCTGGCCGGCCTCCAGCCAGGCCCAGGTGCGTGACCACGTGCAGCAGGTGCTGGCCAGCGGCCAGCCCCGGACCTTCATCGAATCGCATCGCCTGTCCGGCGGCCGGCGCGTGCTGTCGGCGCGGCGCGGGCCGCTGACCGACGCCGCCGGCGCCATCGTCGGCGTCTTCTGCGTCGCCCGCGACATCACCGACGAGCACCAGGCGCTGCGCAGTGCCGCCAGCGAGCCGGCGGCGCTGCTGCGCCTGCTGACGACCTGGGGCGACGGCCAGCTGGCGGTCTGGCTGCATGACCTGCGGCGCCAGCAGGTGCTGCTGTCGGCGGCGGCGGCCGCACTGGTCGGTCGTCCGGGTTCGGGCCGCGAGCCGGTCGCCCTCGCGCTGGCCGACTGGCTGGCCTGTGTCCATCCGCAGGACCGCGCGCCGCGCGAGGCGGCCCTCGCGCGCCTGCTGCGCGACGGTCAACTGCCCGCCGACAGCTTCCGCGTGCAGCCGGCCGACGGCTCGGCCCCGCGCTGGCTGGCCGACAGTGCCTGCCTGCTGAGCGACGAGCAGGGCGAGCCGCAGTGGGCGGTCGGCACCCTGCACCAGCCGGGGGCGACGGCCGCGTGGTCCGGCCGCCGCTGGGACGAGCTGCTGGCCCAGGCCCAGGACGGCCTGCTGCTGCTCGACGACACGGGCCGCGTGCTGCAGGCCAATGCCGCGGCCGCCCGCCTGCTGGCCCAGCCCGAGGCCGATCTGACCGGTCGGCTGCTGACGCAGGGCTGGCCGGACCTCGATCCGCAGCTGCTGCCCCAGGTGCTGGCCAGCGGGCGCAGCCAGGCGCTGACGCTGCGCATCGGTCCCGAGCCCGCTGCCGTCGGGACCGTCGGGGTTGTGGCGCGTGGCAGGGAGGCCGCGGCGGTGCCGCCGGGCGCGTTGCCGCCGGGCGCGGCGGGGGCCGCGGGAGCCGCCGGAGCCGCCGGGGTGCAGGTCCGCGGGCTGGAGGCCGATCTGGCGCCGCCCGCCGCGGACGATGCCACCGGCGTGCGCAGCCTCGCGCTGCAGCTGGAGCCCGGCTGGTACGAGGGCCGGCCGACCGTGCTGGCGCGGCTGCGCGACGTCAGCGCCCAGCAGGCGGTCGAGCAGCGGCTGCGGCGCAGCCAGCAGCGCCTGGCCGTCGCGCTGGAGGCCGCCGGCATGGGCGTCTGGGAGTGGGATCCGTGGCAGCGCCGGCTGCGCCTGTCGCCCGGCCTGTGCGCGGTGCTGGGCGAGGCCGGCGGGCCGTCGGTCGACGTCGATCTGGCCCTGCTGCGCCAGCGGGTCTGGCCGGAGGACCTGCCGCGGCTGCAGCAGGCCGTCGAGCAGTCGGTGCGCACCGGGGCGCGGCTGTCCTTCGAGCTGCGCTGGGATGACGATGCCGGCCAGCCGCGCTGGCTGGCGCTGCGCGGCGCGCTGCAGACCGACCAGCAGGAGCGGCCGCAGGCGCTGGTGGGCACCGCGCAGGACATCACCGAGCGCCGCCAGGCCGAGCAGGCGCTGCGCGCCAGCCAGCGCCGGCTGGCGATGGCCCTGGCCGGCAGCCGCATGGGCGTCTGGGAATGGACGGTCGACGAGCCGCAGCTGTATTTCTCGCCCGAGGTCTTCGAGCTGCTCGGCCTGCCGCTGCCGCCGCTGGGCGCCGGCCCGCAGGCGCTGGCCCTGCCGCTGGCGCGCGCGCTCGATCTGGTGCATCCGGAGGACCAGGCGCTGCAGATCGAGGTCATCCGCAACGCGCTGGTCTCCAGCGGCGAGTTCGTCGTCGAGCTGCGCTACCTGGGGCCGGACGGCCGCGTGCGCTGGATCGCCGACCAGGGCCGGGTCGAGCTCGACGCCGCCGGCACGCCGGTGCGCGTGGTCGGCACCAAGCGCGACATCACCGAGCACCGCCGCATCCAGCAGCAGCTGCGCGACGACGCCCTGCGCCGCAAGCTGATGATCGAGCAGTCGCGCGACGGCGTGCTGCTGCTGCCGGTCGATGGCGGCATCGACGAGCTGAACCCGGCCTATGCCGGCATGCTCGGCTACAGCATCGAGCAGGTGGCCGCGCTGTCGGACGCCGAGCGCGAGCAGCGGCTGGGCGTGGCCGCGCTGCGCGAGCACCTGGGCGCCTCGCCACCGGGCGGCAGCCTGCTGTCGGTGCAGGTCGAACGGCGCGATGGCGCGACGGTGGCGCTCGAGGTCTCGGCCAGCCGGGTCGAGCTGCAGGGCCGCGCGGTGTGGTTCTGCGTCTGCCGGGACGTCACCGAGCGGCTGCAGGCCGAGCAGGCGCTGCGCGCATCCAATGCGCTGGTGGCGGCGGTGGGCGATTCGCTGCTCGATCCGATGTGCGTGCTCGACCGCCAGGGCCGGCTGCGCAGCGTCAACGCCGCCTGGCAGGCCCAGGCCGGCGAGGGCCTGGTGCGCGGCGCCGTCGGCGACGACTTCCTCGCGCTGTGCCGTGGCCTGGGCGGCCGTGCGGACGCGCCGGCCGCCGTGCCGCTGGCCGAGGCCCTGCTGGGTGTGGCGGACGTGCTCTGCGCCGAGCGCGACAGCTTCGAGCTCGAGTACGCCGCGCGGGCCGTGGCCGAGCCGCGCTGGCGCCATCTGGTGGTCTCGCCGCTGCGCACCGGCCAGGGCGGGGCGGTGCTGCTGCAGATCGACATCACGCGGCGCAAGCGCATCGAGCATGCGCTGCGCGAGAGCGAGGCGCGCTTCCGCGCCACCTACGACAACTCGGCCGTCGGCATGGCCGAGCACCGGCCCGACGGGCGCTGGATCAGCGTCAACGCCCGGCTGTGCGAGATCAGCGGCTATCCGCGCGAGGCGCTGCTGGCGCTGTCGCTGGAGTCCTTCATCCATCCGGACCACCGGGCCGAGCACGCCCGCCAGCTGCAGCGCGTGCTCGACGGCGAGCTGGCCTCGGCCACGCAGGAGCTGCGCTGCCTGCGGCCCGACGGCGGCGTGCAGTGGCTGGCGCGCACCGTCTCGCTGGTGCGTGATGCCGGACGTGATGCCGGCCGCGACGAGCCCTACTTCGTCTCCATCTTCGAGGACATCGGCGAGCGCCGTCGCATGCGCGAGCAGCTCCACGTCAGCGAGCGCCAGTACCGGGTGATGGTCGACACCCTCGGCGAGGGCGTGATCGTCTTCGACGCCGCGGGCCGGCCGCTGCGCGGCAATCCGGCCGCCGAGCGGCTGCTGGGCCTGCCGCTGTCGGTGCTGCAGGCCGATCCGGTGCGGCTGCAGTTCCGGGACCCCCAGGGCCAGCTGCTGCCCGCCGCGCAGTCGCCGCTGGGCCGGGTGCTGGCCGGCGCCGGTGTGCAGGACAGCGTCGAGCTGGCCATCCTGACGCCGACCGGCCAGATGCGCTGGCTGCTGCTGCACTGCGCGCCCATCGTCAGCCAGGGGGCGCCCGTCGAAAGCCCGGCCGGCGGCGCGGTGCTCAGCTTCGCCGACATCAGCGAGCGCCGGCGCATCGAGGCCGAGCTCGAACAGCACCGCCATCACCTGGAGGAGGTCGTCGTCGAGCGCACGCTGGAGCTGCAGCAGGCGATGCGCGCCCAGGTGGCCAGCGAGCATTTCCTGCGCTCGATCACCGACAACCTGCCCGACATGCTGGCCTACTGGGACAGCGACCAGGTCTGCCGCTTCGCCAACAAGGCCTACATCGACTACTGGGGTCGGCCGGGTGCTCCGGTGCTGGGCGCCCGCCGGGCCGAGCTGTTCAGCGCCGTCGGCGATGTCGCGCTGCACCAGGCCTTCGAGGCCGCGCTGGCCGGCGAGCAGCATTCCTTCGAGTACCCGCTGAGCCGGCGCCACGGGCCGGCCCGCTACGGCTGGATCCACTACATCCCCGACCGCCAGGACGACGGTGTGGCGGGCGTGTTCGTGCTGGTCTCCGACATCTCGCAGATCAAGCAGGCCGAGCTGCGGCTGCAGGCGCTCAACGAGCAGCTGGTGGCCGCGCGTGACCGCTCCGAGCAGGCCAACCGGGCCAAGAGCGCCTTCCTGGCCAACATGAGCCACGAGATCCGCACGCCGATGAACGCCATCATCGGCCTGACCCACCTGATGCGCCGCGACGCGCGCGACGGCGTCGATGCGGAGCGTCTGGGCAAGGTCTCGGAGGCCGCCCACCACCTGCTCGACGTCATCAACGACGTGCTCGACCTGAGCAAGATCGAGTCCGGCAAGCTGCACCTGGAGCAGACGGACTTCCCCGTCGACGGCGTGCTCTCCCGCGCCTGCGCGATGGTCGCCGACCGGGCCCGCGGCAAGGGCCTGGAGATCGTCGTCAGCAGCGAGGGCGTGCCGCCGCTGCTGCACGGGGATCCCACGCGGCTGTCGCAGGCCCTGCTCAATCTGATGAGCAATGCGGTGAAGTTCACCGACCAGGGCTCGATCGTGCTGCGCTGCGAGCTGGTCGAGGCGGCCAGCGACGCGCTGCTGCTGCGCTTCTCGGTGCGCGACACCGGCATCGGCGTGCCCCCGGACAAGCTGGCCACGCTGTTCAACGCCTTCGAGCAGGCCGACACCTCGACCACCCGGCGCTTCGGCGGCACCGGGCTGGGCCTGGCGATCACGCGGCGCATCGCCCAGCTGCTGGGCGGTGAGGTCGGGGTCGACAGCATGCCGGGGCAGGGCAGCTGCTTCTGGTTCACCGCCCGTCTGGCGCGGGCCCAGCTGCCGGCGGCCAGCAGCGCCGGCCACCGCCTGAACGGTCTGCGGGCGCTGGTGGCCGACGATCTGCCCGAGGCCCGCGTCGCGCTGGCCGAGATGCTGCGCCGCTTCGGCATGCGGGTGGACACCGCCGCCTCGGGCGACGATGCCCTGGCCCTGGCCGACCGGGCGCACAGCACCCGCCATCCCTACGACCTGCTGCTGATCGACTGGCACATGCCGGGGCTGGACGGCCCGGACACGCTCAGCGATCTGCGCAGCGCCCTGGGCAGCGCGCTGCCGCCCTGTCTGGCGGTGACGGCCAGTGCCGATCCGCAGCTGCGCGAGACGGCCATGGCCGTGGGCTTCGACGGCCTGCTCTACAAGCCGGTCACGCTGTCGGGCCTGCACGATGCGGTGATGGACCTGCTCGGGCGCGGCCCTCCCGGCGTCGATCCGGACAGTGGCTTCCACGCCCACGAGCTGCTGCTGCGCAACAGCCGTGGCGGCGCGCGCGTGCTGCTGGCCGAGGACAACATCGTCAACCAGGAGGTGGCGCTGGAGCTGCTGCGCCTGGTCGGGCTGGAGGTCGATGTCGCCCACCACGGCGCGCAGGCGCTGGATCTGGCCCGGCGCGTGCCCTACGACCTGATCCTGATGGACATGCAGATGCCGGTGATGGACGGGCTCAGCGCCACGCGCGAGATCCGCCAGCTGCCGGCCCATGTGCGCACGCCCATCCTGGCGATGACGGCCAACGCCTTCGGCGACGACCGGCAGGCCTGTCTGGCCGCCGGCATGGACGACCATCTGGCCAAGCCGGTCGATCCGGAGCGGCTGTACGCGATGCTCAAGCGCTGGCTGCCCGCTCGCGAGGGCGTGCTGGCGGCGCTGCCGGCGCCGCGTCCGCTGGCCGAATCCCCGACCGCCGCCGAGGGCGCGCACGACGCCGATCCGGCGGGCTGGCCGACGCCCGTCGAGCGGCTCCGCCACGATGCGGCGCCGGTGTCGGCCGCATCCGGCGGCGCGGCGCCGGACGGGAGCCTGCCGGGCGCTGGGCCGCTGGCCGAGGCGGTGGGCGGGGATGCCGGCGCGTGGGCGGGTGTGGGTTTTCCGGCGCCGGCCTTCGGGTCCGTGTCCGTGTCCGCGTCTGCCTCCGCGTCGTCGTCCGCACCGCACGCCGGGCGTCCGGCGCCGGGGTCACCGGCCGAGGCTGTCTCGGACGCCGCAGCCCGGTCCGATGCGGGCCCGTCGTCGGGCGCCCGCGTGATCGTGCTGCATCCGTCCCGCCCGGCCGCCGGCACGGCCGGTCCGGCCGATCCGGCGCTGCCGCAGGCCGCGGGCTCCGGGCCGTCGGCGGGGTCGGCCCGCGCTGAAGGGGCCGTGGGGAATGTGGGGGCGGTGGCCGCAGTGGGGGCAGCGGCAGGGGGCGGGCGCTTCGCCGGCATCGAGGGCCTGACGATGTCGCGCGCGCTGTTCTACCTGCCGGGGCGCGAGGAGGTCTATGCCCGGGTGCTGGGCCAGCTGTGCGAGAACTACGGCGCCGGCCTGCCCGATCTCGCGCCCGCCCTGGCCGAAGGCCGCATCGACGCGGCCCGCCGCCAGCTGCACGCGCTCAAGGGGGCCTGCGGCGCGGTCGGCGCGGTGGCCGTGATGGCCCAGGCCCAGGCCCTGGAGCAAGGCCTGTCGGCCTGCGTCGAGGGCCAGGCGGCGGATCCCGCGCTGAGGGCCCAGGCCGGCACCGTGCTGCAGGCGCTGGCGGCGCTGCTGGGCACGCTGCGGGCGCGGCTGGACGGCGGTCCCGCGGTCGACGTCCGGCCCGCGGTCACCGAGGGCGCGGCGCTCGGCTACTACAACCGCGACGCGCTGCGGGCGGCCGTCGAGGAGTTGCAGGACCTGTTCCTGATCGCCGATTTCCAGTCCGCCCAGCGCCTGTCCGAGCATGAGCCGGTGCTGCGCGCGGCCTGGGCGCCGGAGGACCTGCGCCGCGTGCAGCAGGCGCTGCGCGTCTACGACTACGACGCCGCGCTGGATGCGCTGCAGCAGGCCCAGTGCGCGCTGCAGGCCCGGCAGGGCTGAGGCCGGGCCCGCGGTGCCCGGCACCCGCCCCGGCGCCGGGACATGGAGCGCCCGTCCCGCGGGACCTCAGTAGCTGTAGACGCCGCGCCCGCTCTTGCGGCCCAGCCAGCCGGCGGCCACGTACTCGCGCAGCAGCGGGGCCGGGCGGTACTTGGAGTCCTGGAACTGGGCCATGTAGACCTCCATGATCGCCAGGCAGGTGTCGAGCCCGACCAGGTCGGCCAGTGCCAGCGGGCCGATCGGGTGGTTGCAGCCCAGCTTCATCGCCGCGTCGATGTCCTCGGGCTTGGAGACGCCTTCCTGCAGCACGAAGAAGGCCTCGTTGATCATCGGCACCAGCAGGCGGTTGACGACGAAGCCCGGCGCGTTGCGCACCTCGATCGGCGTCTTGCCCAGCGCGGTGGCCAGCGCCTGCACCGCGCCGAAGGTGGCGTCCGAGGTCTGCAGGCCGCGGATCACCTCGACCAGCGCCATCATCGGCACCGGGTTGAAGAAGTGCATGCCGATCACGCGGTCGGCGCGCTGCGTGGCGGCGGCCAGCTGGGTGATCGAGATCGAGCTGGTGTTGCTGGCGATGATGGCCTCGGCCGGCAGCTGGGCATCGAGCTGGCCGAGGATCTTGAGCTTGAGCGCGAGCTGCTCGGTGGCGGCCTCGATCACCAGCTGGGCGGCGTTGAGCGCCGCGTAGTCGGTGCTGGTGCTGACGCGGGCCAGCGCGGCGTCGCGCGCTTCGGCCGTCAGCTTGTCCTTCTTGACCAGGCGCTCCAGGCTGGAGGCGAGGGTGGCCAGGCCGCGCTGCACGGCGGCCTCGCTGATGTCGACCATGATGACGGGGACGCCGGCCACCGCGCAGGCCTGCGCGATGCCGTTGCCCATCGTGCCGGCGCCGATCACGCCGACGGTCTGGATGCTGCTCATGGGGGATGCTCCGGGGAGAGTCGAGAAAGGGACTGGCCCCAGCTTAGCAGCCGAAGATGGCGTCCAGGTGGACGCCATGCTGCGCTGCGGCAGGGCCGCGGCGGCGCGTGCAGGCCGTGCGCGCGGCCGCGGCCCGGGCGCCGCTCAGCAGCGCTCGAAGATGGCGGCGATGCCCTGGCCGCCACCGATGCACATCGTCACCAGCGCGTAGCGGCCGCCGGTGCGGTGCAGCTCGTGGACGGCCTTGGTCGTGATCACGCAGCCGGTGGCGCCGATCGGGTGGCCCAGCGAGATGCCCGAGCCGTTGGGGTTGACCTTGGCCGGATCGAGGCCGAGTTCCTGGACCACCGCGCAGGCCTGGGCCGCGAAGGCCTCGTTGCTCTCGATCACGTCAAGATCGGCCACCGACAGGCCGCAGCGCTCGAGCACCTTGCGCGTGGCCGGTACCGGGCCGATGCCCATGATCGTCGGCTCGACGCCGGCGTGCGCATAGCCGACCAGGCGCGCCAGCGGCTTCAGGCCCTGGGCCTTGACCGCATCGGCCGAGGCCAGCACCACGGCGGACGCGCCGTCGTTGATGCCCGAGGCATTGCCGGCCGTCACCGCGCCGTCATTCTTGAAGGCCGGCTTCATTTTGGCCAGCATCTCCAGCGTGGTGTCGGCCTTCACGTGCTCGTCGGTGTCGAAGGCGACCTCGCCCTTGCGGCTCTTGATCAGCACCGGAACGATCTGCGCCTTGAAGCGGCCGGCGGCGATCGCCGCGCTGGCGCGCTGGTGGCTCTGCACGGCCAGCGCGTCCATCTGCTCACGGCTGATGCCGAACTGCTCGGCCACGTTCTCGGCCGTGATGCCCATGTGGATCTTGTGGAAGGGGTCGTGCAGCGCGCCGGTCATCAGGTCCAGCAGCTGGGTGTCGCCCATGCGCGCGCCGAAGCGGGCGGCCGGCATCAGGTAGCCGCCGCGCGACATGGTCTCGGCACCGGCGCCGATGGCGACCTCGCAGTCGCCGAGGGTGATCGCCTGCGCGGCCGAGACGATGGCCTGCAGGCCCGAGCCGCACAGCCGGTTGACGTTGAAGGCCGGCGTCTCCTTGGGCAGGCCGGCGTTGACGGCGGCGATGCGGCTCAGGTAGTAGTCGCGCGGCTCGGTGGTGACGACGGTGCCGAGGGCCAGATGGCCGACGCTGTCGGCGGCCACGCCGGCGCGGGCCACGGCCTCGCGCACGACCAGCGTGGCCAGCTCGGAGGCGGGGGTGTCCTTCAGCGTGCCGTTGAAGGTGCCGATGGCGGTACGGCAGGCGCTGACGAGGTAGACGTCGCGGGGCAGGCTCATGGTGGGCTCCTCGGGGGATCTCGGGTGGATCGGGGCTCCGGGCGTCGCGCTGACCGCGGCTGTCCGCGTCCGGATCCCGTCAGGCTAAGCCCGGGCGATTGCGGCTGGCTGACAGCCCGGGGCTCTGCGGTACGCTCGCGCTCCCATGAACCTGCGCCAGCTCGAGTACTTCGTCCACGTCGCCGAGCTCGGCAGCTTCAGCAAGGCCGCGCTGGTGCTCGACATCGCCCAGCCGGCGCTCAGCCGCCAGGTGCGGGCCCTCGAGGTCGACCTGCGGGAGACGCTGCTGCGGCGCAACGGCCGCGGGGTGACGCTGACCGAGGCCGGCCAGCGCCTGTACGCGCATGGCCAGGCCATCCTGCAGGCGGTGCGCGAGGCCGAGGCCGATCTCGGCGCCTCGCGCGACGAGCCGGTGGGCCGCATCACCGTCGGCCTGCCGCCCTCGCTGGGCCGCCAGCTGACGCTGCCCTTGATCGAGACCTTCGCCCGGCGCTGTCCGCGGGCCCGTCTGGCCGTGGTCGAGGGCCTGTCCAGCCACATCATCGAATGGCTGACCTCGGGCCGGGTCGACCTCGGCCTGCTCTACAGCCCCGAGGCCCAGCCGGCCCTGCAGATCACGCCGCTGAGCGAGGAGGCGCTGTGCCTGGTCTCGCCGATGCCGGCGGGGGCGGGCGCGTCGTCCGGGCCGCAGCCGGGGCCGGGCATGGGCGTGGCGCTGGCCGATCTGCCGCGCTACGCGCTGATCGCGCCCGAGCGCGGCCATGTGATCCGCCGCCTGCTGGAGACGCAGGCCATGCTGGCGGGCATCACCTTGCAGGTGGCCTGGGAGGTCTCCAGCGTGGCGGCCATCGTCGATCTGGTGGCCGCCGGCCACGGCCATGCGGTGCTGCACGCCAGCGCGGTGGCCGCCAGCGGCCGGGCCGACCAGCTGCAGGTGCGCCCGGTGGTGCAGCCCCGGCTGCCGACGGTGCTGTGCCTGGCCCAGTCGGCCACGCGCCGCGGCGGCGCGCTGCAGCAGCAGACGGCCCGCCTGCTGGCCGAGCTGGCCCGCGCGCTGCCGCAGGGCACGGCGGCGCAGTCGATCCCGGGCTGAGCGGGCAGCGGGCCGGGTTGGGCCGCCTGCCGGTGGGCATCGGCCGCGGGTTCAGGTGGTCGGCCCAGGCCGTTGGTTCAGGCCCTTGGTTCAGGCCCTTGGTTCAGGCGGTCGGTTCAGCGGGTCGACTCAGGCGCGTCGTCTGCCGTTGCCGGTGGTGCCGGCGCGGGCAGCGGCCAGGCCAGCACCAGGGTGAAACCGGGACGGTCTTCGGAGCTGTCGGCGGGGCTGTCGTCGGGCAGGCTCAGCCGGCCGCCGTGGCCGCGCGCGACCAGATCGGCCAGCGGCAGACCCAGGCCGTCGAGCGGCGGCGGCAGGTGGCGGCCGGACAGGCTGTCGTGCGGGCGGCCCTGCGGGTTTCCCGACGACCGGCCCGCTGGCTGGCCTGCCGCCTGGCCTGCACCGCCCGCGGCCTCCGCCGGGTCGTCGGTGAACTCGATCCCGGCCAGGCCGGCCCGCAGCCGGGCGCGGGTGGCGGCGTCGCAGCCGCGGCCGTCGTCGCGCAGGGTCAGCTCCTGCCAGGGGGTGTCCGAGCCGGGCTCGGCCCGGTGGGTGATGGTGATCGTCAGCTGTCGTGCGCCATGGCGGCGGGCGTTGTCGTGGGCATTCAGCAGCACGGCCGCCAGCAGGTCCGGATCGCCCTCCAGCAGCGGGCCCGGCGGCAGCACGACGGCGGGCTGCGGGTCCAGCAAGGCCACCAGATCGTCCAGCGGCTGCCGTTGGCGGCGGGGTTCGCTGCCGGCGCGCAACATCGTCAGCAAGGCCTGGCTGACGCGGATCAGGCGCTGCGTGGCCTGGCGCGCCGCGCGCACGCGGGCCTGCTGATCGGCCGGCAGCTCGCGCAGGGCCAGCGCCAGCTGGGTGTCGAGCCCGGCCAGCGGCGTGCGCAGCGCATGGGCGGCATGGGCGCCGAAGGCCCGCTCGCCATGGATGCGGCGCGCCAGCCGCTGGCCGAGTGCGCTGACGGCCTCGGCGATCGGCTGCAGCTCGGTCCGGCCGGTGGGCTGCGGGGCGGTGTCCGGCCGCAGCGGGTCGTAGTCGTGCACGTCCTGGGACAGGCGCTGCAGCGGCCGCAGCTCGCGCCGCACCAGCAGGGCGCACAGCAGGGCCAGCAGGCCGGCACCGGCCAGCAGCGTCAGCAGCACCGGACGCACGGCCTCGCGCACCACCTCGCGCCGCTCGGCTTCGCTGTGGGCGACCAGCAGCCAGGCCGGGCGTGCCAGCGGCAGCGGCAGGGCGACGACGCGCCAGCGGCCGTCGCTGCTGTCGGAGGGCTGGCCGGGTTCGACCAGCGGGGCGTCCCCGGCCGCCGCGGTCTGCGGCGGCGCCAGGGTCTGCAGCCGGGCCGGCGGCAGCATGGGCCCGGCCGGCGCGTGGCGCGACTGGCGGCGGATCCCGCCGTCGGCCACGTCGATCAGTTGCCAGGCCAGGTGCCGGCCGTCGCGGTGCGGCCGCACCGTCCACGGCGGCGCGGTGTCCGTCGTCGCGCTGAGCATGGCGGGCGCGAGCAGGGCGGCGCTCTCGCGCAGGCCCTGGTCGAGCAGCTCGTGGGTCTCGATGCGCACCACCAGCCAGACCACCCCGGTGGTCAGCACGCCGCCGGCCAGGGTCGCGGCCAGCACGCTCAGGCCGACGCGACGGCGGATCGAGGTCGTGCCCCGCGGGCGTGGGCCGGGCTTCATGCGGTGCCGCTGCGCAGCCGGTAGCCCAGGCCGCGCACCGTCTCGATCAGGTCGCGACCGAGCTTGGCGCGCAGGTGGGAGACATGGACCTGCAGCGCATTGCTGGCCAGCTCATGGTCGCCGCCGAGCACCAGCTGCTCCAGCTCGGGCGCCGAGACGATGCGGCCGGCGCGGCGGGCCAGCGTCTGCAGCAGCGTCCACTCGCGGGCGGTCAGCTCCACCGGCTGGCCGTCGGCCCACACCGCGCGGGCGTTGAAATCGATCTCGACCCGGCCGTAGCTGCGCCGGCCCAGGCCACCGGTGCGGCGGCGGTCGATGGCCCGCAGCCGGGCCACCAGTTCCTCGACCGCGAAGGGCTTGACCAGGTAGTCGTCGGCGCCGCTGTCCAGGCCGTCGATGCGGTCGGCCAGCTGGTCGCGGGCGGTCAGCACCACGGCGGTGGTGTCCAGGCCGCGGTCGCGGCGCCCGCGCAGCCACTGCAGGCCGGAGCCATCGGGCAGGTTCCAGTCGACCAGCCAGACGTCGTAGGGCTCGGCCTCGCGCAGCCGCACCTCGGCCAGGCTGCGGCACCAGTCGATCTGGTGGCCTTCGGCCCGCAGGTAGTCGTGCAGGCCGGAGCCCAGGGTGGGGTCGTCTTCGAGCAGGAGCAGGCGCATGGACGCGGGGCAGGGCAGTGGCGGACGGCAGGGCAGGGCCGCCCGGTGTGGCGGGCCCCCGTCCGTGCTTGTGCGCCGCGGACCTGAAGCCAGCCTGAGCTTATGCGCTGTGGCGCGGATCTCATGGCGTGCGCTCATGCCGTGCGGGCATAGCTGCTAGTGCAGGCCATGCCTGTGTGCGCAGATCGGCCGATCGCAGAATCCACCCGGCTTGATCCAGCTCACCCCGGTCCGGCGTGGGCGCCCCCAGATCCGACACCTCAAAGAGACCGCCGCCATGATCATCGACGTCCACGGCCACTACACCACCGCCCCGAAGGCGCTCGAGACCTGGCGCAACCAGCAGATCGCCGGCATCAAGGACCCGTCGGTGATGCCGAAGGTCAGCGACCTGAAGATCAGCGACGACGAGCTGCGCGAGACCATCGAGCTGAACCAGCTGGCCAAGATGCGCGAGCGCGGCTCGGACCTGACCATCTTCAGCCCGCGCGCCAGCTTCATGGCCCACCACATCGGCGACTTCAACGTCTCGTCGACCTGGGCGGCGATCTGCAACGAGCTGTGCTATCGCGTCAGCCAGCTCTTCCCCGACCATTTCGTGCCGGCCGCCATGCTGCCGCAGAGCCCGGGCGTGGACCCGGCCACCTGCATCCCCGAGCTGGTCAAGTGCGTCGAGCAGTACGGCAACGTCGGCATCAACCTGAACCCGGACCCGTCGGGCGGCCACTGGACCAGCCCGCCGCTGTCCGACCGCAGCTGGTACCCCATCTACGAGAAGATGGTCGAGTACGACATCCCGGCCATGGTCCATGTGTCGACCAGCTGCAACGCCTGCTTCCACACCACCGGCGCCCACTACCTGAACGCGGACACCACCGCCTTCATGCAGTGCCTGACCTCGGACCTGTTCAAGGACTTCCCGACGCTGAAGTTCCTGATCCCGCACGGCGGCGGCGCGGTGCCCTACCACTGGGGCCGTTTCCGCGGCCTGGCGCAGGAGCTGAAGAAGCCGCTGCTGTCCGAGCACCTGCTGAACAACATCTTCTTCGACACCTGCGTCTACCACCAGCCGGGCATCGACCTGCTGACCAAGGTGATTCCGGTCAAGAACATCCTGTTCGCCTCGGAAATGATCGGCGCGGTGCGCGGCATCGACCCGGAGACCGGCTTCTACTACGACGACACCAAGCGCTACATCGAGGCCAGCACCCAGCTCAGCGCCGCCGAGAAGCAGCAGATCTACGAGGGCAACGCGCGCCGCGTGTTCGCCCGCCTCGACCAGCGTCTGTCCGCCCAGGGCAAGTGACGCCCCCGATCCCCAGCTGAGGAACCCACCATGTACGAACTCGGTGTCGTCTACCGCAACATCACCCGCGCCGACCGCGCCACCACCGACGCGCTGGCCGCGCTCGGCAGCGCCACGGTGCATGAATCGATGGGCCGCGTCGGCCTGCTCAAGCCCTACATGCGGCCGATCTACGCCGGCGCGCAGGTCAGCGGCACGGCCGTGACCGTGCTGCTGCACCCGGGCGACAACTGGATGATGCACGTGGCCGCCGAGCAGGTGCAGCCGGGCGACATCGTGGTGGCCGCCATCACCGCCGAGTGCACCGACGGCTACTTCGGCGACCTGCTGGCCACCAGCTTCATGGCCCGCGGCGCGCGTGCCCTGGTCATCGACGCCGGCGTGCGCGATGTCAAGGAGCTGACCCGCATGGGCTTCCCGGTCTGGAGCAAGTGCATCAGCAGCAAGGGCACGATCAAGGCCACCATCGGCTCGGTCAACATCCCGGTGGTGTGCGCCGGCATGTCGGTGACCCCGGGCGACGTCATCGTCGCCGACGACGACGGCGTGGTCTGCGTGCCCAAGGCCCGCGCGGCCGAGACCCTGGCCGCCGCCCAGGCCCGCGAGGCCAATGAAGGCGCCAAGCGCGAGCAACTGGCCGCCGGCGTGCTGGGCCTGGACATGTACAAGATGCGCGAACCGCTGGCCAAGGCCGGCCTGCGCTACATCGACTGAACCCCGGCCGCCGGCAAGCCCGCCGCAGAGAGCGGGCCGGCGACCTGACCCGTGCGGGTCTTCCCGGCTGCAGCCGGGACGGCCCGTGCCGATACCTTGCCGCGTCGCGGGCATCCCGTCCGCGCACGGCCACCCCCTGACCGGAGACAGATGATGACCTCGCCCCGCCGCACCTTCGCGCTCGCCGCCGCCGCCTTCGCGGCCCTGGCCGCCGTCGGCCCCACCACGGCCCTGGCCCAGGAGTTCCCGACCAAGGCCGTGCGCATCGTCACGCCGTTCCCGGCCGGCGCCGGCCCCGAGGCCGTGCTGCGCATCGTGGCCGAGAAGCTGCAGAAGAAGTGGGGCAAGCCCGTCATCGTCGAGAACAAGCCGGGCGCCAACGGCTTCATCGCCATCGACAGCTTCAAGCGTGCGGCCGCCGACGGCCATGACCTGATCCAGCTGGACAACGTCCACCTGGTGGCCTATCCGCACCTGTTCAAGAAGCTGCCCTACGACCCGGTCAAGGACTTCGATCCGATCGCGCCGCTGTTCCGCACCTACTTCTTCGTCGGCGTGGGCGCGGGCAGCAAGTACAAGACCGTCGGCGACATCGTGGCCGATGCCAAGGCGCGGCCGGGCCAGCTGAACTACGGCTCCTGGAGCGTGGGCAACCCGGTGCACCTGGGCTCGGCCCTGCTGGAGGCGATGACCGGCACCGAGATGCAGCACGTCATCTACAAGGAGACGTCGATGCTCTACACCGGCGTGGCCAACGGTGAGCTGAACTGGTCGCTGGGCTCGCTGGCCACGGCCGGCCCGCTGCAGAAGAGCGGCAAGATCAAGTTCATCGCCGTCACCGGCCCGAAGCGCCATCCGGCCTTCCCGGACCTGCCCACGGTCGCCGAATCGGGCGGCCCGGCCGGCTACGAGGTCACCGGCTGGACCACCATCGCCGCGCCCAAGGGCCTGCCGCCGGCCATCGCCGACAAGATCCAGAAGGACATCGAGGCGGTGCTGGCCGAGCCCGACCTGAAGGAGCGCTACGCCACCTTCGGCTACGAGACCTTCCCGGTCACGCGCGCGCAGTTCGCGCAGACCATCGCCCAGCAGTCGGCCGTCTATGCCGACGTGATCAAGCGGGCCAAGGCCTCGCTGGACTGATCGCCGCGCCGGCCCCCGCCCGAGCGCCTCGGCGGGGCCGTGACGATGGCGGCAGCCCGAGGTCGGCCACCGCATCGGTCGCCGTGCACCGGACGCACGGCGGCCCTCTCCCATTCTTCGAGTGACAAGGACCCTCGCGATGAGCAAGCCCACCTCGGGTGACTTCAGCAAGACCGCCGGCTGGCTGGACTGGTACGCCGGCCCCAGCACGCCGCGTTTCCAGCTGCCGGCCGGCGCCGTCGACGCCCACTGCCATGTCTTCGGCCCGGGCGCCGAGTTCCCCTATGCGCCCGAGCGCAAGTACACGCCGTGTGACGCGTCCAAGCACGAGCTGTACGCGCTGCGCGACCACCTGGGCTTCGCCCGCAACGTGATCGTGCAGGCCACCTGCCACGGCGCCGACAACCGCGCCATGGTCGACGCCTGCCTGGCCAGCGGCGGCAAGGCGCGCGGCGTGGCCACCGTCAAGCGCTCGGTCACCGACGAGGAGCTGCAGGCCCTGCACGCCGCCGGCGTGCGCGGCGTGCGCTTCAACTTCGTCAAGCGCCTGGTCGACTTCACGCCCAAGGACGAGCTGCTGGAGATCGCCGGGCGCATCGCCAAGCTGGGCTGGCACGTCGTCATCTACTTCGAGGCGGTGGACCTGCCCGAGCTGTGGGACTTCTTCACCGCGCTGCCGACCACCGTCGTCGTCGACCACATGGGCCGGCCGGACGTGGGCAAGCCGGTCGACGGGCCCGAGTTCGCGCTGTTCCTGAAGTTCATGCGCGAGCACAAGAACGTCTGGAGCAAGGTCAGCTGCCCCGAGCGCCTGTCGGCCACCGGCCCGAAGGCGCTGCCGGGTGCGCTGGACGCGGCAGGCGGGCAGGGCGCCGCCGGCTACTACCAGGACGTGGTGCCCTTCGCCCGCAAGGTGGTCGAGGAGTTCCCCGACCGCGTGCTGTGGGGCACCGACTGGCCGCACCCCAACCTCAAGGACCACATGCCCGACGACGGCCTGCTGGTCGACTTCATCCCGCAGATCGCACCGACGGCCGAGCTGCAGCGCCAGCTGCTGGTCGACAACCCGATGCGCCTCTACTGGCCTGAAGAAGCGAACTAACGCCAGGAGCCTTCACGATGGCACTCGACAAGCCCTACACCGACATCCCGGGCACCACCATCTTCGATGCGGAGCAGAGCCGCAAGGGTTACCACCTCAACCAGTTCTGCATGAGCCTGATGAAGGCGCCCAACCGCGAGCGCTTCAAGGCCGACGAGCGGGCCTACCTCGACGAATGGCCGATGACCGAGGACCAGAAGCTGGCCGTGCTGGCCCGTGACCTGAACCGCTGCATCAGCCTGGGCGGCAACATCTACTTCCTGGCCAAGATCGGCGCGACCGACGGCAAGAGCTTCCAGTACATGGCCGCCACCATGACCGGCATGACCCAGGACGAGTACATGGCCATGATGCTGGCCGGTGGCCGCAGCGTCGAGGGCAACCGCTACCTGGGCGAGAACGGCGACGCCCAGCCGCACAACCAGCCGCAGGGCGCCGGCGGCCAGGCCGCGCGGGCCTCGGCAGCGCAGAAGAACTGAGGCTCCGCATGGCGCGCATCACCGCATCCGTCTACACCTCGCACGTGCCGGCCATCGGCGCGGCCGTCGATCTGGGCAAGTCCACCGAGCCGTACTGGCAACCGCTGTTCGCCGGCTACGAGCCGAGCAAGCAGTGGATGAAGGACAACAAGCCCGACGTCGTCTTCCTGGTCTACAACGACCATGCCACGGCCTTCAGCCTGGAGCTGATCCCGACCTTCGCCATCGGCTGCGCGGCCGAGTTCCAGCCGGCCGACGAGGGCTGGGGCCCGCGCCCGGTGCCCAAGGTCATCGGCCATCCGGAGCTGGCGGCCCACATCAGCCAGTCGGTGATCCAGGACGACTTCGACCTCACCATCGTCAACAAGATGGACGTCGACCACGGCCTGACCGTGCCGCTGTCGCTGATGTGCGGTCAGCCCGAGGCCTGGCCGTTCAAGGTGATCCCGTTCGCCGTCAACGTCGTGCAGTACCCGGTGCCTTCGGGCCGCCGCTGCTTCGAGCTGGGCAAGGCCATCCGCAAGGCCGTCGAGAGCTTCGACGAGGACCTGAACGTGCAGATCTGGGGCACCGGCGGCATGACCCACCAGCTGCAGGGCCCGCGTGCCGGCCTGATCAACCGCGACTGGGACAACGCCTGGCTCGACAAGCTGATCACCGATCCGGCCGGCTGCGCCACGACCCCGCACATCGACTACGTCCGCGAGGCGGGCAGCGAGGGCATCGAGCTGGTGATGTGGCTGATCGCGCGTGGCGCGATGGCCGACGTCAAGGGCGGGCCCACGCCCACCGTCAAGCACCGCTTCTACCATGTGCCGGCATCGAACACGGCCGTGGGTCACCTCATCCTGGAGAACAACTGACATGAGCAGCAAGATCAAGGTCGCGCTGGCCGGCGCCGGTGCCTTCGGCATCAAGCACCTGGACGGCATCAAGAACATCGGCGACGTCGAGGTCGTCTCGCTGATCAGCCGTGACCTGGAGAAGACGCGCGAGGTCGCCGACAAGTACGGCGTCAAGCACGTCACCACCGATCTGGCCGACAGCCTGGCGCTGCCGCAGGTCGATGCCGTCATCCTGTGCACGCCCACGCAGATGCACGCCAGCCAGACCCTGGCCTGCCTGAAGGCCGGCAAGCACGTGCAGGTCGAGATCCCGCTGTGCGACGTGCTGGCCGAAGGCCGGGAGGTGGTCGAACTGGCCGAGAAGACGGGCAAGGTGGCCATGTGCGGCCACACCCGCCGCTTCAATCCCAGCCACCAGTTCGTGCACAAGAAGATCGCCGCCGGCGAGTTCAACATCCAGCAGATGGATGTGCAGACCTACTTCTTCCGCCGCACCAACATGAACGCGCTGGGCCAGCCGCGCAGCTGGACCGACCACCTGCTGTGGCACCACGCCGCGCACACCGTCGACCTGTTCGCCTACCAGGCCGGCAGCCCGATCGTGAAGGCCAACGCCGTGCAGGGCCCGATCCATCCGGCACTCGGCATCGCGATGGACATGAGCATCCAGCTCAAGGCCGCCAACGGCGCGATCTGCACGCTGAGCTTGAGCTTCAACAACGACGGCCCGCTGGGCACCTTCTTCCGCTACATCGGCGACACCGGCACCTACATCGCCCGCTACGACGATCTGGTCAACGGCAAGGAGGAGAAGATCGACGTGTCCCAGGTGGACGTGTCGATGAACGGCATCGAGCTGCAGGACCGCGAGTTCTTCGCCGCCATCCGCGAGGGCCGCCAGCCCAACGCCAGCGTGGCCAGCGTGCTGCCGTGCTACCAGGTGCTGCACGATCTGGAGCAGCAGCTGGCGGGCTGAGCCTGATCGCGGCCCACCCCTCGGCGCCCGTCATCGTGGAAGATGGCGGGCGCCGTCGTCCATCCGGAAGGCCTTTCCGGGGCCCTCCCGATCCATCCAGGTCCCTCACGTCCTCCTCCCATGCTCCAGCGACACATCGGTCCGTTTCCCGTCAGCGCCATCGGCCTGGGCTGCATGAACCTCAGCCACGCCTACGGCGTGCCGCCCCTGCCCGAGCAGGGCCGCGCCGTGCTGCAGGCCGCGCTCGACCAGGGCGTCACGCTGTTCGACACGGCCGCGCTCTACGGCTTCGGTGCCAACGAGCGCCTGGTCGGGCCGGTGCTCAAGGCGCACCGCGCGCGCATCACGCTGTGCAGCAAGGGCGGCATGACGGGTCAGCCCACCGGCGCCGGCGGCACGCTGCAGCGCGTGATCGACGGCCGGCCCGAGAGCCTGATCCGCGACTGCGAGGCCAGCCTGCAGCGCCTGGGCACCGACGTGATCGACCTCTACTACCTGCACCGCTGGGACAAGGCGGTGCCGATCGAGGAGTCGATGGGCGCGCTGGTGCGGCTGAAGGAGGCGGGCAAGATCCGCGCGATCGGCCTGTCCGAGGTCTCGGCGCCGATCCTGCGCCGGGCCCACGCCGTGCATCCGGTGGCCGCGCTGCAGACCGAATACTCGCTGTGGAGCCGCAATGCCGAGATCGCGGTGCTGCAGGCCTGCCGCGAGCTGGGCGTGGCCTTCGTCGCCTTCAGCCCGGTGGCCCGCGGCTTCCTGCCCGGCACCTTGCGCGACGTCGGCACGCTGCCCGACAAGGACATCCGCCGCGCGATGCCGCGCTTCGAGCCCGCGCACTACGCGGACAACCTGCAGCTGCTCGACCGTGCGGGCGGCTTCGTGGATCTGGCCCGCGAGGCCGGTTGCACGCCAGCCCAGCTCTCGCTGGCCTGGCTGCTGGCCCAGGGCGATCACGTGATCCCGATCCCGGGCACGACCTCGGTCGATCACCTGGGCGAGAACCTCGGGGCGGCGGCCGTCACCCTCGGCCCGGATCTGCTGGCGCGGCTGGACCAGCTGTTCCAGCCGGCGGCCATCCGGGGGGCGCGCTACAACGCGGCCAACGCGGCCGAGGTCGATACCGAGACCTGGGCCTGAGCCGGAGCCGGAGCCGGAGCCGGAGCCGCCGGATCAGGGCAGGGCGCGCGCGCAGTCCTGCAGCCCCTGGCGCAGCCAGCGGTGCAGCGGATCGTCCTGGTGCCGCGCGTGCCAGATCAGGTACATCGGCAGCGGCGGGCAGGGCAGCGGCGGCTCGCTGGCGGCCAGCCCGGCCAGCAGGCCGCGTGCCAGCAGCGCGGGCGCCGTGCACAGCCGGCGGCTGCCGCGGATGAAGGCGGGCAGGCCGGCGAAGCCCGGCACCGTGGCGACGAAGCGCCGCCGCAGTCCGCGGTCCTCCAGCTGCTGGTCCAGATCCAGCACCCGGCGCGGCTCGTAGACCACCGTCACATGGTCGGCCGCCAGCCAGTCGGCCAGATCGGCGGGCGCCGCGCGCTGCGCCGGATCGTGGAACACCGCCCAGCGCTCCTCGAACAGCCGCACGTGCAGCAGATCGCCGGCCGGCGGCGGCCGCGGCGAGACCACGGCCTGGCAATGGCCGTCGCGCAGCATCTCGGCCGTCGGCACGCCGGACGGGATCACGCGCAGGCTCAGGCCCGGCGCCACCGCGCGCAGCCGGTCGAGCAGCGGCGGCAGCAGCAGATCGCGCTGCAGATCGTTGGCGGCCACCGTCAGCGTGCCGCTGAACTGGGACGGCTCGAAGCCGTCGGCGGTGGCGAACTGGCGCAGGCCGTCGAGCAGGGCGCGGGCGCGGGGCAGCAGCGCCAGCGCGCGCGAGGTCGGCACGATGCCGCGGCCCGAGCGCACGAACAGCGGATCACCGGTGATCGCCCGCAGCCGGTCCAGCCCATGGCTGACCGCCGACTGCGTCAGCCCCAGACGATCGGCCGCCCGCGTGACCGCGCCTTCCTCGATCACCGCCACCAGCAGCTGCAGCAGCGCGCCGTCGAGGCTCGATCCATCGATTCCGTTCATGTGTCGCATCGGGGTGGGGCGCTTTTTCAGCATGATGCCGCGCCCGACACTGCGGTCCACACCCCGAGGCCGGCGCCGATGAAGCGATCGAGCGCCGCCTTGACCCAGGACAAGCAGGAGACCGCGATGAGCGCCAAGACCCCGCACCCCGAGATTCCCGGCACCGTCATCTTCGGCCCCGAGGAGGCCATGAAGGGCTACGCCCTGAACAAGATGTGCTGGTCGTTCAACGACGCGGCCAACCGCCAGGCCTTCGTCGACGACGAGGACGCGTACTGTGCGAAGTACGGACTGAACCCGCAGCAGCGCGAGGCCATCCGCGCCCGCAACGTGCTGCAGCTGATCGACGCCGGCGGCAACGCCTACTACCTGGCCAAGTTCGCCGGCATCTTCGGCCTGGACATGCAGGACATCGGCGCCCAGCAGACCGGCATGAGCAAGGAGGCCTTCAAGGCCAAGCTGCTGGCCGCGCGCGACCAGACCTGATCCGCCCACCGACACCCGAACCGGAGACCCACACCATGGCCCGCATCATCGGTGGCATCACCACCTCCCACGTGCCCGCGATCGGCGGGGCGATCGCCAAGTCCCTGCAGCAGGACCCGTACTGGAAGCCGTTCTTCGACGGCTTCGTGCCGGTGCGCCAGTGGATCGCCGAGACCCGCCCGGACACCGTCGTCGTCGTCTACAACGACCACGGCCTGAACTTCTTCCTCGACCAGATGCCGACCTTCGCCATCGGCTGCGCGAGCGAGTACCGCAATGCCGACGAGGGCTGGGGCATCCCACAGGTGCCGGCCTTCCGCGGCCAGACGCCGCTGTCCTGGCACCTGGTCCAGCAGCTGGTCGACGACGAGTTCGATCCGGTGACCTGCCAGGAGATGGTGGTCGACCACGCGTTCACGCTGCCGATGGCCCTGCTGTGGCCGGACCAGAAATGGCCGGTCAAGGTGGTGCCGGTGTGCCTGAACACCGTCCAGGCGCCGATCCTGAGCGCCAGGCGCTGCTGGAAGCTGGGCCAGTCGCTGCGCCGCGGCATCGAGAGCTGGGACAGCGACGAACGGGTGCTGGTGCTGGGCACCGGCGGCCTCAGCCACCAGCTCGACGGCGAACGGGCGGGCTTCATCAACAAGCCCTTCGACCTGCAGTTCATGGACAGCCTGGCCGAGAACCCGACCTGGGCCACGCAGTTCGACACCCACCAGCTGGTCGAGCAGGCCGGCACCCAGGGCATCGAGCTGCTGATGTGGCTGACGGCGCGCGGCATGCTGGGTGAGCGGGTGGCCGAGCTGCACCGCAACTACCACATCCCGATCAGCAACACGGCGGCTGGCCTGATGCTGTTCGAGCCGCGCTGAGTGCGACTCTCCGGCCCGGCGTCCGAGCCGTGTGCCGGATGCCGGAGTCGGAAATGACAAAGCCCGCCGAGAGCGGGCTTTTCGTCATGGCCGTGTGCCGGGTGCCGGTTGTCAGGCGATGCGGTCAGCCGTGCGATGGCGACGGCTGACCGGCATGCATCCGGCGGGCGACGGGTGGATCAGGCCTTCGGCGCGGTGGCCGCGGCCTCGGCTTCCTTGCAGCTGGGCGCGCAGACGAACTGGGCCTTGCCGAGCAGACGGCGCGACTTCAGCTGGCTGCGGGGGCGGTGCTTGCCGCACAGGAAACAGGACATCGTGGCAGCCCCGAAAGCGCCCGCCGCGGTGAACGGCGAACCCGGGGTCTTGCTGCGGTAACGCAGCCCGTCGGCATCGATCGTGGTCTTGGTATCGGCTTTGGCCATGGGTATGGAAGTGCACGAGGTCAGGATGGACAGCACGGCGCCGTCCGGGGCGGCGGCACCGCCGCATGGGTGCATGCGTCTTCTGACCGGGGCTGCAAGTATAGCCCACCCTGATGTTTTACATAACGAACATCGTCACGGTTTCAGGAGCGCGAAATGCCCGCAACGGGCACCCCGCATGACGGCCCGCGGTGGACGGTGCCGCCCGCTCCCGGGGCGCCTGATCGCCTGATCGCCTGATCAGCCGATCACCAGCCGAACGGCACCTCAGGCAGATCATCCTTGGAGAACCAGGCGCGACGCACCACCGGAGGCGCTGGCGGGATCCCCGGTGTCACCGGCTCGACGCGGGGCGACGTGGCCGTGCCGCGTGCTGATCGCGCCCCGTCGGCTGTCGCCGCTGACGAGGCCGATGCGGCGCTCGGCATCGCCGGGGTGCCGGCCGCCGTGGCGGATGCTGCGGATGTGGCCGATGCGGCGCGGGCCTCCGGCAGACTGGCCGCGGCTGCCAGCGGGCGCGGCGGCGTCTCGCCGCGGCTGGCGACCGGGGGGCTGGCCCGGGCCGGGGTCTTGCGACCGGCCGTCGCCACGGCCTTGGGCGCCGGTTTGGCGGGTGCGGCCACCGGTGTCGTCGCGCTCGGCTTCGGCAGCGTCGCCGCCGAGGCGGCGGTCGCAGCGGCTGCGGCCGCTGTGGCCGTTGTGGCGCTCGTGGCCGCCATGGTGGTTGCCGTGGTCGGCATCCTGGGCGCCGATGCCGCCGCGCTGGCGGGATTCGCCGCCGCCATCGCGGCCGGCGGCAGGCCCTGGGCCGCCATCGCCACCGGACCGGACGGCGGTGGCGGACAGCGCAGCATCAGTTGCGCGTGGCGTTCCCCCCACAGGCCGCCACGGGCCAGCATGCTGCCGTGGGGGCTGTTCTCGCCGGCGCGCAGGGTCTGGGGGCCGTGGGGACAGAGCGTTTCGGCCAACCGCCGCAAGCCCGGCAGGTCCGGGCCATCGAGTTCCCAGGCCTGGGCGCCGGGCTCGTCGATGGCCAGTGTGCGCACCCGGGGCGCCGGCGTGCAGCCGAGCGTCAGCAGGCCGGCACAGGCCAGGCCGGCGGCCAGACGGAGGGCGGGGGCGATGGGCATCGTGGAGGCGGTGGACCCGGCCAGATCGGCCCGTCTCGCTGGCGACAGGCCGACGGTCGGGGTGCAGGACTCAGGCGCCCTGCCCGTCCTGGTCCGCCGCGACGTCCAGATCGTCGTCGCTGCTGTCGTCGATCACGGTCTGACGGGCCAGCGGGCTGCCGTCGCGGCGTGCCAGCAGCGGCCGGTCCAGCGGCCGGCAGACGCGGCGCTGCAGGCGATCCAGTCGCTCGGACGACTCGACGCGGGCCATCACGGCCTGCGGGTCCAGCATCATCGCGAACGGGTGGACAAAGGTCTGCGGCATCGGGGTCATGGCGGGCTCCTGGGCGTGTCGGTGTGGAAGCCACTGTAGGAGCGGGCCCGGCGGATCTGAAGTCGGCCGCCGGACAAGCCGCGTGTCAGCGTTTCGCTGACACGGTGTCCCCGCGGCGCGTCGCCGCTGTCATCCTCGCTGCACGCGTTCTAACGCGTCACAGTCGTGGGATGATCGCGTCTTTCCAGGACCGGGCCGCGCAGGGCTCCCCTGCGGACAATGATGTCCCTTTGTGTCCGACTGTCATGCAATGATGGCGGGCCGATCCCGTCACCTGCAGCCGTCGCGCCGCCACCGTAACCCCTCCATCCGATGTCCCTTCCCCCGTCCGCGGCCGCTCGTGCGCCGTCCGTCCGGCCCGTGTCGCCGCAGCCCGCGCTGCAGCTGGCCTATGTCGAGGACGATGCCGTGCACGCCCTGTTGATGCGGGCCTGGATGGTGCGCCGCCCGGGCTGGCGGCTGACGGTGCACATGACCGCCACCGAGGCCTTGCAGGCCCAGTCCGCCGGACAGCTGGCCGATCTGTGGCTGCTGGACCATCAGCTGCCGGATCTGGATGGCCTGAGCCTGCTGACCCGCCTGCGGGCGGCCAGCCCGGTGCCTCTGCGTGTGGTGCTGCTGTCGGCCGACACCGATCCCGGCCTGCATGCGCGGGCGCTGCAGGCCGGCTGTCTGGAGTGCTGGACGAAGCCGATCGAGGTCGACGCGCTGCTGGCAGGCATCGACCGCTGCGTCGGGCCGGCCTGAGCGCCGGCCCGGTCTCTGCGACGTCTCAGGAGAACAGGCGGCGTGCGGCCGGGCTGCCCGCCGGCAGCTCCCGTTCGGCCAGCACCGTGTACAGGCGGGCCAGATCCTCGCCGATGCTGACGAAGCTCTGCAGCAGGATCGGCCGGCCGCTGCCGTCGATCAGTGCCGCGTCCAGATCGGCCGCCAGCCGGCGCGCGATGTCCTGCCAGGCCGGATAGGGCTCGGCCACTTCGGGCGTCTGCGGCACGTCGAGCGTCAGTTGCACCTCGCGCACGGAGGCCTGGCTCGGATCCTCGGCCAGCGCCGCCTGGGCGTCGAAGCTCAGCACCAGCACCGGCGGAGCGCCCTCCTCGGCCGCCGGCAGCACCAGACGACCCGGCATCGCACCGGGCAGAAAGCCGTGGCGGCCGGTGGTCTGCTGCAGGAAGCCGAGGGTCCAGGCCGCGGCATTGGCCCGCAGGCCGATCGACAGCTGGGCATCGTGGGCCCCGGCGAAGGCGTCGAGCTCACGTGCGCGCCGCACCACCTCCAGCATGTCGGGCAGATCGGCCATCGCGCCGATGGCGTCGGCGAAGCCCTGCAGCTTCTGCACGAATTCCGAGTACTCGATCTCGTTGAGCGCGCCAGCCCGGTTGGCCATCTGCACGCCGCCCTGGAAGGCGCCGTAGCGCTGACCGGGCACGGGCAGCTCCCACTGCTGGGTGCGGGCATTCAGGCCTTCGATCAGGAAGGGCTTGCTGCCGGCGCGGCGGCTGGCCGGCAGATGGGCCAGGGCCAGATCGCCGCTGACCGGTGACTCCAGGCTCATCGGGGCGATGGCGTCGATCAGCGGATCGAGCCGGGCCGTCTTGCGCGGGCCCAGCGGCCGGCGGCTCTCGGCCGGCAGCGGGGCACCGGCGCTGCCCGGCTCATCGGTGGCGGATTCGGGCAGCCCGGAGACGGCGTCGATCAGCGGATCGTCCTCGGCCGGCAGGCTGGCCGGGTGGCTGTCGCCGCCGAGCCGCGGCTCGTGCCGGCCGCCCGCGTCGGTGGGGCGCGCCTGGCGCGGGCCGGCCTTGCGGGCCTGCCACCAGCCGTGGCCGACGAGCGCGAGCAGGATCGCGCCGCCGAGTGCGCCCAGTCCTTCAGTCAAGGTCCATTGCATGGTGTGGTTGTCACTGCGTGGTGGCGTCCGGTCGCCAGACCGGTGCGCCGGGTGTCCGGTGGGGACGGCCTCAGCCGGCTTCCATCATGCCGACGGCGGCTTCCATGTCGACCGCCACGATGCGGGAGACGCCCTGCTCCTGCATCGTCACGCCGATCAGCTGTTCGGCCATCTCCATCGCGATCTTGTTGTGGCTGATGAAGAGGAACTGGGTGCCCTTGCGGCTCATGTCGTCGACCAGGCGCGCATAGCGCTCGGTGTTGGCATCGTCCAGCGGCGCATCCACCTCGTCGAGCAGGCAGAACGGTGCCGGGTTCAGCATGAAGATGGCGAACACCAGCGCGATGGCGGTCAGCGCCTTCTCGCCCCCCGAGAGCAGGTGGATGGTCGAGTTCTTCTTGCCCGGCGGCTGGGCCATCACCTGCACGCCGGCGTCCAGGATCTCGTCGCCGGTCATCACCAGCTTGGCGTTGCCGCCGCCGAACAGGCTGGGGAACATGCGGCCGAACTGTTCGTTGACCTGGTTGAAGGTCTGGCCCAGCAGCTCGCGGGTCTCGAGGTCGATCTTGTGGATCGCGTCCTCCAGGGTCTGGATGGCGTCGGTGAGGTCGGCGTTCTGGGCGTCGAGGAAGGTCTTGCGCTCGCGGGCGGTGGCGAGCTCCTCGAGCGCGGCCAGGTTGACCGCGCCGAGGGCGGCGATCTCCTTGTGGATGCGGTCGATCTCGCCCTG
Organism: Pseudaquabacterium rugosum; assembly: GCF_038066575.1. Taxonomy (NCBI): domain Bacteria; kingdom Pseudomonadati; phylum Pseudomonadota; class Betaproteobacteria; order Burkholderiales; family Sphaerotilaceae; genus Pseudaquabacterium; species Pseudaquabacterium rugosum. The sequence goes on along the minus strand of NZ_JBBUTF010000019.1, from coordinate 64,133 downwards.
CAGGCCGTAGAGCTTGACGCCGTCGACGGCGATGCGCGCGCCCACGGCCTCCAGGTCGACCGCGGCGCCGACCAGCTGCTCCAGGTACTGCTGGCCACCGAGCTGGGCGGCCTGGGCCTCCAGCTGCAGGCGGGTGATCTCGTCGCGCAGCGGCTGCAGGCTGCGCTCCAGGCCCATGCGCTGCTCGTCGCACTGGCGCAGCTGGGCCGACAGGCCGTCGTAGCGGCTGCGCACGGCGGCCAGCGCCTGCTCGCGGTCGAGCTTGATGGCCAGCGCGTCCTGCAGCCCGGCCTGGGCAGCGGCGTCGTCGAAGTCGGCCAGCTCGCCGCGCAGCTGTTCGGCCGAGCCGGCATTGGCGGCGGCCTGCTGCTCGGCGGTCTCGATCGCGCGCTGCAGCTCGCCGCGGCGGGCGGCCAGCGCGCGGGCCTGGAACTGCGACTCCTGCGCCTTGCGCTCCAGCGTGCGCAACTGCTCGCGGGCCTCGGACAGCCGGCGTTCGGCGCCGATCACGCCCTCCTCCAGCTCGGCGTGGCGTTCCTGGGTGTCGGCCAGCTGGAGGTCGAGCTCCTCGAAGCGGGCCTCGCCGGTGGCACGGCGTTCCTCGAGGGCCTCGTGCTGGGCGTCGAGCTCGGCCAGTTCCTCGTCGAGCTGGGCGCGGCGGCTGCTGGCGGCATCGGCCTGCTGCTGCAGGCGCATCAGCTCGACCTGCAGCTGGTGGGCCCGGGCCTGGGTCTCGCCGGCCTCGCGGCGGGCGGCGGCCAGGCGGGTCGTGGCCTCGGTACAGGCGGCCTCGATGCGCACGAGCGCCGTGCGGGCGGCGTCGGCGCGCTCGTTCTGATCGTGCAGTCGGGCATCGAGCTGCTCGATTTCCTGGGCCCGGGCCAGCAGGCCGGCCTGCTCGCTGTCGGGCGCGTAGAAGCTGACCGCGTGCCGGGTGACGGCATGGCCGTCGCGCGTGATCACCAGCTCGCCGTGGGCCAGTTGCGCGCGGCGGGCCAGCGCCTCGTCCAGGTGGTCGGCGGTGTAGACGCCTTCCAGCCAGTCGGCCAGCAGCGCGCGCAGGCCGTGATCCTGGGCCGACAGACGCAGCGCATCGGCCAACCGCGGCAGGCCGGGACCGGGGCCGGGCTCGTGCGGCGCGGCATCGGCGGGCACGCCGTAGAAGGCCAGGCGCGCCGGCGGGGCATCCGCGGCGAAGGCGCGCACGGTGTCGATGCGGCTGATCTCCAGCGCATGCAGGCGCTCGCGCAGCGCCGCTTCCAGCGCCGTCTCCCAGCCCGGCTCGATGTGCAGGCGCTTCCACAGCCCGCCCAGGCCGTCCAGGCCGTGCTTGACCAGCCAGGGCTTGAGCTTGCCCTCGGTCTGCACCTTGTCCTGCAGCGCGCGCAGGGCGGTCAGGCGGGCGGCGATGTCGGCCTGGCGCCTGGACTCGTCATTGGTCTGCTGCTGCTGGGTGCGGCGTTGCTCCTCGAGCGCCGGTGCCTGTTCCTGCAGCTCGTGCAGGCGGGCGTCGGCGAGCTCGCGGGCCTCGTCGGCGGCGGCGTGTTCGTCGCGCAGCGCGTCCAGGCGGGCGGTGTCGGGCGTGGCCAGGCCGCGGCGCTCGCCGTGCAGCTTCTCGCGCCGGGTGCGCAGGCCGCGGGCCTGCTCGTCGACGTGGCGGCTGTCGGCGGCCAGCAGCTGGATCTGCTGCTGCACCTGGGCCACCTTCTGCCGCTGGTCGTTGGTCTTGCCCTGGGCCGCGCGCACCGCGTCCTCGACGTCGGGCAGGCGCATGGCCTGCTCCTCGGCCTGGGCGGCCAGCAGCTCGGACTGCTCCTCGGCGGCGGCGATCTGCTCGGCGATGGTCTCCAGCTCGGCGCGGGCGTCATCGCCGCGCTGCGCCCACTGGGCGGTCTGGGCCTGCAGCTCGGCCAGGCGGGCCTGCACGCGCTGGCGGCCGTCGACCACGTAGCGGATGCGCTCCTCCAGCCGGCTGACCTCGAGCGCGGCCTGGGCCAGATCGCCCTGGGCGGCGTGCAGGGTGTCGCTGGCCTCGTAGTGCTCCTGGCGCACGCGCTCCAGATCGGCCTCGACGGCGCGCAGCTCGGCGATGCGGCCTTCCAGCGCCGTCGTCGCCTCGGCGACGGCCAGCGCGACGCGCTGCTCCTCGGTGGCCGCGTCCCGGTGCTTGAGGAACCACAGCTGGTGCAGCTTGGTGGTGCCGGCCTCGTTGAGCGCGTGGTAGCGGGTGGCGACCTCGGCCTGCTTCTCCAGCCGCTCCAGGTTGCTGCCGAGCTCGCGCAGGATGTCGTCGACGCGGGTCAGGTTCTCGCGCGTGTCGCGCAGGCGCAGCTCGGTCTCGCGGCGGCGTTCCTTGTACTTGGAGACGCCGGCCGCCTCTTCCAGGAACAGCCGCAGCTCCTCGGGCTTGGACTCGATGATGCGGCTGATCGTGCCCTGGCCGATGATGGCGTAGGCGCGCGGGCCGAGGCCGGTGCCCAGGAACACGTCGTGCACGTCGCGCCGACGCACCGCCTGGTTGTTGATGAAGTAGCTGGAGGTGCCGTCGCGCGTGAGCACGCGCCGCACGGCGATCTCGGCGTACTGGTTCCACTGGCCGCCGGCGCGCGCGTCCTCGTTGCTGAAGACGAGCTCGACGCTGGCGCGGCTGGCCGGCTTGCGCTGGCCGCTGCCGTTGAAGATCACGTCCTGCATGGACTCGCCGCGCAGCTCGCTGGCCTTGCTCTCGCCCAGCACCCAGCGCACCGCGTCCATGATGTTGGACTTGCCGCAGCCGTTGGGGCCGACGACGCCCACGCGCTGGCCCGGCAGCTGGAAGGTCGTGGGTTCGGCGAAGGACTTGAAGCCCGAGAGCTTGATCTGGTTCAGTCGCATGCGCGGTGAGGGCGGCCGGCACTGCTGGCGCTGCGCTGCAACATGTGTGCAGAAACGCAGGCAAGTGCTTGATTTGGAAGAATTTATTGTCTGCCGGCGGACGGCGTCAGCGGGCCGGATGATACCATCGCGTTTTTACAATTTCCGTCGGTCGACCGCAGGCCGCGGCCGGTCGTGCACCGTGTGCACGGGGTCGGCGCCGCGCATCGGCCGGCGCCTTCCGAGCCCCGTCATGGCCACCAAGACCTCCCAGGCGCCGCGCAAGAGCGCCCGCGCTGCCGCCGCCTCCCCTGCGCCCGCCGTTGCCGCGGCGCCCGCCTCGCCGGTCCGCAAACCGCGCCAACCGCGCCAGGCCGCCGCACCGAAGGCCGTCGAGCGGCCGATGCCGCCGAACCCGCCGTCGGCCCCCAGCAAGCAGCTGCACACCTTCGACAACCCGGCGCCCGAGCGGGACTACCTGATCCAGTTCCAGGTGCCCGAGTTCACCTGCCACTGTCCGCTGACCGGCCAGCCCGATTTCGCCCACTTCACGATCGACATGATCTGTGACCGGCTGTGCGTCGAGCTGAAGAGCCTGAAGATGTACTTCTGGAGCTACCGCGACGAGGGCGCCTTCCACGAGAAGGTGACCAACACCATCCTGTCGGACATCGTCAAGGTCACCCAGCCGCGCTACATCCGCATCACGGCCAAGTGGTACGTGCGCGGCGGCATCTACACCAACGTCGTCGTCGAGCACCGCAAGAAGGGCTGGAAGCCGGCGCCGGTGGTCGATCTGCCGAGCCTGCCGGTCGAGCGCGGCCTGCTGGGCTGAGCCCGCGCGGTGCCTTCCGCCGCCCCGCCCGCGGCCAGCCCGCCGCCGACCGCCTCGATCGCGCCGTCCTCCCTGCCGCCGTCCTTGCCGACGACCCACTGGCCGGCGGTGCTCGCCGCCCTGGCCTGCGGCATCGCGATCTCGGTGCTGGTGGGCAAGGTGCCGCTGGCGCTCGGGGCCTTGCGTGCCGAGCTCGGGCTGAGCCTGGTGCAGTTCGGCTGGGTCTCGTCGGTGCTGACGACGCTGGCCGTGCTGTTCGCGCTGCCGGTGGGCCTGCTGGCCGGGCGCATCGGGGCGCTGCGCATGGTGCTGGCCGGCCTGGTGCTGGGCGCCGTGGGGGCCTTGGCCGCCCTGCCCGTGCACGGCATCGGCGGCCTGCTGGCCAGCCGGCTGGTCGAGGGCGCGGCCTTCCTGATGGTGGCGGTGGCCACGCCGTCGCTGATCACCGCCGCCACCGCACCGGCCCAGCGCCGGCTGGCGCTGTCGCTGTGGAGCACCTACATGCCGCTGGGCGTGTCGGTCGGCCTGATCGGCGGTGCGGCCCTGATCGCGCGCGCCGGCTGGCGGGCGCTGTGGCTGCTGTCGGCCGTGGGGCTGCTGGCCGCGGCCCTCGGCCTGTTGCTGCAGCGCCGCCATTACGCCGCGCTGCGGCCGGCCGCCGGGCCGAGTGCCGACAGCCTGCGCCAGACGCTGCAGGTGCTGCGCCAGCCCCTGCCCTGGCTGCTGCCGGCGGCCTTCGGCGCCTGGGCGCTGCAGCATTTCGCGCTCATCGTCTGGATGCCGGCCTTCATGCGCGAGCAGCGCGGCCTGGACAGTGCCAGCGTCGCCGCGCTGACCAGCCTGATGCTGCTGGTCAACATCCCCGGGGGCCTGCTGGGCGGTGTGCTGATGTCGCGCGGCGTGCCCCGCGGCCCGCTGATCGCCGTCACCCACACGCTCACCGGCCTGCTCGGCCTGCTGGCGGCCGCCGACGGCCTGCCCGACGGGCTGCGCTACGCGGCCTGTCTGGCCATGTCGATGATCGGCGGGCTGGTGCCGGCCGCGGTGTTCTCGTCGTCGGCGGTGCTGGCCCGCACGCCGGCCCAGGTGGCGGCGGTGCAGGGGCTGATCCTGCAGGGCTCGCAGTTCGGCCAGTTCATCGGCACGCCGCTGATCGCGGCGGTGGTCGCGTCCGCCGGCCACTGGAGCGCCGCGCGTCTGGTGACGGCCTCGGCGGCCGCGCTGGGGGTGCTGGTCGGCTTGTGCTGTCACCGGCTGGAGCGGCGCCAGGCCGCCGCGGCGGCGGCCGCGACCGCGCTGGCCCGCGCGGCCTGATCCGGGCGGTGACCTGCGGCCTGACTGCGGCTTGACTGCGGGCTGCATGCTGTCTGCATGAGGTCGGGTGCGACCGGCCCGCCAGGGGAACCGGCGCCGTGGCGCGAGATCGCATACCGCGGGTGCACATTGCGGTGCATATCGCGGTGCATATCGCGGTGCATATCGCGGTGCATATCGCGGTGCATATCGCGGCGTGCGCCGCGGCCGCGCTGCAGCGGCCGTGCTGCCGCGCCGTCCCGCTTCCCCAGCGTCGTTTCCGTCCCGATACCCGTGCCATGACCCTGATGCCGCTCCGGTTCCGTTCGCTGCCCTGCCCACTGTCCCGCCGCGTGCCGCGCGACCGTCCGCCGGCCGTCGACGATGCGCCGGACCGGCCGCGGGGGCCCGCCCGCCGCCGGCTGATGCTGTGCGCGGCGGTCGCGGTGGTGATGGGCAGTGGTCTTGCCGGACCGGGGGGCGCCGGGCCCGCCCACGCGGCGCGGCCGGTCGGCGGGCCCGCGCCCGACATCGCGCTCGAGGCCGCCCACGACGGCCAGTTGCGGCCCTGGACCCTGGCCGAGGCCCTGCGCCAAGGGCCGGTGGTGCTGTTCTTCTTTCCGGCCGCCTTCTCCGTCGGCTGCTCGACCGAGGCGCGCCAGTTCGCCGAGGCCATGCCCGAGTTCAAGGCCCTGGGCGCGTCCGTCGTCGGCATCTCGACCGACGACGCGGCCACGCTGCAGCGCTTTTCCGCCGCCGAGTGCCAGGGCCGCTTTCCGGTGCTGTCGGACACCGCGCTGAAGGCCACCCGCGCCTATGACGTCGAGATGGACCTGCGCCCCGGCTATGCCAGCCGCAGCAGCTTCGTCATCGCGCCACGTGCGCCCGGCGCGGCCCAGGGCACGATCGTGTTCCGGCTCGACAGCCTGAATCCGCACCGCCATGTCCACGCCGCGCTGCAGGCGCTGCGACGCTGGCGCGGTGAGCCCGCGGCCGATGCGGCCGGGCGGCCGTCCGCGAGCCCTGCACCCGCCGCGGCCGCGACGCTCCGGCCGCTCACGCCGCGGCCCTGACGGTCCAGGGGCCCCGGCGGCTCCCGGATCCCGGCCCGCGGCGGGTCTGCGTACCTTTGCCCGCGTACCTTTTTGCCTGTGCGCCTCTTGCCTGCGCACCCCTGAGGTGGTTACCGGCAGTTCGAGGCACTTTGAGGCAGACTGCGCGCCCTGGCGACGGCGCGCCATCGACACACGGCGCCCGAGACGCCCGAGACAGACGCCCGAGACGCCACCCGCCTCCCGCCAGCCCCAGGAGCCCGCAGATGAGACTCAGCAGCCGCCCGCGCCGCGGCCAGGACCCGGCCGACCTGGCCGCCGAGGCCGCCGTACAGGATGCCGCCCCGGCCCGGCCCGCCTACCAGAAGTACGCGGTCGACGTGCACAAGAGCGCGATCGACGGCTTCGGCGCCTTCGCCGGCGAGCCGATCCCCGGCCAGCGCAAGATCGGCGAGATCCGCGGCGAGGCCATCAGCCTGGCCGAGGCGCGCCGCCGCATCGCCGGCCGCCAGCGCATCATGATGGTCGAGATCTCCGACCGCACGGCCATCGACGCCACCGCCTCGACCGACCCGATGCGCTACACCAACCACAGCTGCCAGCCGAACGCGCGGCTGCAGATCCGCGACGGCCGCATCGAGTTCTATGCGCTGCGGGCGATCGACACCGGTGAGGAGATCACCGTCGACTACGGCGAGACCCACCACGAGGGCACGCTGAAGTGCCGCTGCGGGAAACCGGGCTGCGTCGGCTGGCTCTGAGCGCCGCGAACCTGCCGCACGCGCCGCCCTGCCCCCCGGGTCCTCGTCCGGCCCGCCGGCCCGGAGCCCGCAGGTAACATCCCCGGATGTCGATTTCCGCCTCCTCCCTGCCGACGGCCCCGTCCGTCGCCGCCCGCGAGCATGCGCCGGGCCTGTTCGTCCGCGGTCTGGGTGCCCCGCTGCGCCTGTCGGACTACCGTCTGGTGGCCTTCGACATGGACTCCACGCTGATCAACATCGAGTGCATCGACGAGATCGCGGCGGCGGCCGGGCGGCGTGACGAGGTGGCGGCGATCACCGAGGCCGCGATGCGCGGCGAGATCACCGATTTCAAGGACAGCCTGCGCCGGCGCGTGGCCCTGCTGGCCGGCGTACCGGAATCGGCGCTGGAGGCGGTCTACACCGAGCGGTTGCGCCTGAATCCGGGCGTCGAGGCCTTCGTGCAGGCCTGCCAGGCGGCGGGGCTGAAGACGCTGCTGGTCTCCGGCGGCTTCACCTACTTCTCCGAGCGGGTGCGCCAGCGCCTGGGCCTGGACTTCGCCCGCGCCAACACGCTGGGCGTCTACAACGGCCGGCTGACCGGCACGGTGCAGGACCGGCCCTGGGGCGACATCGTCGACGGGGCCGAGAAGCGGCGCGTGCTGCTCGAGGTCTGCGAGCTGATGGGCATCGACAGCCGTCAGGCGATCGCCGTCGGCGACGGGGCCAACGACCTGCCGATGATGGGTGCGGCCGGCCTGTCGATCGCCTATCACGCCAAGCCGGCCGTGCGCGGCCAGGCGATGATCTCGATCGAGGACGGCGGCATGGACCGCGCGCTCGAGGTCTTCGGCGCCTGAGGGTGCCGGGCCCCGACCGCCGGCGGACCGGCGGCGGCGGGTCGCTCAGAAGTCCAGCGAGGCCAGCAGGTCGTCGACGTCGGCCTGCGAGACGGCCTTGTCCGGCACCTGGGGGCCGGCCAGCGTGGTGCTCGCCACCGGCGCGGCCAGCGGCTCGCCGGCGCTCTGGGCCAGCAGGCGCAGCAGCTGCTCCTCGGCATGGCTGATGATGCCGACCACCTTCTTGATCACCTGGCCGGACAGGTCCTGGAAGTCCTGGGCCAGCATGATCGAGGTCAGCGTCTCGGCATGGCTGGTCGCGGTGCGTTGGCCCTCGCGCAGGGTCTGCGCGGCCCGGCCGAGCAGCGCACGGCAGTCCTCGGCGGACAGCGCCGGATCGGCCAGCGCGGTCTGCAGCTCGTCGGCCAATGCGCCCTGCTGCCGGGCCACCGCCTGGCAGCCCGGCTGGGTCTCGTCGACCATGTTCAGCACCTTCATCGCCGCGTCCTCGGTCATCTGACCCACATAACGCAGGCGTTCCCGGGCATCCGGTATCTCGGCGGTCAATTGCCGCAACGCCTGGTCCCAGCCGAGTTCGGCCAGGGTGGCGCCGAGGCGCTTGACGCGTTCATCCAGCTGATCGAGTGCGTCTGCGCCCGCGCTTGCATCACTCACGGTGTCGGCTCCGTCTGACGGTGTTCGGTTCCGGGGGAACAGGCTCCGACTGCTGTCCTGTCCGCGGCATGACCGACGGGAAGGCCCGTGGGTCGCTCTGTCTCCGGGGCATGGGATACGCCCGTCCGTGCCCATCGCCGATGGGCCCGGTCGTGCGGTCCCTTCGCCGCATGGGTCGGGGATCGGCGCCGGCACGGCGGACTTGAATCCGGCGGCGTCCGGCGGCCTTGCCCGGCGTGAGCTAGTTCGCGTTTGGGCGCTGGCGGCGGCGGCCTGGAACGGCCGTGCAGGGCGCCGGCCGGTGCGGGCCGCACAGGCTGTCGATGTTTCCCTACAGCCGCAGGCGAGCGTGGTGGAGGGGGCCGCGCTCAGTCCCCGGCGACCCGGGCCGAAGTTGCCAGGACTGTTCTGAACTGGCCGGCTCCGTTGCGCTTCTTCCTGCAGCAACGGCCGGGCAGGACGGATTCAATCGCGTTTGCTCTCGGCACGTGGACACGGCGTCGGGTGGCGTGGCTTGTCCTGGCACACACCGACGGTGTCGTATCCGCATACGGAGATCCTCCACGGGTAGGGATGGAGGTCTCCGGCGTGTCGGAGCCGGCGGTCCGGCCGAACCGGACCTTGGCGATCGACGGCAGGCCCGGCCTGCCCATCGCTCCGCAAAGAGAGTGCCCCATGTCCCTGGTGATGAAGAACCGCGACGCCGCCGCCGCTCCCGCCGCCGCCCCTGCCGCCAAAGGTCTGACCAAGACCATGACCCGCGACGCCGAGGCCAACCGCAAGCGGGCGCGCACGCTGGCCAAGCAGCAGCAGGCGGCCGAACGGGTGGCCAGCGCGTCCAGCCAGCTGTCCGCGGGCATCAACGAGGCGGCCTCGGCGGCCGAGGAGCTCAAGCGGGCGTCCGACCAGATCGCCAGCGGTGCCGAGGAGGCCTCGGGCGCCGCGCAGGAAAGCCTGGCGGCCGTCACCCAGGTCTCGGGCGCCATCACCCGCCAGCTGAACTCGGCCACGATCGCCCAGACCAAGGCCGAGGGCATGCAGCAGCTGGCCGGTCGCATCAACCACGAGGTGCAGACCACCGTCACCAATGTGGGCGTGGCCGCCAAGCGCCAGGCCGAGAGCGTGAAGATGGTGGCCGAGCTGGAGCGGCAGGCGGCCAGCATCGGTGACATCGTCAAGGCGGTGGCCCGCATCGCCGACCAGACCAATCTGCTGGCGCTCAATGCCGCCATCGAGGCCGCCCGCGCCGGCCAGCACGGCAAGGGCTTCGCCGTGGTGGCCGACGAGGTGCGCACCCTGGCCGAGACCAGCGAGAAGAGCGCCAAGCAGATCCAGGACCTGGTCGGCCAGATCCAGGGCGAGGTCAAGACCATCGCCACCGGCATCAACGAGGCGGCCGAGACCATCCAGGCCGAAGTCGAGAAGAGCGACGTCATCCTCAAGCAGCTCGAACAGATCCGCACCGACGCCGCCGACATCGTCGCGGGCGCGTCCGAGATCGCCAGCGCTGCGCAGCAGGGCCAGGTGGCCTCGCAGCAGGCGCTCAAGGGCAGCGAGCAGATCGCCGCGGCCGCACAGGAGCAGAGCTCGGCCGCCGAGGAAGCGGCCAAGACCGTTGAAGAGCAGTCGGCCGCGCTGGCCGAATGCGAGCAGACGGCACAGCAGCTGTCGGATCTGGCCGACGACCTGAAGAACTCCACCGACGTTGCCAAGAGCGCCGAGGAAGTGGCCTCGTCGGCCGAGGAGCTCAGCAGCGCCGTCAACGAGATCAACCGCTCGGCCTCGCAGATCATGGCCGCGCTGGAGCAGATCCGCCGCGGCTCGCAGCAGCAGGCCGCCGCCGCCACCGAGTCGGCCGCCGCCGTGGCCCAGATCGAGAAGGGCTCGCAGGTGGCCGAGCAGCGTGCCACCGTCGGCCGCGAGAAGGCCGGCGCCATCAAGCAGTTGATGGGCGAGAACAAGACCCACATCGACAGCCTGGTCACCAGCATTTCCAGCGGCGTCGAGGCCACCCGCACCAGCGCCCAGCAGATCAAGGAGCTGGAGCTGGTCAGCCGGCGCATCGACAAGATCGTCGACGCCATCACCCAGGTCTCGATCCAGACCAACATGCTGGCGGTCAACGGCTCGATCGAGGCGGCGCGGGCCGGCGAGTACGGCAAGGGCTTCGTCGTGGTGGCCACCGACATCCGCAACCTGGCCCACGATTCGGCCGAGAACGCCGACCGCATCAAGGACCTGGTCAAGGGCATCCAGGACCAGATCGGGGCCGTCGGCCGGGATCTGGGCGAGATCATGACCTCGGCGCTGACCGAGGTCGAGAAGGCCAAGACCATCACCGGCAACCTGGTCTCGATGGAGAGCGACATCGCGGCGGTCGAACAGGGCAATACCGAGGCCGTGCGCGCCTCGCAGGAGATCGTCACCGCCATCGCCCAGGTCAAGATCGGCGTCGACCAGGTCAGCGCCGCCGCGCAGCAGGCCGAGAAGGCCGCCGAGCAGGCCTCGGCCGCGGCCAAGCAGCAATCCCAGGGCGCCGAGGAGCTGGCCGCGGCGATCGAGGAGATCGCCTCGCTGGCCGACGAGCTGCAGAGCAACTGACGCCCGCACCCTCCCCTCAACTTCTGAAGGAGGTGTGCCTTGAGCGACATCCTTGAAGCGTCCGCGCGCGCGGTGACGGCCGATGCGCCGGCCGGCAGCGCCGCGGGCGCGCCGGTCGACCACACGATCCAGGACAACCAGTTCGTCACCTTCAACGTCGCCGGCGAGATGTTCGCCGTGCCGATGGCGCCGGTGCAGGAGATCATCCGCGTGCCCGAGGTGGCCCGGCTGCCGCTGGCGCCGCCCGCGCTGGAAGGCCTGGCCAACCTGCGCGGCCGTGTGCTGCCGATCATGAACCTGCGGCGCATGTTCGCCACCGACGAGCGGGTCAACGACGACTCCACGCGGGCCCTGGTGATCAACCTCGGCCAGCCGCTGGGCTTCGTGGTCGATCGCGTGGCCAGCGTGCTCAGCGTCGAGCCGGGCGAGATCGAGCCCGCCCGCGCGATCCAGAGCGTGGTGCAGACCGACTACCTGACCGGCGTGATCAACCGGCCCAATCCGGATGGCAGCCGCCAGCTGATGCTGGTGCTGGACTTCCAGCGCCTGGTCGATGACCAGTTCACCGGCGTCGGCGGCGCGGGCCAGATCGCCACGGGCGCGCTCAGCGAGTCCTTCCACGGCGCGACGGCGGCCGCGGCGGTCGCCGACGAACTGCGGCTCGTCAGCTTCACCGTCTGTGACCAGGAGTACGCGATCGACATCGCGCACGTGCAGGAGATCGTCCAGGTGCCGCAGGGCCCGGGCTCGATCACCGCGGTGCCGAACACGCCGTCCCATGTGCTGGGCCTGATCTCGCTGCGCCAGCGCCTGCTGCCGCTGGTCAGCCTGCGCAGCCTGTTCGGGCTCGACACGCTGGAGCTCGACGAGCACCACCGCATCGTGGTCGTCGCGCTGCCCGGCGGCGGCCAGGTCGGTCTGGTGACCGACGCGGTCAAGGAGGTGCTCTCGGTGCCTCGGGCCCAGGCCGATCCGATGCCCGGCACGCTGGCGCGCGACGGCCAGCTGCAGGAGTTCGAGTCCATCTGCCGCCTCGACGGCGGCAAGCGGCTGGTGTCGATCATCGCCGCCGACCGCCTGCTGGGCCTGCAGGCGATCCGCGAGGCGGTCCAGGCGGCGGGCGATGCCGACGGCCGTGCGCAAGACCAGGAGAACACGATGAGCCGTGTGATGCAGGGCGTGGCCACGGACGACGACGCCCAGGTGGTGATCTTCCGCCTCGGGGCCGAGGAGTTCGGGGTGCCCATCATGAGCGTGCAGGAGATCGTGCGCGTGCCCGAGGTGCTGACCCGGGTGCCCAAGACCCCGCACTTCGTCGAGGGCGTGATCAACCTGCGCGGCACGGTGCTGCCGGTCATCGACCAGCGCACCCGCCTGGGCATGCCGGCCATCGAGCGCAACGACCGCCAGCGCATCATGGTCTTCACGCTGTCGGGACTGCGCACCGGCTTCATCGTCGATTCGGTGGCCGAGGTGCTGCGCATCGCCCGCAGCCAGATCGAGCCCGCGCCGGAGCTCTCCGACGAGCAGGGCCGACTGATCACCCAGGTGGCCAAGCTCGACGGCGACAAGCGCCTGGTGATGCTGATCGACCCCAGCCACCTGCTCGGCGCGCGCGAGACCGCGGTGGTCGAGCACCTGGTCGACGGTGACGAGCTGCCACCGGCGCTGGCCCGTGCGGCCTGAGATGGCCTGAGATGACACGACGGGACACCGCCGCGGCGATCCCGTCCTGCCTTTGGAGGTGAATGCGAGATGACGAAGGTTCTGGTGGTCGACGATTCGGCACTGATGCGCCGGTTGCTCACCGGCCTGCTGCGTGACAACGGCTTCGAGGTCGCCACCGCCCGCAATGGTGCGGAAGGGGTGCAGCAGCTGACCGACTGGCAACCGGACGTCGTGACGCTGGACATCAACATGCCCGAGATGGACGGCCTGACCGCCCTCTCGCTGATGATGCAGGCCCGGCCGACGCCGGTGGTGATGGTCTCGTCGCTGACCGAGAAGGGGGCGCAGGCCACGTTCGAGGCGCTGGCGCTGGGCGCCGTGGACTTCATCGCCAAGCCGGGCGGCACCATCTCGCTGTCCGTCGATGACATCGCCGGGCAGCTGCTCGCCAAGGTGAAGGCGGCGGCCCGGGCGCGCATGCGCAGCGGCAAGGTCGTCACGCGGCCGGCACTGCCGGCGCCTGTGGCACCGGTGCCGGCACCTGCGCCGCGACCGGCCATCCGCACCGGCGCCGGCAGCAGTGCCGCGCACCTGGCCGGCCTGGTGCTGGTCGGGGTGTCCACCGGCGGGCCGCGCACGCTGGAGGACATCCTGCCGCAGCTGCCGGCCGATTTCCCCTGGCCGGTGGTGGTCGCCCAGCACATGCCACCGAACTTCACCGACGCCTTCGCACGCCGGATGGACAGCCTGTGTCGTCTGCGCGTGCAGGAATGTGCGGCCACCGTGCCGCTGGAGGCCGGCAAGGTCTACATCGGCAAGGGCGGCACCGATATCGTGATCTGTGAGCGGCTCGGCCGTCTGGCCGTGCAGCCCCGGCCGGAGACCCCCGGCCATCCCTGGCATCCATCGGTCGACGTGATGGTCGACAGCGCGATGAAGCTGCTGCCGGCCGACCGCATCGTCGGCGTGCAGCTCACCGGCATGGGCAATGACGGCGCGACCGCGATGACGGCGCTCAAGCGCGCGGGCGGGCGGACGATCGCCGAGTCCAAGGAGACCGCGGTGGTGTTCGGCATGCCGGCCGAGCTGATCGAGGCCGGTGGCGCGAGCGTGGTCCTGCCCTGCCAGGACATCGCCCGCCAGATCATCGCCTGGTCCCAGCGCAGGCCCCACTGCGCCGCGGCCTGAAGTCTCTCTCTCTCCTCTTCCGATTCCTGCAACGACGGCGAGCGTCGAGAAAGGTCGAACATGGGACTGCGCAAGACCGCGACCCCTGAGCCGCTGCGCGAGGTGGTCGAACGTCAACCCCCGCGCGATCTGCCGGGCCTGCTGACCCAGCTGCGCAGCAGTGACGCTCAGGAGCGGCGTTGGGCGGCGCGCGATCTGGGCGCCCACCCGCAGGCCGCCACCGTCCTCGGCGAAGCCCTGGTGGGCGAGCGCGATGCCCGCGTGCGCGACGCGCTGTTCCTGACGCTGACGGCGCTCGCCAGCGAGGACGCCGCAGGCGCCCTGCTGCCCCTGCTGCGCAGCGAGGAGGCGCCGCTGCGCAACGGCGCGATCGAGGCGCTGGCCGCCATGCCGCAGGCGGTGGCCCCGCGCATCCACAGCCTGCTGCACGATGCCGACCCCGATGTGCGCATCTTCACGGTCAACCTGATGGGCGAGCTGCGCCACGAGCGGGTGCGCCAGTGGCTGCTGCAGGTGCTGGCCGAGGATGGCTCGATCAACGTGGTGGCCGCCGCCATCGAGGTGCTGGCCGAAGTCGGTCAGCCCGAGGACCTGGCCGCCCTGCAGGCGGTGCGCGCCCGCCATGCCGACGATGTCTTCATCGGCTTCGCCATCGACATGGCGGCCAGCCGGATCCAGTCCATCTGAGCCGCGGCGCACGCACATGAACACCCGCACGGCGACTTCCGCGTCCCAACGCGCGCCCAGCATCACCCCCGCGGACTTCGAGAAGTTCCGCGACTTCTTCTACCGCAAGACCGGCATCTACTTCGACGACAGCAAGCGCTACTTCGTCGACAAGCGCCTGGTCGAACGCATCGAGGCGACCGGCGCGGAAGACTTCCGCAGCTGGTTCATCGCGCTGCGCTTCGAGGCCAAGGGCGAGGAGCTGCAGCAGCTCGTCAACGCGATGACGGTCAACGAGACCTACTTCTTCCGCGAGAGCTACCAGTTCGACTGCATGGTCAACGACATGCTCAACGAGGTGGTCAAGCGCAAGAAGCCGGGGGGGCGCATCAAGATCTGGAGCATCCCCTCGTCGACCGGCGAGGAGCCGTACTCGATCGCCATCTACCTGCTCGAACGCTGGGCGCTGATCAACGACTACGAGGTCGAGATCCTGTCGTCCGACATCGACACCAGCGTGCTGGCCTCGGCCCACCGGGGCGTGTACTCGGCGCGCTCGGTCGGACAGCTGCCCAAGGACTACCTGACGAAGTACTTCAGGCGCCTGAACGACAACGAGTTCGCCATCTCGCGCGACCTGGTGGCGGCCGTCGAGTTCTCCCGCGTGAACCTCAGTGATCCGGCCGACACGCGGCGCTTCCGCGACATCGACCTGATCTTCTGCCGCAACCTGCTGATCTATTTCGACGATCTGTCCCGGCGCGTGGCAGCCGAGAACATGTTCGACGCCATGAGCCCGGGCGGCTTCATCTGTCTCGGCCACAGCGAGTCGATGAGCCGCATCAGCTCCTTGTTCGACGTGCGCCGCTTCCGCGACGCGATGGTCTACCAGAAACCCCTGTCCGGAGACAGAGCATGAGCGCGCACATCCTGGTCGTCGACGACGCGGCCACGGTCCGCATGTACCACCGCAAGATGCTGGGCGATGCGGGCTGGCACATCGAGGAGGCGATCAACGGCGTGGAGGCCCTGGAGAAGGTGGCCAACCAGCCCAAGGACAAGCCTTTCGATCTCTACGTGGTCGACATCAACATGCCCAAGATGGACGGCTACACCTTCGTGCGGGAGCTGCGCCGACAGGCCGGTGTGCCGCAGGCGCCGGTGCTGATGGTCTCCACCGAGGCCCAGGTCCAGGACGCCACCGCCGCGCAGGACGCCGGGGCCAACTGTTATCTGGTCAAGCCGGCCAAGCCGGCCGAACTGGTGCTGACCGCCGCGCTGATGCTCGGCGACGGTGCCGCCGCGCAGCGCGCAGGGCAGCTGCACCTGCAAGCCGGAGGCCGCTGAGATGAGTCTGCATGCCAGCGAACTGCTCGAGCAGTTCATCCTCGAGGCCCGCGAGTGCCTGGAACAGATCGGTCAGCGCCTGCTCGACGTCGAGAAGGACCCGACGCGCACCGAACTGCTCAACGACCTCTTCCGCCAGGTCCACACCCTCAAGGGCAACTGCGGCCTGTTCGAGTTCAAGGCCCTCGAGACGGTGGTCCACGCCGGCGAGGACCTGCTCGACCGCGTGCGCAACGGCACGCTGGGCTACGGCCCGGCACTGGCCGATGCGCTGCTGGAGGCGATGGACTTCGCCGGCGAGATGATCGACGCCATCGCCAAGGACGGCGTGCTGTCGGCCGATGCCGATGGCCGTGCCGCGCCGTTGGCGATCGCGCTGCGCCGCCATCTGCAGGCCGGCGAGGCGGCGCCGGACCTGACCGCGGCGTCGGCCACCCCGGCGGCCGACGCCCCCTTGCCGGCCTGGGCCGAGGCCCTGGGCGCGGCCTGGCTGCGCGACGGCCTGACGGCCGTGCGCTACCAACCCGAGGCCGAATGCTTCTTCAAGGGCGAGGACCCCTGGTACATGGCCTGCCAGGTGCCGGGCCTGCAGCACCTGGTGGTGCTGGCCCGGCAGCCCTGGCCGGAGCCGTCCGATCTCGACTGCTACCGCTGCAACCTCGAACTGGTGATGGTCAGCGATGCCCCGCGGGCCTACCTCGAGGAGCACTTCCGCTACGTGCCCGAGCAGATCGAGCTGGCCAGCCTGCGCCCGCCCCGGCCGGCCGCGCCCGTGGCCCCGGCCGCGGCAGGCGCCGCACCGGCAAGCCCTGTGGCGGCCGCAGCGGCCGTGGCCGACGATGCCGTCGGCCAGCTGGTGCAGCAGCGCCTGCAGCGGGTCTGGGCCGAGCAGCGCGCGCTGCTGGCACGCCCGAGCCTGGCCGCCGGCACCGTGGCCGCGGCGCGGCGCACCTTCGAGAACCTGCTGGGGGTGCTGCGCGACAGTGGCGCCGCCGCGACGGCGCGGGCCTCGCTCGATGCCCTGCCGCCGGGTGCCGCTCCGCTGGCGGCCTGGGCGCAGCGCCACGATCCGGCCCAGGCCGTGGGCGAGGCCGGTGGCGAGCCGCTGTCGGCGGGCGCCACCGTGGCCGCGCCGGAGCCGCGCCGGGGGGCGGCTCCGGCGGCCGGTCCCGCCGCGCCGGTGCACGACGAAGCGGCCGGTGGCCAGAAGGTGCTGCGCGTCGCGCAGGACAAGATCGACCGCCTGATGGACCTGATCGGCGAGATGGTGGTGGCCAAGAACGCCCTGCCCTACCTGGCCAACCGGGCGGAAACCGTGTTCAACCAGCGCGAGCTGGCGCGCGAGATCAAGACCCAGTACTCGGTGATCAACCGCATCGCCGAGGACATGCAGCACGCCATCATGCAGGTGCGCATGTTGCCCGTCGGCACGGTCTTCCAGCGCTTCGGCCGCCTGGTGCGCGACATCTCGAAGAAGCTGGGCAAGGAGGTCCAGCTGGTCATCGAGGGCGAGGACACCGAGGCCGACAAGAACGTCATCGAGAGCCTGGCCGATCCGCTGATCCACATCCTGCGCAACAGCCTGGACCATGGCCTGGAGCTGCCCGACGTGCGGGTGGCCGCGGGCAAGCCGCGGGTGGGCACGCTGCGGGTGGCCGCCCGCCAGGAAGGCGACCGGGTGATCCTGGACATCAGCGACGACGGTGCCGGCATCGACACCACGCGGGTGCGGGCCAAGGCCGTCGAGCGGGGCCTGATCCCGGCCGACCGGGCCGACACATTGACCGAGCACGAGGCGGTGCAGCTGGTGTTCCTGCCCGGCTTCTCGACCGCCGAGACCATCAGCGACCTGTCGGGCCGCGGCGTCGGCATGGACGTGGTGCGCTCGGCGGTCGAGCGGGTCAACGGCGCGGTCGAGCTCAGCTCGACCCTGGGCCAGGGCACGCAGATCCGGCTGGCCCTGCCGCTGTCGATGGCCGTCACCAACGTGATGATGATCGAGACCGCGGGGCGCCGCTTCGGCGTGCCGATGGACCTGATCGTCGAGACGGTGCGGGTGCCGGCCGAGGACATCCACCACTTCAAGAGCGCCCAGACGGTCGTCCTGCGCGGACGCATCGTGCCGCTGCGCGCGCTCAACGAGCTGCTGACGCTGGACGTGCCGCCGCGGCTGAATGCGGACCGCGAACATGCGGTGCTGGTCGTGCGCCTGGGCAACGAGACGATCGGCCTGCTGGTCGACGACTTCCACGGCACCAGCGACATCATCCTGAAGCCGCTGGAGGGCGTGCTGCAGGGCATCACCGGCTTTGCCGGCACGGCGCTGATGGGCGACGGCTCGGTGCTGATGATCCTCAACCCCAAGGAGCTGCTCTGATGCCGATCCGCTACCTGAAGAAGCACGCGGCGCTGGAAGGCCGCATCGCGGCCGAGGATGCCGAAGGCCTGCAGCAGTGGCTGCGCGCCCAGGCCAAGCCGGCGGTCGCGCTCGACAAGTGCGAACAGGTCCATGCGGCCGTGCTGCAGGTGCTGCTGGCCCTGCGGCCGGCGCTGCAGGGCCGCCCGACCGATCCCTGGCTGGCGGCCGCACTCGGCCTGCGCTGAGCCGTGGATCCGCTGCTGTCGAACGCGGCACTGGTGGGCGCGCTGGCCGGTGGGCTGGCGGGCCTGGCCTGTGCCGCCGCAGGGGTCTTCACGCTGGCCGGGCGCAGGCCCGTGCAGCGCGTGGCCGCTGCCGGCGACAGCGCGTCGGTCGACCACAACCTGTCGCTGGTGGCCGAGCGGGACCGCCTGGCCGTGGTCGCCCGGCGCACCAGCAACGCGGTGGTGATCACCGATCCCCAGCGGCTCATCGTCTGGGTCAATGCCGGGTTCGAACGGCTGACCGGCTATGCGGCCGAGGAGGTCGTCGGCCAGTCACCCGGCCGGCTGCTGCAGTGTGAGGCGACCGATGCGGTCACGGTCCAGCGCATACGCCAGGCGCTGGCGTCGGGGCAGAGCTTCACCGGCGAGATCCTGAACCAGTCGCGCACCGGCCGCCGTTACTGGCTGGCCATCGAGATCCAACCCTTGCGCGACGGCCGTGGCACGCTGACGGGCTTCATGGCCGTGCAGTCCGACATCACCGAGCGGCGTGATTCAGAGGCCGCGTTGCGCGCGAGTCAGGCGTTCCTGGACCGGGCGGGTCGCATCGCCGGCGTCGGCGGCTGGGGCTACGACCTGGCCAGCGGGCAGGTGCAGTTCACCGACCAGACCTGCCGCATCCTGGACCTGGAGCCCGGCCACACGATCACGCTCGACACCTGTCTGGCCCTGCTCGACGGCCCGGCCCGGCGCGAGGTCGAGGAGGTGATCGCCTGCGGCCTCGAACAGGCCACGGCCTGGGACATGGAACTGTCGCTGCGCACCGTGCGGGGCCGCGTGATCTGGGTCCATGTGTCGGCCGAGATCGAGTATGCCGACAGTGGTCCGGTGCGCATCGTCGGAGCGCTGCAGGACATCACGTCCCGGCGCGGGCTGCGTGCCGAGGTCGAGCGCAACGCCCGTCTGCTGCGCGCGGCCATCGATGCCATCGACGAGGCCTTCGTGCTCTTCGATCCCGAGGACCGGCTGGTGCTGTGCAACGACAAGTACCGCCAGATGTACGCCCTGTCGTCCGACCTGATGGTGCCGGGCGCCTCCTTCGAATCGATCATCCGCATCGGTGCCGGGCGCGGGCAGTACCAGGCCGCCGTCGGCCGGGTCGATGAATGGGTCGACCAGCGGATGCGCCGCCATCGCGGTGCCAACGGCGTGCCGACCATCCAGCAGCTCAGCGATGGCCGGGTGGTGCGCATCATCGAGCAGCGCCTGCCCGACGGCCACACCGTGGGCTTCCGCATCGACATCACCGACCTGGTGCGCGCGACCGAGGCGGCCGAGAGCGCCGACCGCGCCAAGTCGGAGTTCATCGCCACCGTCAGCCACGAGCTGCGCACGCCGCTGCAGTCCATCCTCGGCTTCTCGTCGCTGGGGCGGCGGTTCGCCGAGACCCACGCGCAGTTCGGCCCGATGTTCAACGACATCCATGCGGCCGGCGAGCGCATGCTGACCCTGGTCAACGGCCTGCTCGACATCTCGCGCACCGACAACACGCTGCAGGACCTGTCCGTGCAGCGGCACGACCTGATGCGCCTGGCGGCCGAGGTGGTGGGCGAGCTGGGGGTGCTGGCCGGCGAACGCCAGCTGAGGCTCGAACTGCCCGATCCCCTGCCCCGCATGGATGTCGAGGTCGACGCCTTCCGGCTGCAGCAGGTGATCCGCAACGTGCTGGCCAATGCGCTGCGCTTCGCCCCGGCGGGCACCGCGATCACGCTGGACGGCCGCTGGCTCGACGGCGAGCGCTGGGAGCTCACGGTCACCGACTGCGGCCCGGGCATTCCCGCCGATGAGCTCGAACTGATCTTCGATCCCTTCGCACAGTCCAGCCGCACCCGTGACGGGTCCGGCGGCAGCGGCCTGGGCCTGACCATCTGCCGCAAGATCATGCATGCCCACGCGGGCTCGATCCACGCGAGCAACCGTGCGGCCCATCTGGGCGGCGGATCCTGTTTCCACCTGCAGCTGCCGGCCGCGGCCGCGGCGCCCCTGCGGCGCGGCACGGTCTCTGCGCCACCTGTCCTGGAGATCCAGTGAGCACTCCGTCCACCGTGCTGACCATCGAGGACCAGCCCGACATCCGTCGGTTGATCCGCATGACGCTCGAGTTCAAGGGCCTGCGGGTGGTCGAGGCCGGCGATGCCGCCCAGGGCCTGGCCACGGCACGGCGTGAACGGCCGCAGCTGATCCTGCTCGACGTGATGATGCCGGGCGAATCCGGCCTCAGCCTGTCGCGCACGCTGGCCGCCGATCCGCAGCTGGCCGGCATCCCGGTGGTCATGCTGTCGGCCCTCGGCCAGCAGCAGGACGTCGAGGCCGGTCTGGGCGCGGGTGCCCGGGCCTACCTGGTCAAGCCCTTCGATCCATGGCAGCTGCTGGAGCTGGTCGACCGTCTGCTGGCCGACCCGGCCGCCGCGGCCTGAGCGGACCCGTCCGCTGCCACGGTCGCCCCGATGTCCCATGCTTTCCAGGAACCTGTCGTGAGCACCCATCCCCCTCCCCGCTCCTGGTCCGTGCACGGCGCCGGGCTGCTGCAGCGGTGTCTGTCGGCGCCGGTGATCGGTCTGGCCGTCAGCCTGCCGGCGGTGGCGGCGGCCAGTGCCGCCGGTCTGGCCGCGGACCAGGTCGGACTGCTGGGCGCGGTCTGTGCCCTTGGCGCCGCCTCCTTGAGCCAGCGCTGGCGGCCCGGCGCCCGGCCGGCCGCCGACACCCTGCACGGCGCGGTCCGTGAGGCGGGTGAGCTGGTGCCCTCGCTGCGTGCGTTGCGCGGCCAGCTCGACCAGGCCGCGCTCCAGTCCGAACACAGCGCGGCGCAGCTGATCGAGCGCATGCAGTCGATCCACCAGCTGTCCAACGAGCAGTTCGCCCGCATCCGGTCGACCGAGGACAACGGCACCCAGCTGGCCCAGGTCGTCAAGGACAAGCTGATGGCCGATGCCCAGCTGGGCGCGATCCTGGCGATGTTCGTGCAGCAGCAGGAATCCGATCTGCTGGCCAATGTCGAACGCATCCGGCGTCTGCAGGGCGTCAAGGAGCTGACGCCGATGGTCGACGTCATCGCGCTGGTCGCCCGGCAGACCAACTACCTGTCGATCAACGCGGCCATCGAGGCCGCGCGGGCCGGCGAGGCCGGCCGCGGCTTCGCCGTCGTCGCCGCGGAGATCCGCCAGCTGTCCAACCGCACGGCGGCCGTGGCGGTCGACATCGCGGCCAAGATCGAGGCGGCCACCAGCGGCATCGACCAGGAGCTGGCCCAGGCCGTCGACGCGTCGGGCCGCCAGACCACGAGCCACAACATGCGCAATGTGCTGTCCGACATCGAGGCGATGCAGAAGCGCTTCGCCGAGTCGATGGGCCAGCTCGATCTGCCGCGGGTCATCGACGGCGTCAAGACCGGCCACGAGGCCATGCGCAGCCGGCTGACCGATGCCCTCGACCAGTTGCAGGTGCAGGACCTGATGCAGCAGCGGGTGCGTCGCGCCGGCGATGCCCTGGCCGGACTCGAGGAGCTGCTGGCGGCGCTGGCCGCGCCGGCCTCCGACGGCCAGCGGCTGCAGGACCTGCTGGGCCGCCTGCGCGAACTGCCTGCCGAGGCCGCCCCGGCCGCCAGCCAGGCCGGTGCCGGTCGTGGCGTGGCCGCCGGCGAGCCCGCCATCGAGCTGTTCTGAGCGTCGCGCCCGAACGCTGCGACATGTGACACGGCCCGCGCGGCGCCGCCGTCTCAAGGTGGGAGCCGGCCGAGCCGATATCCCCACAGGGCCCGCAAAGCAGTCGGCGGGCGAGACATCCACCCTGGTTCACCTCCCCAAGGATGTGCGCATGAAAAGCGTATTTCTCGTCGACGATTCGGCCACCATGCTGATGAGCCTGAAAGGCACGCTGGAGATCAGCGGCTACAAGGTCGACACCGCCAGCGATGGCGAGGCCGCGCTGATGAAGCTCAAGGCCGGGCTGAAGCCCGACCTGATCATCACCGACATCAACATGCCGCGGCTCGACGGCATCGGCCTGATCCGTGAGGCGCGCAAGCTGCTGCGCTTCACCCCCATCCTGGCGCTGACCACCGAGAGCCAGCAGCTCAAGCGCGACGAGGCCAAGAAGAACGGCGCGACCGGCTGGCTGGTCAAGCCGGTCGGTGGTGCCGATCTGGTCAAGGTCATCAAGCAGGTGATTCCGGGCTGACGAGACGAGGGGTGGCCATGGACGATGACGGGGCGCAAGAGGGGGGCGTCGCCTGGTGGCGGCGCCTGAAGGTCAGGGACATCGGTCTGCTGACCGCCGTCGGTGCCGCGGCGGGCGCACAGGCGATCTGGCCCCAGCACCTGACATGGCCGGTGCTGGCGGCCGCGGCCGGCGGCACCGCGCTGGGGCTGTGGCTGGCGCGGCGCGATGCCCCGCTGCGCTTCGGATCCTCGCGGCACACGACCCAGGTCGTGGTGCAGGACATCCAGACCTTGCGCCAGGCCTTCGGCGTGCTGCGCCAGCAGGTCGACGCGACGATCTCGACCAGCGAGACGGCCGTGATGTCGATGATGGACCGCATGAACCGCGTGCACGGCAACGCCCACCGGCTGCGCGAGCACATCATCGACGCGGTCGAGCGCTCGCAGAGCCTGTCCGCTGATTCGCTGGCGCAGGCCGGCCAGCACGGCCAGGCCGTGGCCAGTCTGGCCGAGCACCAGCGCCAGTTCGAACAGGCCCAGCAGCAGGGCCAGCAGCGCGTGCGTGCCGTGGCCGAGCAGGTCCGTCAGCTCACGCCGCTGGCCTCGCTGATCGCCGACATCTCGCGCCAGACCAACCTGCTGGCGATCAACGCCAGCGTCGAGGCCGCACGCGCGGGACGCGAGGGGGCCGGCTTCAAGGTCGTCGCGGCCGAAGTGCGCCGGCTGTCGACGCAGACCGCCGAGGCCGCGCGCCAGATCACCGACGGCATCCAGGCCGCCGCGGCGGCCATCGACGTGCAGATGGGCCAGAGCGCCGACGTCGGCCAGGGCGACAGCGCCGCGGCCCAGCTCAGCGCGATCGCCGCCCACATCCAGTCGATGAGCGACACGCTGGGCGATGTCGTGCCGTATCTGGGGGCCCTGTCCGGCCGCATGGACAGCGGCATGGCCGAGGTCACCGAGGACATCATCAACACCCTGGGCGACATGCAGTTCCAGGACATCAACCGCCAGCTGCTCGAACAGATCAACGGCGCGCTCAACAGCCTGTCCGAGCACTTCTCGCAGATCTACCAGCTGATCGACGGCAACGCGCCGCCGCCGCCGATGATGCTGGAGGAACTGCTGGCGCGCTGGACCGAGAACTACGTGATGCATTCGCAGCGGGTGGCCCATGCCCGTGCGACCGGCGCCGAGGAACCGCCACCGCCGCCGGAGCCGCCGGCCAACGGTGGTGCCCTGCCCCCCGATCAACTCACCCTGGCGACCGCGTATGGCCCCCGCATCGAGCTCTTCTGACGTGGCCGGCAGCCAGGAGCCGCTGGTGATGGTCGTCGACGATTCGGCCACGATGCGCCGCAGCGTGATGATGACGCTCGAGCGCGGCGGCTACCGCGTGGTGCTGGCCGAGAACGGTGCCGAGGCGCTGGCCCGGCTGAAGGGCGGGCTGCGCCCGGACCTGCTGCTGACCGACATCGTGATGCCCGAGATGGACGGCGTCGAGCTGATCCGCGCGGCGCGGCAGCTGCTGCGCTTCACCCCGATCGTCGCGCTGACCACCCAGGGCCAGCGGCACTACCGCGACCAGGGCAAGAGCGCCGGTGCCACCGCCTGGCTGATCAAGCCCACCGGCGGGCGCGAGCTGCTCGATCTGGTGGCCAGCTTCGTGCCCCGCGCGGCCCCGACCAAGACCGCCGGCTGAAGGGCCAGCTGAAGGGCCGGCTGCGGGACCGCGGCCCCGCGTCCGCGTGCCAGGCCGCGGACGCGGGGCGGTTCACTGGCTGATCTGCTGCCAGGCCTTGTCCAGCCGCTTGGCCGACACCGGCTGCGGCGTGCGCAGCTCCTGCGCGAAGAAGCTGACCCGCAGCTCCTCCAGCAACCAGCGGTATTCGTCCAGCCGCGCGTCGGCCACGCCCTTGCGCTCGGCCACGCGGCGCACCCAGCGCTGCTCCAGCGGCTTGAGCTCGGCCATGCGCTGCGCGTCGCGCGCGGCATCGGCACGCAGCTTGTCGAGCCGGGTGACGATGGCCTTCAGATAACGCGGCAGGTGCTGCAACGGGGCCCAGGGCGTGGCCAGCAGGAAGCGCTTGGGCATCAGGCGCTGCAGCTGCTGCGTGATGTCCTCGGCGATGTCCTTGGCCGCCCGCGCGTCCTTGAGCTTGCGGGTGGCCGCGCTCCACTCGGTCAGCAGCGTCAGGCACAGGCGGGCGACCTCCTGCGCGATCAGGTTCAGGCGGCCGCGGCCATCGGCCAGCCGGGCCTCGAAGGCCTTGGCGTCGGTGGGCAGCGGGTCGGCCAGGAAGGCGCGGTCGATGGCCAGCTCGATGATCTGCGCCTTGAGCTCCTCGGCCGTGCCCAGCGGCATGAAGGTCGCGGCCATGCGGGTGAAGTCCGGGATGTTCTTGTCCAGGTACTTCAGCGGCTCCTTGATCCCCAGCGCGACCAACCGGCGCAGGCCGGCACGGTGTTTCGCGGCGGCCGCCTCGGGCTCGTCGAAGACCTCGATCTCGACATGCGTGCCCTTGTCGATCAGCGCCGGGAAGCCGACCAGGGTCTGGCCGCGCTGGTGGATCTCCATCAGCTCGGGCAGCTCGCCGAAGGTCCAGGCGGTGTAGGGGCCGGAGACGGCCGTGGGTGCGGCGTGCGGGGCTGCGTTCGGGCCGGTGGCTGGCGGCGCCGGCGGCCGGCCGCGCACGGCCGGGCCCGGCCGGCTCTGGCTGCCGGCGGGACCGGCCGCACCCACGGTGCCCGCGGCTGCCGCGTCTGAACGGGGGCCGGCGGCCGGGCCGCCGCGGGCCGTGCCGCCCACCGGCGCGGCACCCGCCTGGGCGCTGCCTCCGGCCGTGGCGGCCGCACCGCCCTGCCCCAGCTTCAGCGCGGCCAGGGCCTGGAAGGCGCTGCGGGCCTGGCCGCCGAGCTCGCTCTTGAGCGTGGGCAGGTGGCGGCCCATGCCCAGCTGGCGGCCGTGCTCGTCGACCACGCGCACGTTCATGAACAGGTGCGGCGCCACCATGTCGAGCTTGAAGTCGTTGCGCTGCACGGCCAGCTGGGTGCGCTCGCGCACGGCCTTCAGCAGCGCGTCGAGCAGTCCGCCCTGCGCGAACGGCGCCAGCTCGCAGAACTCGGCGACGAAGTCGGCCAGCGGCTGCAGCCGGGCGCGCGGCTTCTGGTGCAGGCTCTTGACGAGCGCCGTCACCTTGGGCGTCAGCATGCCCGGCACCAGCCAGTCGCAGCGCTCCTCGCTGACCTGGTTGAGGGCGTAGATCGGCACCGTCACCGTCACGCCGTCCTTGGCGTCGCCGGGCTCGTGCAGGTAGTGGACGGCGCAGTCCACGCCGCCCAGGCGCAGCAGCTTGGGGAAGGCCTCGCTGGTGATGCCGGCGGCCTCGTGGCGCATCAGCTCCTCGCGGCTGAGCTGCAGCACCTTGGGGTTGGCGCGCACGGCCTCGCGGAACCACTTCTCCAGCGACGCGCCCGAGCACACCTCGGCCGGCAGCTGGGCATCGTAGTAGCCGTAGATCAGCTCGTCGTCGACCAGCACGTCCTGCCGGCGGGACTTGTGCTCCAGCTCCTGCACCTGGGCCGCGAGCTTGCGGTTGTGGGCCAGGAAGGGCAGCTTCGAGTCCCAGTCGCCCTCGACCAGCGCACGGCGGATGAAGATCTCGCGCGCGGCCTTCGGATCGATGCGGCCGAAGTTCACCTTGCGGTTGTTGTAGATGACGATGCCGTAGAGCGTGGCCCGCTCCAGCGCCACCACCTCGGCGGCCTTGCGCTCCCAGTGCGGGTCCAGCAGCTGGGTCTTCAGCAGGTGGCCGGCGATGGCCGGGATCCACTGCGGCTCGATGGTGGCCAGGCCGCGGCCGTACAGCCGCGTGGTCTCGACCAGCTCGGCGGCGATCAGCCAGCGGCCGGGCTTCTTGCTCAGGTTGGCGCCCGGATGGCGCCAGAACTTGATGCCGCGCGCGCCGAGATACCACTCCTCGTCGTCGCTCTTGCAGCCGACGTTGCCCAGCAGGCCGGCCAGCATCGACAGGTGCAGCTGCTCGTAGGTGGCCGGGCTGCCGTTCAGGCGCCAGCCGTGCTCGGCCACCACCGTGTGCAACTGGCTGTGGGTGTCGCGCCACTCGCGCACCCGGCGCACGTTGATGAAGTGCTCGCGCAGCCGCTGTTCCTGCTGGCGGTGGCTGAGCTTGTGGTGCGGGCGTTCGCCGGCGGCGGCGGGCCCGGAGCCGCGTTGTGCGGGGTGATGTCGAGTCTTGCCGGCGGCGGCCGGGCTTGCGTTGTCCGAGCCGTCCGAGCCGGCGCGCTGCAGCGCCGCGGCCAGCGGGCGCGCGGTGGCCAGCGGCTCGGCCAGATGCGCATCGTGGCCGGTGCGCCCCTCCTCGATCCAGCGCCAGAGCTTGAGCGTGCCGATGAACTCGCTCTTCTCGTCGTCGAACAGCTTGTGCTTCTCGTCGGCGGCCTGCTGCTTGTCCAGCGGGCGGTCCCGCACGTCCTGCACCGACAGCGCGCTGGCAATGATCAGCACCTCGTCGAGCGCGCCACGCTCGCGCCCTTCCAGGATCATGCGACCCACGCGCGGGTCCAGCGGCAGCTGGCTGAGCTCGACGCCGATGGGCGTCAGCTGGTTGTCGTCGTCGACGGCGCCGAGTTCGCCCAGCAGCGCGTAGCCGTCGGCGATCGCCTTGGCCCGCGGCGGTTCGATGAAGGGAAACTGCTCGACCTCGCCCAGGCGCAGGCTCTTCATCCGCAGGATGACGCCGGCCAGCGAGCTGCGCAGGATCTCCGGATCAGTGAAGCGCGGCCGGCCGAGGAAGGTCTTCTCGTCGTACAGGCGGATGCAGATGCCGTTGGCCACGCGGCCGCAGCGGCCGGCGCGCTGGTTGGCCGCCGCCTGGCTGATGGCCTCGATCTGCAGCTGCTCGACCTTGTTGCGGTAGCTGTAGCGCTTGACGCGGGCCAGGCCGGCGTCGATCACGTAGCGGATGCCCGGCACCGTCAGCGAGGTCTCGGCCACGTTGGTGGCCAGCACCACGCGGCGGCCGTTGCTGGCCGAGAACACCCGGTCCTGCTCGGCCGGGCTCAGCCGCGCGAACAGCGGCAGCACCTCGGGCGGCGGCCCGCCGCGCTGGCCGCCCACGCCGTGCTGGGCCAGGTGCTTGTGCAGGTGGTCGGCGGTCTCGCGGATCTCGCGCTCGCCGGGCAGGAAGACCAGGATGTCGCCCGAGCCCTCGCGCCAGAGCTCGTCGACCGCGTCGGCGATCGCGTGCTCCTGGCCGTACTCGCGGGATTCCTCGAACGGGCGCCAGCGCTGCTCGACCGGGTAGAGCCGGCCGCTGACCTGGATCACCGGCGCCGGCCCCTTGATCGACTCGAAATGACGGGCGAAGCGCTCGGCGTCGATGGTGGCCGAGGTGATGACGATCTTCAGGTCGGGCCGGCGCGGCAGCAGCTGGCGCAGGTAGCCGAGCAGGAAATCGATGTTCAGGCTGCGCTCGTGCGCCTCGTCGATGATCAGCGTGTCGTAACGGCGCAGATCAGGGTCGCCCTGGGTCTCGGCCAGCAGGATGCCGTCGGTCATCAGCTTGACGCTGGCGCCGGGCTGCAGCCGGTCGTTGAAGCGGACCTTGTAGCCGACGATCTCGCCCAGCGGGGTCTGCAGCTCCTCGGCGATGCGCTTGGCCACGCTGGTGGCCGCCAGCCGGCGCGGCTGGGTGTGGCCGATCAGGCCGTGGCCGCCGGCGCCCCAGCCGCGGCCGAGTTCCAGCGCGATCTTGGGCAGCTGCGTGGTCTTGCCCGAGCCGGTCTCGCCGCAGACGATGACCACCTGGTGCTCGCGCATCGCGCGCGCGATCTCGTCGCGGCGGCTGGAGACGGGCAGCGATTCCGGGTAGGTGATCGGCGGCACCGGCGTGGCGGGACGCGGGGGGCGGGCCGATGCGCGCTCCGTCGGCCGCGGTGGCCGGGGCGGGCGCGGCGGTGCGGGCGGGGACGCGGGGCTGGACGGGGGCATCGGCGGCGGGCTGGCGGCATTCACGGGGCGCGGATTATCCGCCGCGCCCGGTGCCCGGCTCGCCCAGCAGGTCCGACAGCATCAGCCCGGGCAGACCGATGGCACGGCGCAGGCCCTCGGTGGGGGCCGAGGGCTCCAGCAGCAGCGCATCGAGCAGCGGCGCGGCCGGGGTGTGCCGCGGCTCGATCAGCAGCACCCAGCGCGGCTCGCCGTCCTCGTCCAGGCGTGCGCACCAGTCCAGCGCGTGCATCTCCTCCAGCAGGGGATCGACCTGCAGCGGATCGATGTGGGTGCGTGCGGCCAGCTCGGTGCTGCGCAGCCCGCGGCCGTTCTCGCGCCGTGCGGCCTGCAGCAGCTGCAGCAGCTCGACCGCCAGCGTGAAGCGCGAGCCCGGGTGCGCCGACAGGCGGGAGACGTGCAGGCTGAGCGTCGGCGCATAGGCCGCCAGCACCGCGCCCAGCAGCACGATCAGCCAGCCCAGATAGATCCACAGCAGCAGGATGGGCAGCGTGGCGAAGGCCCCGTAGACCACCGAATAGGTCGGCACGCTCTTGACGTACAGCGCCAGGCCGCGCTTGGCCAGCGCCAGGCCGATGCCGACGAACAGGCCCCCGGCCCAGGCATGGCCGGCCTTGACCGGCGTGTTGGGCACGAAGCGGAACATCAGCGCCGCGCCGCTGCTCAGCAGCGCCACCTCCAGCAGCGCCAGCAGCAGTGCGAGCCCACCGGGCAGGTCGTCGACCACGTCGCGGCTGGCGCTGATGGCGATCTGGGTCAGCGCCAGGCCGCCGCCCAGCAGCAGCGGGCCCAGCGTCAGCGCGGCCCAGTAGATCAGCAGGCGCTGGGCCAGCGGCCGCGGCCGCGGCACGCGCCAGATGGCGTTGAGCGTGCGGTCGATGGTGAAGACCAGCGCGACGGCGGTGATCAGCAGCACCACCAGGCCGACGCCGCCCATGCGGCTGGCCTTGCCGGCGAACTGCGTCAGCGCGTTGAGCACCGGCCGGGCGATGGTGTCGGGCACCAGCGCCTGCAGGAAGTACTTCTGCAGCGCGACCTGGAAGCGGCCGAACACCGGAAATGCGGTGAAGAGCGCCAGCACCACCGTCATCATCGGCACCAGGCCGATCAGGGTGGTGAAGGTCAGGCTGGAGGCGGTCAGCGAGAGGCGGTCTTCGCGCAGGCGCTGACGCAGCGTCTGCAGGGTGTTGAGCCACGGCCAGGTGCGCAGCACGCGGGCGCCCAGCGCCAGCCGTCCACGCCACCCGGCCCGGACGGGGGCGAGGCTGTGCATCCGTCTATCATGCCAGCCGTGAACCGCCCGACCGTCCCTGCCGGACCGGCCCTGCCTTGCGCGCGGGGCGGCCGATGAAGCCTTCGCCCTCCTCCCGCCCGCTTCCGGGCGGTGCTCCCGACGGGCCTGTCGGCGTGGCCACCGGCTCCGGGGCGCACGTCCAGCCGGACGCCACGCTTCAGGACCACCGTCAGGCGACGACCGACGACCACACCGTACCCGTGATCGATCCGGCCACGGGCGCCCCGCCCCCGCCCTCTGCGTTCGTGCGCCACAGCCGTGCCCTGGCCCTGGGCCTGACGCTCGGACTGATCGGTCTCGGCCTGGCCTGGGAGCTGTGGCTGGCGCCCACCGGGCGCGGCACCTGGGCGGTCAAGGTGCTGCCGCTGCTGCCGGTGCTGGCCGGGTTGTGGCGCTACCGGCTCTACACCTACCGCTGGCTGAGCCTGCTGGTGTGGCTCTACGTGACCGAAGGCCTGGTGCGCGGGCCCGGCCCGGGCGATGCGCTCGGCCGTGGGCTGGCCTGGGCCCAGGTGGGCCTGTCGGTGCTGCTGTTCGTGGTCTGCACCGCCCACATCCGCTGGCGGCTCAAGCACCGCGTGAACCCGCCACAGGCCGTGCAGCCGGCCCGTTGAGGCCACGGGCGCACGGCCCCCATCACCTTTTCCCGCCCGCGCCGCTGTTCCGCAGGATGCGCGAGCCCTCCTTCCTCATCGATCCCCCCGCGCCATGAGCACCGACCTGCTGGACGATCTGCGACGCATCCTCGGCGAGGCCCAGGTGCTGCCCGGCGGCGACCTGCCGGCCCATGAACGCGACTGGCGCCGCCGCTGGCAGGGCCGCGCGCTGGCCGTCGTGCGCCCCGGCAGCACCGAGGAGGTGGCCGCCGTCGTGCGGGCCTGTGTCCGCCACGGCGTGAGCCTGGTGCCACAGGGTGGCAACACCGGCCTGGTCGGTGGGGGCGTGCCCGATGCCAGCGGGCGCCAGATCGTGCTGAGCCTGCAGCGCATGAACCGCGTGCGCCGGCTGGATCCAGCCAACCTGACGCTGACGGTGGACGCCGGCATGGTGCTGCAGCAGGTGCAGCAGGCGGCGGCCGATGCCGGCCTGCTGTTTCCGCTGAGCCTGGCGGCCGAGGGTAGCTGCACCATCGGTGGCAATCTGTCGACCAATGCCGGGGGCACGCAGGTCCTGCGTTACGGCAATGCGCGTGAGCTGTGCCTGGGCCTGGAGGTCGTGACGGCCGACGGCGAGATCTGGACCGATCTCTCCGGCCTGCGCAAGGACAACACCGGCTACGACCTGCGGGACCTCTACATCGGCGCCGAAGGCACGCTCGGCGTGATCACCGCGGCCACGCTCGAACTCCATCCGCAACCGGCCGCCAGCCTGACCGCGCTGTGTGCGACCGGCTCGCTGCGCCAGTGCGTGGCGCTGCTGATGCTGGCCCGCCAACGCCTGGGCGCCGATCTGACCGGCTTCGAGGTGATGAACCGCTTCTCCCTCGACCTCGTGCGGCGGCATTTCCCGCAACTGCCCCAGCCGCTGGCGCCCTGCCCCTGGACGGTGCTGATCGAGTGCACCGACGGTGACGGTGAAGCCCGGCTGCGCGAGCGGGCCGAGGGCCTGCTGGGTCAGGCCCTGGAGGATGGCCTGATCGACGATGCCGCACTGGCCGAGAGCCTGGCCCAGTCGCACGGCCTGTGGCACGTGCGCGAATCGATCTCGCTGGCCCAGAGCGAGGAAGGCCTGAACATCAAGCACGATATCTCGCTGCCGGTCTCGGCGATCCCGGACTTCAGCGCGGACACCGAGGCCGCGCTGCAGCAGCGTTTCCCGGGCGTGCGCCTGGTGAACTTCGGCCATCTTGGCGACGGCAACCTGCACTTCAACGTGCAGTGCCCCGAGGGCGGCGATGCGCCGAGCTTCCTGCGGGAGCACGAACACGCGATCAACGCCCTGGTCTACGACGCGGTCCAGGCCTGCGGCGGCAGCATTTCGGCCGAGCACGGCATCGGCGAGCTCAAGCGCGAGGAACTGCCCCGCCGCAAGTCCGCGGTGGCCCTCGCGCTGATGCGCCGGATCAAGCAGGCGCTGGATCCGCAGGGCGTGATGAATCCGGGGCGGGTGCTCTGATGCCGGGAGACAGGCGGGGCTGCGTCAGCGACAAAGACGAGCCCTTCTTGTCGAGGCGTTGGAGATGGATCGTGTTGAGTGCTTCTGGCGTTAGTTCGTTTAAATGCCTCTGCATGCCAAGGCACTGGGTGTGCAGATTCAGTGCTGAGGCCCCTTGAGGGCCGCGGGCATCGGCAGACTCACCACCTCCACCCCTTCCTCGGCCAGCTCGGCACGCTGCTCCGGCGATGCGGTGCCACGGATGCCGCGGGCCTCGGTCTCGCCGTAATGGATGCGCCGCGCCTCTTCGGTGAAGCGTTCGCCGACGTCCTCGGTGCGTTCGACCACAGCTTTGACCGTCTCGATCCAGGCCGCGTGCAGCTGCTCCAGCCGAGCCTGCACGGCCGGATCGAGGGGCGCGGCGGATTCGGCCCGCTGACCTGCCGCGTCGCGCGAAGGCGCCGGCCGCTTCGTCGGCACCGCGGCGCCCTGCCCTGCGGAACGCTCGGCACCCCGCTCATCCGCCTGCCCCGCACGACGCGACGCAGGCGGCCGTCCACCCGACAGGTTGAGCCGGGGCGCGCTCGGGAGCTTCTCGATCTGGTCCCCATCGCAGACCGGACAGCGCACCAGGCGGCGGGCCTGCTGGTCCAGATAGTCCTGCTCGGAGCCGAACCAGCCCTCGAAGCCATGGCCGTGCGAGCACTGCAGATTCAGCACTTTCATGGAGCGATTATCGTCAAACGACTTCGGCGCCGGCGCGCTCCGGCCAAGCGCGGTCCGCTGACCGTCAGAGGCTGTCGGGCCCCGACGAGGGCGTCGGCTGCCAATCCAGCGCCCAGGCGCCGGCGCGCCAGCGCTGCAACCACTGCAGTGCGATCAGCGTCTTGGCGTCGGTGAGCTCGCCTCGGCAGGCCAGCGCATCGAGCTCGTCCATCGACATCGGCAGGATGTCGATCAGCTCGCCGTGGTCGAGTTGCCGTTCGCCCGGATGCAGGCCGCGGGCGAACCAGATCTCGATGCCCTCGGTGCTGTAGGCGCAGGCGTTGTGCAGCACACCGGCCCGCGCCCATTCCCGCGCCCGGTAGCCGGTCTCCTCGGCCAGCTCGCGCTGGGCACAGCGCCAGATGCTTTCACCCGGATCGATCTTGCCGGCGGGAACCTCCAGCACCACCCGCCCGAGCGGATAGCGGTACTGGCGCTCCATCACCAGCCGGCCGTCGTCGAGCAGCGCGACCACGGCCACGGCCCCCGGATGCACGATGTACTCGCGCGTCGCGCGGCCGCCATCGGGCAAGGTCACGGTGTCGATGCGCACGTCGAGCATCTTGCCGCGCCAGGCCTGCCGCCCCTGTTCGAAGCGCTCGACCAGATGATGCTCGGACGGATCCAGATCGGCGGCGGGCAGGATGCCCGGTGTGACGGTGACGGAAGACTCGGACATCGCTGAGGGTGTTGGGATGAACGTGCGCCGCAGGACGCGGCGGACCGGACCCTGATCATCGTCGTTGGCACACCGGACCCTGCGGAACCGGGCAACCGTGTGCCGGGGATGGACAGGCCTGAGCGGCGGTGCGTCAGCCCCCGCGGCGCAGGCAGCGCCAGACGAAGCCGGGAAAGGCGAAGGTCAGCATCAGGCTGATCATCACCACATAGAACGCCCAGCCCTGCGGGCTGCGCTGACCCAGGCGCATCTCGATCAGCGTGCCGATGCCGATCATCAACGCGGTCAACAGCAGCAGCTCCAGCAGGCGCCAGCCCAGCGGCTTGCTGCCACGCGCGGGCAACACGAACAGACGGCGCTCGGTGAGGAAAGGCGCATTGGCGGCCAGCAGCCCGAGCAGCAGCAGTCCCCAGACAGGTGCGGTGGTTCCCAGCATGATGGGGCGTGATGATACGTGCCCTGCCGCCCGTCGCCGCAGGCGGACCCGCGACGACAAGGCCGCCAGGCCCGGCGGGCCGAACCCACCGGAGACGGACACGGAAAATGACAAGGCGGCAGGCTCCGACCGGAGGCTGCCGCCCGTGGAGGTCCAGGCCACCTGCCGAGCGCCCTCAGGCGATCGACCGGGACCTGCACCCGGACATCAGGTGCTCAGCGTGCGCGCGATGGCGTCGCGGCAGATGGCCATCAGACCACCGGGCATCAGGCCGAAGCCCAGCACCGCCAGACCGTTGACCGCCAGCAGCGCGGTCAGACCGGCGCTCTGGACGGCCGACGCGCCACTGGTCGGCTCGTCGAACCAGACCACCTTGACCACACGCAGGTAGTAGAAGGCGCCGATCAGGCTCAGCATCACGGCGACGACGGCCAGACCGATGTAGAAGGCCACGCCCGTGGTCACCAGCGCCTGGACGACGGCCAGCTTGGCATAGAAGCCCACCATCGGCGGCACGCCCGCCAGGCTGAACATGAAGATCGTCATCACGCCGGCCAGCCAGGGCGAGCGCCTGGCCAGACCCGCCAGGTCCGACAGCTCGTCGCACTCGAAGCCCTGACGCGACAGGTACATCACCAGGCCGAAGCTGCCGAGGGTCGTCAGCACGTAGGTGATCGCGTAGAACATCGCCGACGAGTAGGCGTTGCCGGCCGACAGCGGGTTGTCGTTGACGACACCGGCGCTCATGGCCAGCAGCATGAAGCCCATCTGCGCGATGGTCGAGTAGGCCAGCATGCGCTTGAGGTTGGTCTGCGCGATGGCGGCCAGGTTGCCGATCACCAGCGAGCACACCGACAGCACGACCAGCATCTGCTGCCAATCGACGGCCAGCCCGAACATGCCTTCGACCAGCAGACGCAGCGTCATCGCGAAGGCCGCCAGCTTCGGGGCGCCGCCGATCATCAGCGTGACGGCCGTCGGCGCACCGTGGTAGACGTCGGGCACCCACATGTGGAAGGGCACGACACCCAGCTTGAAGGCCAGACCGGAGACCACGAAGACGATGCCGAAGGTCAGCACGGTGCGGTTGAGCTGGCCGGCGGCGATCGCGTCGCTGACTTCCTTGAGCTGCAGCGAACCCGTGGCGCCGTAGATCATCGACAGACCGTAGAGCAGGAAGCCCGAGGCCAGCGCGCCCAGCACGAAGTACTTCATCGCCGCTTCGGTGCTCGTGCCGTGGTCCCGGCGCAGCGCGACCAGCGCATACAGCGACAGGCTCATCACTTCCAGGCCCAGGTAGACGACCAGGAAGTTGTTGGCCGAGATCATCACGCAGATGCCCAGCAGGACGAACATCGACAGCGTGAAGAACTCGCCCTTGAGCATCTCGCGGGCACCGATGTAGGGCCGCGCATAGGCGATCGTCACCATCATCGCGCCGCTGGCGAAGGCCGCCAGCAGATGCCCCATCGGATCGGCGACGAACATGCCGCTCATGCCGTAGGCGGTGGCGCCTGCCTCGTAGGCATTCCAGTGCAGCAGGCCGACGAGGGCCAGGCTGGCCTGGGTCAGCCAGTAGGTCGGACGGCGCTGTTCGTCCTCGACGAAGAGGTCGGCCAGCGCGACGACGCAGGCCGCGACCAGCAGCAGCACCTCGGGTTGGGCGACGGACCAGTTCAGCTCATTCATGATCTTGTGGAACTCCTCGCGCGTTCAGGGCGTCGGCAGCTTGCTGACGGCGACGTGCTTGAGCAGGCTGTCCACCGACTCGTGCATCACGTCGGTGAAGGGCTTCGGATAGACGCCCATCCAGAGGGTGGCGATCGCGAGCACGGCCATCAGCAGGAACTCGCGGGCGTTGATGTCGGTCAGTCCGCGGACATCGTCATTGGTGACGTCGCCGAAGTAGACCCGCTTGTACATCCACAGCGAGTACGCGGCGCCCAGGATCAGCGCGGTGGCGGCCAGCGCACCGATCCAGAAGTTCACCTTGACCGCACCCAGGATCACCATCCACTCGCCGACGAAGCCGCCGGTACCCGGCAGACCGCAGTTGGCCATGGTGAAGAACAGCACGAAGGCGGCGAACTTGGGCATGGTGTTGACCACCCCGCCGTAGGTCGCGATCTCGCGGCTGTGCACGCGGTCGTACAGCACGCCGATGGCCAGAAACATGGCGCCCGAGACGAAGCCGTGGCTGATCATCTGGACCAGACCGCCGGACACGCCCAGTTCATTGAACAGGAAGAAGCCCAGCGTGACGAAGCCCATGTGGGCGATCGACGAGTACGCGACCAGCTTCTTCATGTCCTTCTGCACCATCGCGACCAGGCCGACGTAGATCACGGCGACCAGGCTCAGGGCGATGATGAAGCCGGCGAACTTGTGCGCGGCATCCGGCGCGATCGGCATCGAGAAGCGCAGGAAGCCGTAGGCACCGAGCTTCAGCATGATCGCGGCCAGCACGACCGAGCCGCCGGTGGGCGCCTCGACGTGGGCGTCCGGCAGCCAGGTGTGCACCGGCCACATCGGCACCTTCACCGCGAAGGCGGCGAAGAAGGCGAAGAACAGCAGCGTCTGCGCCGACATCGGCAGCGGCAGCTTGTGCCACGCGGTGATCTCGAAGCTGCCACCCGACTGGTGGTACAGGTAGACCAGCGCGATCAGCATCAGCAGCGAGCCGAGCAGCGTGTACAGGAAGAACTTGAACGCCGCGTAGACGCGTCGCGGGCCGCCCCAGACGCCGATGATGATGTACATCGGAATCAGGGTCGCCTCGAAGAACACGTAGAACAGCATCGCGTCCGCAGCCGAGAAGACCCCGACCATCAGACCCGACAGGATCAGGAACGCGCCCATGTACTGGTGCACGCGGTCGGTGATCACCTCCCAGCCGGCCAGCACCACGATGATCGTGATGAAGGCGGTCAGCAGGACGAACCAGACCGAGATGCCGTCCACCCCGAGGTGGTAGCGGATGCTGAAGCGCTCGATCCAGGGCAGGTTTTCCTGGAACTGCAGCGCGGCGCTGCCGGCGTCGAAGCCGGTGATCAGCGGGATGGTGACGACGAAGCTGGCGATGGCGCCGATCAGCGCGAGCCAGCGGGCCATGCCCGGGTTGCCCTCACGACCGACGGCCAGCAACAGGATGCCGAAGGCGATCGGCAGCCAGATCGAAACACTCAGTAGACCGAAGCCCATTTCTTGTTCTCCGCCCTCGTTCGTCAGTGACCGGCCACGCCGGTCAGCGCGGGCCACAGCTGCCAGGTCAGCAGACCGAACACGCCCAGCAGCATCACCAGGGCATACCAGTAGACATGGCCGGTCTGGACCAGCCGGCTCAGGCTGGCCAGCAGGCCGACCAGGCGGGCCGAGCCATTGACCAGCAGGCCATCGATCAGCACCTGGTCACCGGCCTTCCACAGACCGATGCCCAGACCGCGGGCGGCCTTGGCGATGATGTGCTCGTTGATCCAGTCCAGGAAGTACTTGTTCTCCAGCACGACGATCACCGGACGCAGGGCGCGGCCGATGGCCGCCGGGATCGCCGGCGCCTTCAGATAGAAGAACCAGGACACCACCACACCGGCCAGGGCCAGCGCGAACGGCAGCGTGCCCAGCGCGTGGATCGACATCGCCGCGGCACCATGGAAGTGCTCGGCCAGTTCCTTCATCGCCGGATGCAGGTCCGTGTTGACGATGATCGCGTCCTTGAAGAACTCGCCATAGAGCAGCGGTCCGATCGTCAGGTAGCCGACCAGCACCGAGGGGATGGCCAGCAGCAGCAGCGGCACCGTGACCACCCACGGCGACTCGTGCGGCTTCTGGCCCGGTGCCAGACCGTGGTGCTCGTCATGGGCATGGTCATCGTGGGCGTCGTCATGAGCGTGGCCATGATGGTCGTGATGGGCCTTGCCGAAACGCTCCTCGCCGTGGAAGACCAGGAAGTACATGCGGAACGAGTAGAAGGCCGTCACGAAGACGCCGACGATCACGCAGAAGTACGCCCAGTGCGCGGCCGGCAGGTGGCTGGCGTGCACCGCCTCGATGATCGAGTCCTTCGAGAAGAAGCCCGAGAAGAACGGCGTGCCGATCAGCGCCAGGCTGCCCAGCAGCGAGGTGATCCAGGTGATCGGCATGTACTTGCGCAGGCCACCCATGTTGCGGATGTCCTGGTCATGGTGCATGCCCATGATCACCGAGCCCGCACCGAGGAACAGCAGCGCCTTGAAGAAGGCGTGCGTCATCAGGTGGAACACGGCGACGTTGTAGGCCGAGACGCCGAGGGCGACCGTCATGTAACCCAGCTGCGACAGCGTCGAGTAGGCGACCACGCGCTTGATGTCGTTCTGGATGATGCCCAGGAAGCCCATGAACAGGGCCGTGATCGAGCCGATCACCAGGATGAAGTTCAGCGCGGTGTCCGACAGCTCGAACAGCGGCGACATGCGGGCGACCATGAAGATGCCCGCGGTCACCATCGTGGCCGCGTGGATCAGCGCCGAGATCGGGGTCGGGCCTTCCATCGAGTCCGGCAGCCAGACGTGCAGCGGGAACTGCGCCGACTTGCCCATCGCACCGATGAACAGGCAGATGCAGGTCACCGTGATCAGCATCCAGCTGGTGCCCGGGAAGGTCAGCTGGGCCAGCTCGTTGGCCTTGGCGAAGGTCTCGGCATAGCTGAGCGTGCCGGCGTACCCGGCGATCAGGCCGATGCCCAGGATGAAGCCGAAGTCACCGACCCGGTTGACCAGGAAGGCCTTCATGTTGGCGAAGATCGCGGTCGGCTTCTTGTACCAGAAGCCGATCAGCAGATAGCTCACCAGACCCACCGCTTCCCAGCCGAAGAACAGCTGCAGGAAGTTGTTGCTCATGACCAGCATGAGCATCGAGAAGGTGAACAGCGAGATGTACGAGAAGAAGCGCTGGTAGCCCGGATCCTCGTGCATGTAGCCGATGGTGTAGAGGTGGACCATCAGCGACACGAAGGTCACGACGACCATCATCATCGCCGTCAGGCCGTCGACCAGGAAGCCGACCTCCATCTTCAGGTCACCCAGCACCATCCACTCGTAGAGGGTGCCGGAGAAGCGCGCGCCGTCGATCACGTCGATCAGCGTCATCACCGAGATCACGAACGCGACGAGCACGCCCAGGATCGTCGCGGTATGGGCCCCTGCCCGGCCGATGGCCTTGCCGAAGAAGCCGGCCAGCGTGGCGCCGACCAGCGGCGCCAGCGGCACCGCCAGCAGCAGGTTCTGATTGAGTTGTGCAGACATGTCTGTTCCTGTCCCTCGCCGTCAGCCCTTGAGGCTGTCCAGCTCCTCGACGTTGATCGTCGCGCGGTTGCGGAACAGCACGACCAGGATGGCCAGGCCGATCGCCGATTCGGCGGCCGCCACCGTCAGGATGAAGAACACGAAGACCTGACCCGCCATGTCACCCAGGTAGTGGGAGAAGGCGACGAAGTTCAGGTTGACGGCCAGGAGCATCAGCTCGATGGCCATCAGCAGAACGATCAGGTTGCGTCGGTTCAGGTAGATGCCGATCACCGACAGCGCGAAGAGCAGGCCACCCAGCGACAGGTAGTGGCCCAGCGTGATGGGTCCGAGATTCATGGCTTCTTGTCTCCGGCCGGGGTGGCGGTGGCAGCGGCGTCGGCAGCGACCGAAGGCAGATCGACGGTCGGCGCCATCTTGACGATGCGCAGGCGGTCCGCCTTCTTCGCCAGCACCTGCTGGGACGGGTCCTGGGCCTTGGTGTCCTTGCGCTTGCGCAGCGTCAGCGCGATGGCCGCGATGATCGCGATCACCAGCAGCACGGCGGCCAGCTGCACCGGATACAGGTACTGCGTGTAGATCGCATGGCCGAGCGCGCGCGTGTTGTTCATCTGCGCGATCGCCGGATCCATCGGCGCCGGCTCGGTGACACGGAAGCCGCCCATCAGCACCAGCGCCATCTCGAGCGCGATGACCGCGCCGATGATGCCGGCCAGCGGAAAGTGCCTCCAGAAACCATCACGGACGCTGGACGAATTCAGATCCAGCATCATCACGACGAAGAGGAACAGCACCATCACCGCGCCGACGTAGACCAGCACCAGCGCGATCGCGAGGAACTCGGCCTTGAGCAGCATCCAGATGACGGCGGCGTTGGCGAAGGCCAGCACCAGATAGAGCGCCGCATGCACCGTGCTCCGCGCCGTGATCACACGGAACGAGGCAAACAGCAGCACGGCGGAGAACAGGTAGAAAAGTGCACCGATGGTGTTCATGGTGTGCGCGCCAGGTTGAGCACCTGTGCCAAGCGCGTGGGGATGCCGTCGCGAGCGGCCCGAGGTGCGTCCGAGAAGCGCGGCCGTACATCGGTACGGCGAGCATCACAGGACGCAGATCGGGTCGCGCAGCCGGCAGACCCGCGTGCTTCAGCGGTACTTGGCGTCGGCCTCCTTGTTCTTGGCGATCTCGGCTTCGTAGCGGTCACCGACCGCCAGGAGCATGTCCTTGGTGAAGTACAGGTCGCCCCGCTTTTCGCCGTGGTATTCGAAGATGTGCGTCTCGACGATCGAATCCACCGGGCAGCTCTCCTCGCAGAAGCCGCAGAAGATGCACTTGGTCAGGTCGATGTCGTAGCGCGTCGTGCGGCGCGAGCCGTCGTCGCGCACGTCGGACTCGATCGTGATCGCCATCGCCGGGCAGACGGCCTCGCAGAGCTTGCAGGCGATGCAACGCTCCTCACCGTTCTCGTAACGGCGCAGCGCGTGCAGGCCGCGGAAGCGCGGCGACTGCGGTGTCTTCTCTTCCGGGAACTGGACGGTGATGGTGCGGGAGAAGAAGTACTTGCCCGTCAGCTTCATGCCTTTCAGCAGCTCGATGAGCAGGAAGCTGTTCAGGTAGTCCTTGAATGATGCGGTCTGTGCCATGGGCTCGGCCTGTCTCACTTCCAGATGTTCAGCGGGGACTGGATCCACAGGCCCACCAGCACCAGCCACACCAGGGTGACGGGGATGAAGACCTTCCAGCCCAGACGCATCAGCTGGTCATAGCGGTAGCGCGGGAACGTCGAACGCACCCACAGGAACATCGTGACGACGACGAAGACCTTGATCGCCAGCCAGATCCAGCCCGGGATGAAGGACAGCGCGCCGATCGGGGGCAGCCAGCCGCCGAGGAACATGATCACGGCCAGGGTCGAGACCAGGATCATGTTCGCGTACTCCGCCAGGAAGAACATCGCGAACGACATGCCCGAGTACTCGATCATGTGACCGGCCACGATCTCCGACTCGCCTTCGACGACGTCGAACGGGTGGCGGTTGGTCTCGGCCAGACCGGAGATGAAGTAGACGACGAAGACGGGCAGCAGCGGCAGCCAGTTCCAGCTCAGGAAACCGAGACCGGCGTCGGCCATCGTGCCCTTGCCCTGGCTCATCACGATGTCCGTCATGT
The DNA here is from genome assembly GCF_038066575.1 of Pseudaquabacterium rugosum. Taxonomy (NCBI): domain Bacteria; kingdom Pseudomonadati; phylum Pseudomonadota; class Betaproteobacteria; order Burkholderiales; family Sphaerotilaceae; genus Pseudaquabacterium; species Pseudaquabacterium rugosum. The sequence goes on along the minus strand of NZ_JBBUTF010000019.1, from coordinate 22,829 downwards.
TCATCGAGTTGCAGGTCATCAGCACGATGACCAGGCAGAAGCCCATCGCGATCTCGTAGCTCACCATCTGGGCCGATGCGCGCAGCGCGCCCAGGAAGGCGTACTTCGAGTTCGACGCCCAGCCGGCGATGATCACGCCGTACACCTCGAGCGAGGTGATGGCCATCAGGAACAGCAGACCGGCGTTGACGTTGGACAGCGCGACTTCCGGGCCGAAGGGCACGACGGCCCAGGCGGCCAGGGCCGGCATGATCGTCATGATCGGGCCCAGGAAGAACAGGCCCTTGTTGGCGGCGGTCGGGCGGATGATCTCCTTGAACATCAGCTTGACCGCATCGGCGATCGGCGTCAGCAGACCCTTGGGGCCGACGCGGTTCGGACCCGGACGCACCTGGGTCCAGGCGATCGCCTTGCGTTCCCAGAGCGTCAGATACGCGACGCAGCCCAGCAGGGGCAGCAGCACGCACAGGATCTTGAGGATGCTCCAGACCACGGGCCAGAGCACATCGCCGAGCAGGGCCCCGCCTGCAAGATTGAGTTGTTCGATCATGGTTTCAGGGCTTCTGCAGCTTTTCCACGGCGATCGGGCCGAACATGGCGCCCAGGGCGACCGTGTCCGGATGGGCAGCGCTGACGCGCACGACACCGCTGGCCAGCGTGCGCTCGTGCGCCGCCGACAGCACGGCCGTCAGATCGCCCTGGCTCAGGCAGACCTTGTCGCCGTCCTTCAGGCCGAGTTGCTGCCACAGCGCGGTCGGCAGGCCGACCGGTGCGACGCGCGCATCGGCGGTCCGCTGCAGCGACGGGGCGCGGCGGACGATGGCATCGGTGGCGTAGATCGGCACGTCGCTCAGGCGCTCGATGCCGGTGAACGGGGCGACGGCCGCGACGCCCGCGGCAGTGCGGTTGTCCAGGCGGGCGGCCAGACCGGCCACGTCGCCCAGCGCCTCGGCGCGGACCTGCTCGGCACTGTCCTGCTCGAAGCCGGACAGGCCCAGCAGATTGCCCAGCACGCGCAGCACCTTCCAGGCCGGACGGCTGTCGCCCAGCGGGCGCACGACGCCGTGGGCCGACTGCAGCCGGCCTTCGGCGTTGACGTAGGCACCCGCGGTCTCGGTGAACGGGGCGATCGGCAGCATCACGTCGGCGACGTCGGCCGCGGCATCCTTGAACGAGGTCAGCGAGACGACCAGGCCCGAGCCCGCCAGCGCGGCACGCGCCTTGGCGGCATCGGCCGCGTCCAGCGCCGGCTCGACGTCCAGCAGCAGCAGCGCCTTCATCGGCTGCGACAGCATCTGGCCGGCGTTCAGGCCGCCCTGGCCCGGCATCGCCTTGACCAGCTGGGCACCGACGCTGTTGCCGGACTCGCCCAGGTAGCCGACGGTCGCACCGGTCTGCTCGCCGATCCACTGCGCCAGGGCCAGCAGCGCCGAAGCCTGCGGATGCTGCGCGGCGGCATTACCCAGCAGCACGGCCTTGCGCTCGCCCGACAGCAGGGCCTGCGCGGCGGCCTGGGCCGTCGCGTCGGACTCGGCGGCCAGCGGCGCCGCGACGCCCTTGGCCTGGGCCACGGCAGCCGCCACACCCGCCAGGGTCTGCACCCAGGCCGACGGTGCGGCCAGCAGGCGGCCGGCCATCGGCATCGCCCAGTCGTCCTGACGGCCGCCGAGGCTGAACACCGCCCCACCCTTGCGGGCCGACTGGCGGATGCGCGAGGCGAACAGCGGATGGTCCTTGCGCAGGAAGGAGCCGACGACCAGCACCGCGTCCAGCGTGGACAGCGAGGCGATCGAGGTGCCCAGCCAGCGGGCCTTGCCGGCCTCGGCCGGGGCGCTGAAATCAGCGTGGCGCAGGCGATGGTCGACGCTCTGGCTGCCGAGGCCGCGCGTCAGCTTGGCCAGCAGATGCAGTTCCTCGACGCTGCGGTGCGGCGCGGCGAGCGCGCCGATGCCGGCGGCGCCATGTTCGGCCTTGATGCGCTTGAGCCCGTCGGCGACGTAGTCCAGCGCGGTGGTCCAGTCCACCGTCTGCCACTGGCCGCCCTGCTTGATCATCGGCTGCGTCAGGCGCTGGGCGCCGTTGAGCGCCTCGTAGCTGAAGCGGTCACGGTCGGCGATCCAGCACTCGTTGACGCTCTCGTTCTCGAACGGAACGACACGCAGCACCTGGTGGTTCTTGACCTGGACGATCAGGTTCGCGCCGGTGGAGTCATGCGGGCTGACGCTCTTGCGACGCGACAGCTCCCAGGTCCGGGCGCTGTAGCGGAAGGGCTTGCTGGTCAGCGCACCGACCGGGCACACGTCGATCATGTTGCCCGACAGCTCGCTGTCGACCGTGCCACCGGTGATGGTGGTGATCTCCGAGTGCTCGCCGCGGTTGACCATGCCCAGCTCCATCACGCCGGCGATCTCCTGGCCGAAGCGCACGCAGCGGGTGCAGTGGATGCAGCGGCTCATCTCCTCCATGGAGATCAGCGGGCCCACGTCCTTGTGGAAGACGACGCGCTTTTCTTCCTCGTAGCGCGAGCTGCCCTTGCCGTAGCCGACGGCCAGATCCTGCAGCTGGCATTCACCGCCCTGGTCGCAGATCGGGCAGTCCAGCGGATGGTTGATGAGGAGGAACTCCATCACCGACTGCTGGGCCTTGATCGCCTTGGCACTCTGGGTGCGGACGATCATGCCCTGCGTCACCGGCGTGGCGCAGGCCGGCATCGGCTTGGGTGCCTTCTCGATGTCCACCAGACACATGCGGCAGTTGGCCGCGATGGACAGCTTCTTGTGATAACAGAAGTGCGGGATGGTCTTGCCGGCGGCGTCCGCCGCATGCATGACCATGCTGCCTTCGGCCACCGCGACCTTCTGGCCGTCGAGTTCGATTTCGATCATGTGCTTGCCCTGCTGCGGTCAGACGTAGGCGGGGACCTTGCAGGTCTTGTGTTCGACGTGGTGGACGAACTCGTCACGGAAGTGCTTGAGCATGCCGCGCACCGGCATCGCCGCCGCATCACCCAGCGCGCAGATGGTGCGGCCCATGATGTTCTCGGCGACGTTGTCCAGCAGCGCGATGTCCTCCGGACGGCCGTCGCCGTGCTCGATGCGCTGCACCAGACGCCACAGCCAGCCCGTGCCCTCACGGCACGGCGTGCACTGGCCGCAGCTCTCGTGCTGGTAGAAGTAGGACAGGCGCAGCAGGCTCTTGACCATGCAGCGGGTCTCGTCCATGACGATGACGGCGCCCGAGCCCAGCATCGAGCCGGCCTTGCTGATGGAGTCATAGTCCATCGTGCAGTCCATCATCACCGCGGCCGGCAGCACCGGGGCCGACGAGCCGCCCGGGATCACCGCCTTGAGCTTCTTGCCACCCTTGACGCCACCGGCGAGCTCCAGCAGCTTGGCGAACGGCGTGCCCAGCGGGATCTCGTAGTTGCCCGGGCGCTCGACGTCACCGACCATCGAGAAGATCTTCGTGCCGCCGTTGTTCGGCTTGCCGCACTCCAGGTAGGCCTGGCCGCCGTTGCGGATGATCCAGGGCACCGCGGCGAAGGTCTCGGTGTTGTTGATCGTCGTCGGCTTGCCGTAGAGGCCGAAGCTGGCTGGGAACGGCGGCTTGAAGCGCGGCTGGCCCTTCTTGCCCTCGATCGACTCCAGCAGCGCCGTTTCCTCGCCGCAGATGTAGGCGCCGAAACCGTGGTGCGCGTGCAGCTGGAAGCTGTGCGTCGAACCCAGGATCTGGTTGCCCAGATAACCGGCGGCCCGCGCCTCCTCCAGCGCGGCTTCGAAGCGCTCGTAGACCTCGAAGATCTCGCCGTGGATGTAGTTGTAGCCGACCGAGATGCCCATCGCGTACGACGCGATGATCATGCCCTCGATGACCGAGTGCGGGTTGAAGCGCAGGATGTCGCGGTCCTTGCAGGTCCCGGGCTCACCCTCGTCGCTGTTGCACACCAGGTACTTCTGCACCGGCAGCGCGCGGGGCATGAAGCTCCACTTCAGACCCGTCGGGAAGCCGGCGCCGCCGCGGCCACGCAGACCGGAGCCCTTGACCTCGGCGATCACCTGGTCCGGGCTCAGGCCCTCGCCGCCGTCCTTGGCGAAGATCTTCTTCAGCGCCTGGTAGCCACCACGCGCCTCATAGTCCTTCAACGACCAGTTGCCACCGTTCAGACCCGCGTAGATCTGCGGGTTGATGTGGCGGTCGTGGAAACACGTTTCCAGGCCGGTGGCCTGGAACTGGGAGAGGTCGAGCATCGTCGTCATCGTGCGGCGCTCACTTGGCCTGGGCCTTCAGCGTCTCGACCAGGGCGTCGAGGCGGTCATCGCTCATGTAGCTGAGCATCTGGCGGTCGTTGACCAGCATCACCGGCGCATCGGCGCAGGCGCCGAGGCATTCGCACTTGGCCACGGTGAACAGGCCGTCCGGCGTGGTGCCGCCGTCCTCGACGCCGAGCTTCTTCAGCACGTGCTCCAGCGCCCGCTGGCCATCACGCAGCTGGCACGGCAGGTTGGTGCAGACGTTGAGCTTGAACTTGCCCACCGGCCGCTGGTTGTACATGTTGTAGAAGGTCGTCACCTCGCGCACGGCGATCGGCGCCATGCCCAGGTAATCGCCGATGGCGACCTCGGCCTCACCGCTGACCCAGCCCTGCTCCTGCTGCACGATCGACAGACAGGCCATGACGGCGGACGACTTCTGGTCCGCGGGGTACTTGGCGACCTCCCGGGCGAAGCGCGCCAGCGTCGCCTCGGACAGCTGCGCCGCCACCGGCTTGGTGGACGCGTTCTGAACGTTGGATGCAGTCATCGATCGATCTCGCCAAACACGATGTCCATGGTGCCGATGATCGCCACCGCGTCGGCGATCATGTGTCCGCGCGCCATCTCGTCGAGCGCGGACAGGTGGGCGAAGCCCGGGGCACGGATCTTCAGGCGGTACGGCTTGTTGGCGCCGTCGCTGACCATGTAGATGCCGAACTCGCCCTTCGGATGCTCGACGGCGGCATAGGCCTCGCCCTCGGGCACGCGCATGCCTTCGGTGAAGAGCTTGAAATGGTGGATCAGCTCCTCCATGTTGCTCTTCATCGCGGTGCGCGACGGCGGCGCCACCTTGTGGTTGTCGGTGATGACCGGACCGGGGTTGGCGCGCAGCCAGGCCACGCACTGCTGGATGATGCGGTTGGACTGGCGCATCTCCTCGACACGCACCAGATAGCGGTCGTAGGTGTCGCCGTTGACGCCGACCGGGACGTCGAAGTCCATCTTGTCGTAGACGTCGTAGGGCTGCGTCTTGCGCAGGTCCCAGGCGATGCCGGAGCCGCGCAGCATGGCGCCGGTCAGGCCCAGCTGCAGTGCGCGCTCGGGCGTGACGACGCCGACGCCGACGGTGCGCTGCTTCCAGATCCGGTTGTCGGTCAGCAGGGTCTCGTACTCGTCGACCAGGGCCGGGAAGCGCTTGCAGAAGTCATCGATGAAATCCAGCATCGAACCCTGGCGGTTCGCGTTGAGCTGGTCGATGGCCCGCTGGTTCTTGATCTTGCTGACCTTGTACTGCGGCATGCTGTCCGGCAGGTCGCGGTAGACGCCGCCCGGACGGAAGTAGGCCGCGTGCATGCGCGCACCCGACACCGCTTCGTACAGATCGAACAGGTCCTCACGCTCGCGGAAGCAGTAGATGACGATGTTCATCGCACCGCAGTCCAGGCCGTGACAGCCCAGCCACAGCAGGTGGTTCAGCAGACGCGTGATCTCGCTGAACATCACCCGGATGTACTGCGCGCGCACCGGCACCTCGATGCCCACCAGCTTCTCGATGGCCAGGCAGTAGGCGTGCTCGTTGCACATCATCGAGACGTAGTCCAGCCGGTCCATGTAGGGCAGGCTCTGGATGTAGGTCTTGCTCTCGGCCAGCTTCTCGGTGGCGCGGTGCAGCAGGCCGATGTGAGGATCGGCGCGCTGGATGACCTCGCCGTCGAGTTCCAGCACCAGGCGCAGCACGCCGTGGGCGGCCGGGTGCTGCGGCCCGAAATTCAGCGTGTAGTTCTTGATCTCAGCCATGTCAGATGTCCATCAGCGAGGTGACGTGGGCGCTGCGTGCGGACCACCCTGCCCCGTCAGGTACGCGACCGGCACCGGTCGCCGCGATAGGGGCCGTGCAGGCCGCGCAGGCTGCGCGTCAGTGCAGTCCGCCGTAGTTGTCTTCGCGGATGATGCGCGGCGTGATCTCGCGCGGCTCGATGGTCACCGGCTGGTAGACCACGCGCTTTTGCTCGGCGTCGTAGCGCATCTCCACGTGACCGGTCACGGGGAAGTCCTTGCGCAGCGGATGACCGATGAAACCGTAGTCGGTCAGGATGCGCCGCAGGTCGTCATGACCCTCGAACAACAGGCCGTACATGTCGAAGGCCTCGCGCTCGAACCAGTTGCAGCCGTTCCACACCGAGGTCACGGAAGGCACGACCGGCATGTCGTCATCGGGCGCGAAGACCTTCACGCGCACCCGGTGGTTCAGGCTGACGCTCAGCAGGTGCGACACCGCGCAGTAGCGCGGGCCGTCCCAGGGCTGGTCCTTGTAGGTGCTGTAGTCGAGGCCGCAGAGGTCGACCAGCTGCTCGAACTTGAGCCGGGCATGGTCCCGCAGCGTCTTGGCGACCTCCAGCCAGTCCTTGGCGGCCACCGTGATGGTGATCTCGCCGCGGTCGCGCTGGAGGTGGGTGATCTTCTGGCCGAGCGTGTCCTGCAGGGCGGTCTGCAGCTGGTCCAGGCGTTGGGTCATGTCGCGTGCCTCTGGCGTCAGGCGTGGGGGCGCGTCAGGCGCGGGCGATGGTGTTTTCGCGGCGGATCTTGGCCTGCAGCTGCAGGATGCCGTAGAGCAAGGCCTCGGCGGTCGGCGGGCAGCCCGGCACGTAGACGTCGACCGGAACGATCCGGTCACAGCCGCGCACGACCGAGTAGCTGTAGTGGTAGTAACCACCGCCGTTGGCGCAGGAGCCCATGCTCAGCACCCAGCGGGGCTCGGCCATCTGGTCGTAGACCTTGCGCAGCGCCGGGCCCATCTTGTTGCACAGCGTGCCGGCGACCACCATCAGGTCACTCTGGCGCGGGCTGGGCCGGAACAGCATGCCGAAGCGGTCGATGTCGTAGCGGGCCGCGCCCGCATGGATCATCTCGACGGCACAACAGGCCAGACCGAAGGTCATGGGCCACAGGGAACCCGTCTTGGACCAGTTGATCAGCTTGTCGACCGACGTGGTGACGAAGCCTTCCTTCAGAACGCCTTCAATGCCCATGGCTTGCTATCGCGTGCGTAGATTGTGATCGGCCATCCCGCTTCGGATGACCGGCCCCACCGACCGCGGACCGCCACGACGCAATGCCGGACAGACCGCTGGGAGTGCTCGATGGGTGGATGGCGAGACGGGATGCGAGGCCCTCACTCCCAGTCGAGAGCACCCTTCTTCCATTCGTAGGCAAAACCGACCACGAGGATGGCGAGGAAGACCATGATCGCCCAGAAGCCTGACGCGCCGATGTCGCGCAGCGCGACAGCCCAGGGGAACAGGAAGGCGATCTCGAGGTCGAACAGGATGAAGAGGATGGCCACCAGGTAGTAGCGGACATCGAACTTCATGCGCGCGTCCTCGAAGGCCTCGAAGCCGCACTCGTAGGGGCTGTTCTTCGCGGCGTCAGGGCGCTGCGGGCCCAGCAGGAAACCGAGTACCTGCGGGGCGATGCCGATCCCGACGCCGACCAGGATGAACAGGATGACGGGAAGGTACTGTTGCAGATCCATGGCGTGCGGCGACTGAGGAGTGAAAGACGTCCGGCCACGAAAACGGCGCGCCGCTTGCAGCTTGAACTGCCCGCAGAGCGCGCCGCCAGGAGGCCCCTCGTGCTGCAGGAGGGGCCGCCCCGTCGCTCGGATCGCGAACGACAGGACTTTGTGGGTGGCCGTGGTTGGCTCTAGGTGTACTCGTGTTCTGGTGCCGTCGGCGAGACTCGAACTCGCACAGCTTTCGCCACTACCCCCTCAAGATAGCGTGTCTACCAATTTCACCACGACGGCAATCGTGTTCGCCTTTCGGCGCTGTTTCAGCAGTTGGGCTTGAGGTATTGCTGTACTGCTGAAGCTCGTATTCTATACCAACTTTGCGTCGATTCTGCGGGTTTCTTCTTGCGGGTTGTCACGGACAGCGTGGCAAGTACGCGACACCGTCTTGACGAACACCGGAAGCACGGCGAAGTGCCGCGCTTCCGGCCATCGAGACCCACAGGAATGGACCGCGAACCGGTGCGGCCGGCTGGCCGCCTGCGTTCAGGGCTTGGCGGCCGATGCCACCGGCGCGGGCACGGTCGCCGCACCCTGCTGCACCGGAATCGCACCGATGGCGGCCGACGCCACCGGCGCCGGGGCACTGGCCGCTACCGGCGCCTTGTCCAGCACGCTGCCTTCGGCGGCCGGCACACCCGCCTGGCCACGGCCGTTGGCCAGGAAGGCCAGGGCCAGCGTGCAGACGAAGAAGACGCCCGCGCACACGGCGGTCGAGCGCGACAGGAAGTTGGCGCTGCCGGTCGCCCCGAACAGACTGCCCGAGGCACCGCTGCCGAAGGAGGCGCCCATGTCGGCGCCCTTGCCGTGCTGCACCAGCACGAGACCGATCATCGCGATGGCGGCGAGCAGCTGCAGCACCAGCACGATGTTCATCCAGATCTGCATGGAAATCCTTGTTGTTTCTGATGGGCCGTGGCGCGGGGCGATCAGCCCGCGGCGCGGCAGATGGCGACGAAATCGGCGGCCTTCAACGAGGCTCCGCCGATCAGGCCGCCGTCGATGTCGGGCTGCGACATCAGCGCAGCCGCGTTGTCCGGCTTCATGCTGCCGCCGTAGAGCAGCTGCATGGCGTCGGCACGCGGCGTCGCGGCCTTGAGCTGGGCCCGCATCAGCGCGTGCACGGCCTGGGCCTGCTCGGGCGTGGCCACCTTGCCGGTGCCGATCGCCCAGACCGGCTCGTAGGCGACGACCATCTCGCCGGCGCACGGTCCCAGCGCATGGATGACGACCGACAGCTGGCGCTTGACCACCGCCTCGGTCTGCTCGGCCTCGCGCTCGGCCAGGGTCTCGCCGACGCACACGATCGGGGTCAGGCCCTTGGCCAGCGCCGCCTTGGCCTTGTCGGCCACCTGCTGATCGGTTTCGCCGTGGTACTGGCGGCGCTCGCTGTGACCGACGATCACGTAGCGGCAGCCGAACTCGGCCAGCATGCCGGCCGAGACCTCGCCGGTGTAGGCGCCGTTGGCATGCACCGACACGTCCTGCGCGCCCCAACGGACCTCGCTGCCGGCCAGCGCGACCGCCGTCTCGGACAGGTAGGGGTAAGGCACGCACACGGCCACGTCACAGCCGAAGGGTCGCGCGGCCTGGATGCCGGCCAGCAGTTCCGCGTTGGCGGGATGGCTGCCGTTCATCTTCCAGTTGCCGGCCACGAACTTGCGTCGCATCTGTCGTCACTCCTTGATGATGTCTGTCAGACCGGTGCCGGCACGAGGCGGGCTCCGGTGTGCGGAAAGCTGGGCCCGGGAGGCCACCCCACGGAATCCGCGGGGCTCAGGCACTCCAGTCGAGCAGGATCTTGCCCACGTGCTCGCCCTGCTCCATCAGCGCATGGGCGTCGGCCGCACGGGCCGCGGGCAACACGGCGTGGATCACGGGACGGATGCGTCCGGCGTCCAGCAAGGGCCAGACCCGCTCACGCAGGGCCCGGGCAACGGCGGCCTTGAAGGCCACCGGACGCGGGCGCAGCGTCGAGCCGGTGAGGGTCAGGCGCCGGCGCAGCACGTCGCCGGCGTTGAAGCCGGCACGCACGCCCCCCTGGACCGCGATGATGACGAGGCGGCCGTCATCGGCCAGGCACTCCACCTCGCGCGCGACGTAATCGCCGGCCACCATGTCGAGGATCACGTCGGCTCCGCGGCCGGCCGTGGCCTGCAGCGTCTGCTCGACGAAGTCCTGCTGTCGGTAGTCGATCGCCGCGTCGGCGCCGAGGGCCAGGCAGGCGGCCACCTTGGCCGGACTGCCGGCGGTGGCGATGACCCGCGCACCGAAGGCCTTGGCCAGCTGGATGGCGGTGACGCCGATGCCGCTGGTGCCGCCCTGCACCAGCAGGGTCTCACCAGGCTGCAGCGCCGCGCGCTGGAACACGTTGCTCCAGACGGTGAAGAAGGTCTCGGGCAGGCCCGCGGCCTCGACATCGCTCCACCCCGCCGGCACCGGCAGGCACTGGGCGACCGGCGCGACGCAGCGCGTCGCATAGCCGCCACCGGTGACCAGCGCGCAGACGCGGTCACCCAGGCCCAGGCCAGCCGCCGCGAGCGCGGACAGGTCACCGCCGATCACGACGCCGGCGACCTCCAGACCCGGAAGGTCCGAGGCCCCGGGCGGCGGCGGATAGATGCCCTTGCGCTGCAGCACGTCGGGACGATTGACGCCCGATGCCCGCACATCGATCAAGACCTCGCCGGCACCGGGCACCGGATCAGGGCGCTCACCCTGGACCAGCACCTCGGGGCCACCGTGGCCTCTCAGCTCGATCACGCGCATCGTTCGACTCTCCCGATCCCTGCGGCTGGGCGTTGCGGTGCGTCAGCCCGATCTCAGCCTTGCGAGCCCTCGCCGCCATCGGCGGCCGGAGCCGGCGAGGCGTCGGCGGCCGGCGCCTCGGCGCGCGGCTCGCGCTCGGCACGCTCCGGACGGTCACCACGGTCGCGGCGCGGGCCACGGTCCGGGCGATCGAAACGGTCGCGGCGCGGGCGCTCCTCGCGCTGCGGCTCCTCGTAGCCTTCCGGCTTCTCGAGCAGCGCCTTCAGGCTCAGCTTGATGCGGCCCTTCTCGTCGGTCTCGAGCACCTTGACCTTGACGATCTGGCCTTCCTTCAGGAAGTCCTCGACGCGCTCGACGCGCTGGTGGGCGATCTGGCTGATGTGCAGCAGACCATCCTTGCCCGGCAGCACGTTGACCAGGGCACCGAAGTCCAGGATCTTGGTGACGGCACCTTCGTAGATGGCGCCGACCTCGGCCTCGGCCGTGATCTCCTCGATGCGCTTCTTCGCCAGGGCGGCCTTGTCGCCGTCGGTCGAGGCGATGGTGATGGTGCCGTCCTCGCCGATGTCGATCTGCGTGCCGGTCTCCTCGGTCAGCGCACGGATGGTGGCGCCGCCCTTGCCGATCACGTCACGGATCTTCTCGGGGTTGATCTTCATCGTGTAGAGGCGCGGCGCGAACTCGCTGAGCTCGGCCTTGGCCTCGCCGACGGCCGACTGCATGACGCCCAGGATGTGCATGCGCGCTTCCTTGGCCTGAGCCAGCGCGACCTGCATGATCTCCTTGGTGATGCCCTGGATCTTGATGTCCATCTGCAGGGCGGTCACGCCGGCGGTGGTGCCGGCCACCTTGAAGTCCATGTCGCCGAGATGGTCCTCGTCACCCAGGATGTCGGTCAGCACGGCGAAGCGGTTGCCATCCTTGATCAGGCCCATGGCGATGCCGGCCACGTGGGCCTTCATCGGCACGCCGGCGTCCAGCAGCGCCAGGCAGCCGCCGCAGACCGAAGCCATCGACGACGAGCCGTTCGACTCGGTGATCTCGGAGACCACGCGCAGCGTGTACGGGAAGTCTTCCTTGTTCGGCAGCAGCGGCACCAGGGCGCGCTTGGCCAGACGGCCGTGGCCGATCTCGCGGCGCTTCGGGCTGCCCACGCGACCGGTCTCGCCGGTGGCGAACGGAGGCATGTTGTAGTGGAACAGGAAGCGGTCCTGGAACTCGCCGGCCAGCGCGTCGATCTTCTGCGCGTCCTGCTCGGTGCCGAGGGTGGCGACGACCAGGGCCTGCGTCTCGCCACGGGTGAACAGCGACGAGCCGTGGGTGCGCGGCAGCACGCTGTTGCGGATCTCGATCGGGCGCACCGTGCGGGTGTCACGGCCGTCGATGCGCGGCTCGCCGTTGAGGATCTGGCTGCGCACGATGCGGGCCTCGATCTCGAACAGCAGGCCTTCGACGGCGACGCTGTCGACGGTCAGACCGTCGGCCTTCAGCGCGGCCAGGGTCTCGGCGGTGGCCTCACGGCAGGCCTGGGTGCGGGCCTGCTTGCTGCGGATCTGGTAGGCGGCGCGCAGCTTGGGCTCGGCCAGCTCGGTGACCTTGGCGATGAAGGGCTCGTCCTTGGCCGGAGCGGTCCACTGCCATTCGGCCTTGCCACCGGCACGCACCAGGGCGTGGATGGCGTCGATGGCGACCTTGCCCTGCTCGTGGCCGAAGACCACGGCGCCCAGCATCACCTCTTCGGAGAGCTGGTCGGCTTCCGACTCGACCATCAGCACGGCGGCTTCGGTACCGGCGACGACCAGATCCAGCTGGCTGCCGGCCAGCTGGGTCTTCGACGGGTTCAGCACGTACTGGCCGTTGATGTAGCCGACGCGCGCGGCACCGATCGGGCCGGCGAAGGGAATGCCGGAGACGCTCAGCGCGGCGCTGGAGGCGATCATCGCGGCGATGTCGGCCTGCACCTCGGGGTTCAGGCTCAGCACGTGGATGATGACCTGGACTTCGTTGAAGAAGCCTTCCGGGAACAGCGGACGGATCGGGCGGTCGATCAGGCGGCTGGTCAGGGTCTCGAGCTCGCTCGGGCGGCCTTCACGCTTGAAGAAGCTGCCCGGGATCTTGCCGGCGGCGTAGGTCTTCTCGAGGTAGTCGACGGTCAGCGGGAAGAAGTCCTGGCCGGGCTTGGCTTCCTTGCGGGCGACGACGGTGGCCAGCACGGTGGTGCCGTCGATGTCGACGACGACGGCGCCGGACGCCTGACGGGCGACCTCACCGGTCTCCATCGTGACGGTGTGGGCGCCCCACTGGAAGGTCTGGGTGACTTTGTTGAACATGGTCATCAGGAAGGTCTCCGGAAGCCCGTCTGACGCGGGGCGTCGTCAGGGCGTTGGCGGCACGCTCGCGGTGGTGCCGGCTGAGAACCGGGAGCTGACCTGCGGACCCTTCCGCTGGCTTCGATGCCATTCCAGCGCGACCCGAAGCGGGCGGCCCTGGAATGACACAGCATGGCCGTGGCGGGGTGGTGGACAGGGACTCCGGAATCGGCGGGCGGGTGACGGGGCCTGCGCCCCGCCCCACCTGCCACGACCGCTCACGCCGACCGCACGGGGCGGTGGTGTGGCGGACGCTGGTGCGGGCCGCGAACGGCCCGCGGCGGGCTTACTTGCGCAGGCCCAGCTTCTGGATCAGGGCGGTGTAGCGCTCGGGAGTGCGGCCCTTGAGGTAATCCAGCAGCTTGCGGCGACGGCTGACCATCTTCAGCAGACCGCGACGACCGTGGTGGTCCTTGGCGTGGGTCTTGAAGTGGGGGGTCAGCTCGTTGATGCGCGCGGTCAGCAGCGCGACCTGGACTTCCGGCGAACCGGTGTCGTTCTCGCTGCGGGCGTTGCCCTTGATGATCTCTGCGCGCTTGATGTCGGCCACGGACATGGTGGTGTTTCCTGGTGGGGTGGAAACCGCGTGGCTGCCGGCTTGTGGAGCGACCGCCGCACCGCACGGGGCGATGGACGGACGCCGGGAGGCCGGCGGGCGACGATGTCGGTTTCCGTTGACGACTTGCGGCAGCGGGTGAAACCGACCCGCGCCGTGCTGATGCCCTGCCCCGTGGCACCCCGCACGCAGGCCGGTGGCGCACGCGCGAAGCCCCCTGCGGAGCAGAACCGGCGGATTATATGCGCAGCGCGCCGCGCAGGCGCTCGACGCCGTCCAGCAGCCGCTGTGGATCGCGTGACGCGAAACACCAGCGCAGCCAGCCCTGGGCCTCGGCGCCGAAGGCCGCGCCCGGCGCCAGGCCCAGGCCGTGCTCGGCCACCAGGGCCTGGGCGCAGGCCAGCGAGTCGCCACTGCCGGGCATGCTGAAGAACGCGTACATGCCGGCCTGCGGACGCGCCAGGTGCACACCGGGCACGGTCGCCAGCGCATCGCACAGCGTGTCGCGGCAGTGGTGCAGATGGGCCACCAGCGGCGGCACCAGCGTGTCGGCCAGCGCCAGCGCCTGCAGGCCACCGCGCTGCACGAAGACCGGCGCGCAGGAACTGTTGAACTCGATCAAGGTGCCGGTCGGCCCGATCAGCCCGGCCGGCAGCAGCAGCCAGCCCAGACGCCAGCCGGTCATCAGGAAGGCCTTGGAGAAGCTGCCGACGACGATCACCCGGTCCTGCGGCGTGGCCAGATCGGCGAAGCTCGGTGCACAGGCCGGGGATGCCGGCCGCGCGCCACCGGCGGCCGGCGCCGGGCCGTCGCCGTACCACAGGCGGTCGTAGACCTCGTCGGCGACGATCCAGGTGCCGGTGCGGCGGCAGTGGTCGAGGATGGCCTGCTGCTCGTCGCGCGTCAGCGTCCAGCCGGTGGGGTTGTTCGGCGCGTTCAGCAGCAGCACGCGGGTGGCCGGGGTGACGGCCTGCAGCAGGCGCTGCAGGTCCAGCCGCCAGGCGCCGTGGGCGTCCGGCGCCAGCGGCACGCGCGTGAGCCGGGCACCGAGGATGGCGGGCTGGGCCGGCAGGTTCGGCCAGACCGGCACCACGCAGACCACCTCGTCGCCGGGCGACAGCAGCAGCTGCATGGCCGTCATCAGCGCCGTCACGCCGGACGAGGTGACGGCGATGCGCTCGTCGCCCGGGTCGCCGTGCAGGCCGGCGAGGTACTGGCGCAGGGCCTGGCGCAGCTCGGGCAGGCCGAGGTTGTGGCTGTAGAAGGTCTCGCCGCGGGCCAGCGACTCGGCGGCGGCCGCACGCACCGGCTCGGGCGTGACCTGGTCGCTCTCGCCGAACCAGAAGGCCAGCACGTCGGGGCGGCCGAGCGCGGCGTTGGCCACGGCGCGGATCTGGCTGCCCGGCAGGGCGGCGATGGTCGGACGCAGATCGGGCAGATGCGGCACGGGCGGACTCATGGGGGTGGAGGTTCTGCGGATGACAGGGTGTGGTCGATGATGGGGCGACAGCCGGTCGGGCGCGCCGGCGCGCTCGCCGACACCCTCGCCGGGACGCTCACCGCTGACTGCGCGCCCAGGGCGCCCGCGCACGGTGCCGACCGGGCTCAGCCCGGCCGCACCATCTTGCAGCTGGCGGGCAGCTCGACCTGCCGTGGCTCGAAGCGCCGCATCACGCGGAAGCCGTAACCCGAGCCCTCGACCTCGTGCTTGACCCCGCGCGCGCCGACCCGGTCCATCACGCCGACCAGCAGCGGCTGCTGGAACTGGTGGTCGGACGCGCGCATCACGCCCTCGTGGAAATCGCGCAGGGGGCCCAGCCGCGTGGTGTCCAGCTGCAGACCCTCCAGTGCCCGGGCCACCGCCAGCGGATCGGCGCTGCGCGCCTTCTCCATCGCCTGCACCAGCAGCTCGATCAGCGCCTGCATGCGGGCGTGCAGATAGTCGTCGCGCGGCTGCGGATAACGCTGGCGGAACTGGCCGACCAGGGCATCGGCCGCCGCGCCACCGACATTGGGCAGCCACTCGGCCACCGCCAGCACCTTGCCGACGCCCGCCTCGCCGATGGCCGCCGGCGCGCCCAGCGCGTTGCCGTAGAAGGTGTAGAAGCGCAGGTCCAGGCCCAGCTCGCGGCAGGCCTTGATCATCAGCGTCAGGTCCGGGCCCCAGTTGCCGGTGACCACCGCCTGCGCCCCGCTGGCGCGGATCTTCGAGGCCCAGGGCAGGAAGTCCTTGATCTTGCCCAGCGGGTGCAGCTCGTCGCCGACGATCTGGATGTCGGGCCGGCGGCGGCCGATCTCGGCGCGCGCCTGCTGGTTCACGTACTGGCCGAAGCTGTAGTCCTGGCCGATCAGGAAGACCTTGCGCAGCTGGCGGTCGTCCTGCAGCACCGACATCAGCGCGCCCAGCCGCATGTCGGCATGGGCGTCGAAGCGGAAGTGCCAGAAGCTGCAACGCTCGTTGGTCAGCGCGGGCTCGACGGCGGCGTAGTTCAGCAGCACCTGGCGGCGCTCGGGATCGCGCTGGTTGTGGCGGTTGATGGCGTCGATCAGCGCGCCGGCCACGGCCGAGCTGTTGCCCTGCAGCACCCAGCCGATGCGCTGGTCGGCCGCCAGGCGCAGCAGGTTCAGCGCCTCGTCGGTGCTGCCCTGGTGATCCAGGCGCTGCAGCGCCAGCGGCCGCGCGCCGCCGGGCAGGCGCACGCCGCCGCGGGCATTCACCCGCTCGACCGCCCACAGCAGGTTGCGCCAGGCCGCCTCGCCGCCGGCGGCCAGCGGGCCGGACAGGGCCTCGATCATGGCCAGCCGGATCGGCTCGCCGGGGGCCGCCGTCTGGGCGCGCACGCCCGGGGCGGCCACCACGGCCGCCGCCCCTGCGCCGGCACCGACGAGCTGACCGAGGAAGCGGCGACGGGAAGGCGGGAGGTCGGACAGGACGGTCTGGACGGTCTGGGCGGACATGGGTTCAGGCCGGCGCGACGCGGCCGCCGGGCATCAGGTCAGGGGATGGGACGGGATGGCGGGCACCGGAGCCGGCCCCACCGGCGGCCGATCCTGCGGCTCATCCAGCGGCCAGCGCGGGCGCACGTCGAAGGCGTAGTCGGGCCGGGCGGTGGCGATGCCGGTCTGCAGCCGCATGGCCGCGGCCAGCGCGATCATCGCCCCGTTGTCGGTACACAGCGACAGCTCCGGATAGTGCACGCGCCAGCCGCGCTTGCGCGTCGCCTCGTCCAGCTGGGCGCGCAGCGCGGCGTTGGCGCCGACGCCGCCGCTGACCACCAGCCGCTTCAGCCCGGTGCGCTTGAGCGCGTCCAGGCTCTTGCGCACCAGCACCTCGACGATGGCGGCCTGGGTCGAGGCGGCCAGATCGGCCCGCTCGACATCCGTCGGCGCGGGGCCCAGCTTGCGCAGCTGCACCGCCACCGCCGTCTTCAGGCCGGCGAAGGAGAAATCCAGATCCTTGCTGTGCAGCAGCGGGCGCGGCAAGGCGTAGGCATCGCCCCGCCCCTGCTGCGCCAGGCGCGACAGCGCCGGCCCGCCCGGATAGCCCAGGCCCAGCAGCTTGGCGCTCTTGTCGAAGGCCTCGCCGGCCGCGTCGTCGATGGTCTCGCCCAGCAGCGCGTACTGCCCGACGCCATCGACCCGCATCAGCTGGGTGTGGCCCCCGGAGACCAGCAGCGCGACGAAGGGGAACTCCGGCGGATCGGCCGACAGGAAGGGCGACAGCAGATGGCCTTCCAGGTGATGGACGCCGAGCGTCGGCCGGTCGAGCGCCAGCGCCAGCGCGCAGGCCACGCCGGCACCCACCAGCAGCGCGCCCGCCAGGCCCGGGCCGCGGGTGTAGGCCACCACGTCGATGTCGGCGCGGCTCAGGCCGGCCTCGGCCAGCACCTCGTCGGTCAGCGGCAGCACGCGGCGGATGTGGTCGCGCGAGGCCAGCTCGGGCACCACGCCGCCATAGGCCTCGTGCATCGCGACCTGGCTGTGCAGCGCGTGCGCGCGCAGGCGCGGCCAGACGATGGGCCCGCCACCGGCCCCGGTGCCTGCCCCGGCGGTAGCCGGCGACGCCAGGGTCACCACCGCCACCCCGGTCTCGTCACATGATGATTCGATGCCCAGCACATTCATGGCGCGCGAGTGTATCCAGACCGCCGCCACCGGCTGGCCGCGATGGCGGGTCGCAATGGCGGGTCGCGACGGCGCCGCACCCAGGCGCACCAACGCACACCAGCGCCGCACCCGAACCGCACCACACCCATGCAGGACCGGCCCGGCCTGGTGCATCGGGCCGGCCACTGGCGCGTCACTTGCTTGGGATTGCGCCATGAAGACATCCGTCTCCACGCTGCGCATCGTCATCGTCGCCCCCGAGAACCTCAGCCCCGGCCCGGACATGGATGCCGAGCTGCTGGAAGAGGCCGACCGCTCGCGCAGCCTGCGCATCGGTCTGCTGGAGGGCGGCTACAACATCGTGGCGGTGCTGCCCTCGGACATCTACCTGCCCGAGCGCATCGCGCAGATCCAGCCCGACCTGATCATCGTGGATGCGGAAAGCCAGGCCCGCGACACGCTGGAACACGTGGTGATGGCCACGCGGGATGCGCGGCGCCCCATCGTGCTGTTCACCAACGAGGAAGACCCGACCCACATGCGCGAGGCCATCGCCGCCGGGGTGACGGGCTATGTCGTGCAGGGGCTGGCGGCTGAGCGGGTCAAGCCGGTGCTGGACGTGGCCATGGCCCGCTTCCAGGTCGAGGAAGGCCTGCGCCGCGAGCTGGCCGACGCCCGCAGCCAGCTCGGCGAGCGCAAGATCATCGAACGGGCCAAGGGCCTGCTGATGACGCGCCACGGCCTGAACGAGGACGCGGCCTACGCCCGCCTGCGCAAGACGGCGATGGACAAGGGCCTGAAGATGGCCGACCTCGCCCAACGCCTGATCGACGCGAGCGAGCTGCTGGGCTGATCCGCCCCCTGCGGCGCCGGGCCACGCACCAGCGCCGACCGCAGGCACCCCGGGATGGTGCATTGCAGCAGGACCGGCGCGCCACGGCCCGCGCACGGCCTCCCTGCCGCGGTGCATGGGGTGCCGGACCGCGGGAGATCCAGGCTGGCACGCCCCGTGCTTAGTACTCTGCAAGAAGGTCAACGGCGATCTTCCCTCACAGGACAGGCCACTCCAACGTCGGAGTGACCCGCCCAGGACGACGGCGTCCCCACCCTCTGTCGCGGCATCCGCGGCGGTCCGGTGCGGACGCCTTTTTGTTTTTCCGTCGTAGCGAGAGAGCCCCCGCGATGTCTTCCCTGTCCAAGCCCGCCAAGGAAACCCCCGACATGAGCCGCCGTACCGTCATCAAGGCCGCCGCCGCAGGCGTGGCCGGCGTCACCGCCTCCGGCATGGTGCCCGGCCTGCAGGCCGCCGTGTATGCCGCCGGCTCCGACAAGCCGGAGAAGGAAGAAGTCCGGATCGGCTTCATCCCGCTGACCGACTGCGCCAGCGTGGTGATGGCCAGCGTGCTGGGCTTCGACAAGAAGTACGGCATCAAGATCATCCCGACCAAGGAGGCCAGCTGGGCCGGCGTGCGCGACAAGCTGGTCAACGGCGAGCTCGACATGGCCCACGTGCTCTACGGCCTGGTCTACGGCGTGCACCTGGGCATCGGCGGCCCCAAGAAGGACATGGCCGTGCTGATGACGCTGAACAACAACGGCCAGGCCATCAGCCTGTCCAAGGCGCTGGCCGACAAGGGCGCCGTCGACGGCCCGTCGCTGGCCAAGGTGATGGCGGCCAACCCGCGTGAATACACCTTCGCCGGCACCTTCCCCACCGGCACCCATGCCATGTGGATGCACTACTGGCTGGCGGCCGCCGGCATCAACCCGCTGTCGGGGGCCAAGCTGATCACCGTGCCGCCGCCGCAGATGGTGGCCAACATGCGCGTGGGCAACATGGACGGCTTCTGCGTCGGTGAGCCCTGGAACCACCGCGCCATCATCGACGGCATCGGCATCACCGCCAACACCACCCAGGACATCTGGAAGGACCACCCCGAGAAGGTGCTGGGCGCCACCGGCGAGTTCGTCCAGAAGTACCCCAACACCGCACGTGCGGTGATGATGGCGGTGCTCGAAGCCAGCCGCTGGATCGACGCCGGCCTGCAGAACAAGATGAAGATGGCCGAGACCGTGGCGCAGAAGGCCTACATCAACACCAGCGTCGACGCGATCAACCAGCGCATCCTGGGCCGCTACCAGAACGGCCTGGGCAAGACCTGGGACGACCCCAACCACATGAAGTTCTTCGGCGACGGCGCGGTGACCTACCCGTACCTGTCGGACGGCATGTGGTTCCTGACCCAGCACAAGCGCTGGGGCCTGCTCAAGAGCCACCCGGACTACCTGGGCGTGGCCAAGGCCATCAACCAGACGGCGCTCTACAAGGAGGCCGCCGGCGCCCTGAAGATCAGCGTGCCCAAGAGCGATCTGCGCAGCAGCAAGCTGATCGACGGCGTGGTGTGGGACGGCAAGGAGCCGGCCAAGTACGCCGACGGTTTCAAGATCAAGGCCTGAGCCTGACGCGGGTCGTGTGCGGCAGCGCCGCGGACGACCCCGCCCATCCACACCTGACGTGTCCCGCACGAGCAACTGGAGATCCCCATGGTCAGTGCCGTCTTCCACTCCCCGCTGAACACCGTCGAGCCCGGCGCCGCGGCCCGCCCCGCCGCCACCGGCGCTGCCGCCGCCACCACGGCCGACGCACCCACCGCGACCGCACCGGCCCCCGTCGCCCCCCGGCCGGCCCGCGACTGGCGCGGCTTCTGGATGGCCGTGCTGCCGCCGGTGCTCGGCCTGGCCACCCTGATCGCGATCTGGGCCGTCGCGACGATGAACAGCACCACCTTCCCCACCCCGGCACAGACCTTCGACGCCGCGGTCAAGCTGTTCGCCGACCCGTTCTACAGCAACGGCCCGAACGACCAGGGCATCGGCTGGAACATCCTGAACTCGCTGCAGCGCGTGGGCCTGGGCTTCGGCATGGCCGCCCTCGTCGGCATCCCGCTGGGCTTCATCATCGGCCGCTTCGAGTTCGTCAGCCGCATGGTCTCGCCGCTGATCAGCCTGCTCAAGCCGGTCTCGCCGCTGGCCTGGCTGCCGATCGGCCTGCTGGTGTTCAAGAGCGCCAACCCGGCCGCCATCTGGACCATCTTCATCTGCTCGATCTGGCCGATGGTGGTCAACACCGCGGTGGGCGTGCAGCGCGTGCCCCAGGACTACCTGAACGTGGCCCGCGTGCTGAACCTGTCCGAGTGGAAGGTCATCACCAAGATCCTGCTGCCCTCGGTGCTGCCCTACATGCTGACCGGCGTGCGCCTGTCGGTGGGCACGGCCTGGCTGGTGATCGTCGCCGCCGAGATGCTGACCGGCGGCGTGGGCATCGGCTTCTGGGTCTGGGACGAGTGGAACAACCTCAACGTCCAGCACATCATCATCGCCATCTTCGTCATCGGCATCGTCGGCCTGGCGCTCGAACAGGCGCTGATGGCCCTGGCCAAGCGCTTCTCCTTCGACGACTGAGCGGGCACGGCACCGCGCCGCACACCCCACCGCCCTGCCCCGCCAACCGCACCGCCAGACACCCCAGGAGTCCCCATGGAACGCTTCATCCAGGTCCAGTCCGCCGAGATGGTCTTCAACACGAAGAAGGGCCGCTTCCACGCCCTGCGCGACATCCACCTCGACGTCGCCAAGGGCGAGTTCATCACGCTGATCGGCCACTCCGGCTGCGGCAAGAGCACGCTGCTGAACCTGATCGCCGGCCTGACGCTGCCCACCAGCGGCGCCCTGCTGTGCGACAACAAGGAGATCGCCGGCCCCGGCCCCGAGCGCGCGGTGGTGTTCCAGAACCACAGCCTGCTGCCCTGGCTGACCTGCTTCGAGAACGTGCTGCTGGCCGTCGAGCGCGTCTTCGGCGGCAAGGAGAGCAAGGCCCAGCTGCGCGACCGCACCACCGCCGCGCTGGAACTGGTGGGCATGAGCCACGCCCTGGCCAAGCGCCCGCACGAGATCTCCGGCGGCATGAAGCAGCGCGTGGGCATCGCCCGCGCCCTGGCCATGGAGCCCAAGGTGCTGCTGATGGACGAGCCCTTCGGCGCCCTGGACGCCCTGACCCGTGCCCACCTGCAGGACGAGCTGCTGAAGATCGTGGCCCGCACCCAGAGCACCGTGGTGATGGTGACCCACGACGTGGACGAGGCCGTGCTGCTGAGCGACCGCATCGTGATGATGACCAACGGCCCGGCCGCGACCATCGGCGAGATCCTGAAGGTGGAACTGCCGCGCCCGCGCAACCGGGTGGAGCTGGCCGAGGACACGCAGTACGTGCACTACCGCAAGGCGGTGCTGGACTTTCTGTACACCCGGCACGGGCGGCCGCAGCAGAAGGCGGCGTGAAGGTGGCCTGAGCGCGCTAAGCGGCCTGAGGGCCCTGAGCGCGCCCTGATGCGGGGCACAGGCCTCTGGCACACGGCTTGCTGAAGTGAGACTGTGCCGGCAACGGCACCGTTCTATCTCCTCAGCGGGGCCTCAGCCCTTTCGTCCACCCCCGGCCGTGTCCGGGGGTTTTTTTTGGGCTTGGCACGAAGGTGGTGCCTGGGGGGATGGAGGCTGCACCACGGAAGAGCCGGCTGTGACGAGCGACGCATCGCCCACGCGCAAGACCGCCGACTGCTTGTGGCCTGGGCCTGCAGAGGCCACCATCTGTCCACATGTCCCTGACGGTCACCACCATGCGCATCACCCTCGAGATTGACGACGCGCTGATGCGCGAAGTGCTCCGCCTGACCGGGCTGAAGAGCCGGAAGGAGGCTGTCGACATGGGCTTGCGCACGCTGCTGCTGCGATTGCGCAAGCAAGAGGCGTTGCGCCAGCTCCGCGGCCATCTGCGCTGGGAGGGCGATCTGAATGCCATGAGGACCGACACGTGATCCTGCTGGATGGCTTGGTCCGTGAGGCCGTGGAGCTGGTGAGCCTGACCTGGGTCGCCTGGCTCAACAACCACCGGCTGATGGGCCCGCTGGGCTACATCCCACCGGCGGAGGTCGCGGCAAACTACTGGCGCTAACCCGCCGAGCCATCGGCCCAAGCGGCGTGACTACTTAAACCAACAGGCCTCCGCGAGACCCGGGCGGTTCAGTTTAGGGTGGGCGGTCTCAAGTCCGAAATGCAACACCCCACCGGATTGCTGCATCATCAATGAACCGCTGCCACGTCCTGTTCGGCAACGGTCTGCATCATCTCGCGGAACGCCTGGATCGGACTGC
>NZ_JBBUTF010000018.1:0-111221 GCF_038066575.1 Pseudaquabacterium rugosum | reverse complement strand
GGCGACCACGGTGGGGTAGTCGTCGGCGTTGTGGATGTCGGCCGAGCGCAGGTCGAGGGCCTGGGCGGCGGGGGCGGCCAGCAGGGCCAGGCAGGCGGTGGCGGTGGCCAGCAGGCGGGGGGTGGCCTTCTGTGCGGCGGTACGGTGTGTCATCGGGATGTCTCCGGTCGTCGGTCAGTAGCCCAGTCCGTGGGCGTAGGGGTACAGGGTGTCGGCTGCCGGATAACCTGCCGCATCAGGCGCGTTGTCGATCACGGCCTGGCGCGAGGCCGGCAGGGCGAAGGGCAGCTTGCCGCGTGGCGCGTGCCGACCGCTGAGCACGTCCAGCAGCGCGTTGTCGCTGACGCCGAAGGTGGCCAGCAGTGCGCCGGCCGAGCGCATGCCGCTCGCCTCGTCGATCACGTAAGGCTGCCGGAAATAGATGGCCAGCACGGTGCGCTGCGCACCGATCTCCGACATGACGGCCCGGATCTCGTCGAGCGAGGGGCTCATCTTCCAGCTCTGCGAGCCGGCCATGCCGCTGAAGTCCAGCAGGTTGGCCTCCCACGGCATCGAGCCGCCGAAGATCAGGCCGAGGTCGTCGGCGCAGCTCGCATTGACCGCCGGGTACAGGATGCAGCTGTCCTCCGCGCCCCAGACCTGGCCGGTTGTGGGGTTGAGCTTGCCCGGGTCCGCGCCGGTGGTCGCGCCCCGTGTGCGATAGGCTGCGGTGACCGCCGCCGGATTGCTGACCTGCACGCGCAGGATCGCGACATCGTGGCCGGCCGCGCTCGGGCGTGCGGCGCCGTTGGTGTTGGTGCCGTCGGTCACCGTGTAGCCGTAGGCTTCGACGTCACTGCGGCCCATGCCCATCGTGTAGACCCGTGCGCCGGCCGCCAGCGGCAGCACGCGGCTGGCGGCATCGCTGCCGTTCTTCAGCAGCACGATGCTCTGGCGCTGCACCGCCAGGCCCTGGGCGCGGTGGCTGTCCTGGCCGATGACGCTGGCGGCCAGCGCGGCATCGACATACGGGTTCTCGAACAGGCCCAGCGTGAACTGCTCGGTGAGCAGCCGTCCGGCGGCCTCGGTGATCCGGGCCTCGGTGACCAGGCCGGCGTCGACCAGATCGACGACGGTCTGCACCGAGCTGAAGCCCGACAGCACGTCCACGCCGGCGTTCAGGGCCGTGGCCACGCGCTGGGCGACGGTGGCCGATTCCAGCCCCCAGGCGCGGCTGCTGACCACGCCGGTGTCGGAGTTCACGTTGCCCTGGAAGCCGAGCCGTCCGCGCAGCAGGTCGGTGACGATCTGGCGGTTGAACGCGAAGCCGGTCTGGTCGTAGGTGACGCCCTCGTAGGTCAGCGAGATCGGCACGCCGTAGTAGGGCATCACCGAGCTCACGCCGGCATCGATGGCCGCGATGAAGGGCTGCAGGTGATCGACGAAGCGGCCGCCCGGATAGACCTGGCGCTTGCCGAAGGAGTAGTGCGGATCCAGCCCCATCTCCTGCGGGCCGCCGCCGGGAAAGTGCTTGATCGTCAGCGCCACCGCGCTGTCCGCGCCGAGTCGTTCGCCCTGCAGCCCGCGCACCAGGGTGCCCATGATGTCCGACATCAGGCCAGGATCTTCGGTGAAGGTCTCGGCCACCCGGTACCAGCGCGGCTCGGTGGCCAGATCGGCCGTGTAGCCGTACATGCCGCGCAGGCCGACGGCCTTCCATTCGGCCGCGGTCACCGCGGCCAGGCTGCGCAGCGGCGCCATGTCGCCCGTGCCGAGCGCCGCGGCGGCCAGCCCGGCCGCCGCCGGAAACTCGGTGAACGCACCGGCCCCGCCCGAGATGCCGAAGCGCGGATCGTTGTTGTAGTGGTTGCGCGGGTTGTCCTTGAACAGGGCCGGGATGCCCAGCGGCTGGGCCTCGGCCAGCGCCTGCACCGCGTTGGCGAAGGCGGCGAGCTGCTGCGGTGTGACGTTGTAGCCGCTGCGACCGGCCGTGACGCTGCCGTCACAGGCATCGGCCGCTGCCTTCGCGGTGTTGCGCAGGATGAAGCGGCTCATCTGCTGCGTCTGGATGAAATCCGCGGCCGGGGTCCCGGCGATGGCGCCGCCGCAACCGGCGTTCAGGGTCTCGATCAGCAGCAGGCCGGCCTTCTGGCGCAGCGTCATGCGGCCCAGCAGATCCTGCACGCGGGCCGCGGGCGACAGGCGCCAGTCCTCGTAGGCGTCGAGTGCGCCGTTGCCGTTGGCATCGCGGAAGCGCCAGCCGTCGACGGTGACGACGCCCTTGCTGCGCACGCCCAGCGTCGGCTGGCGCAGCGGATCGTCATGGCTGAGGCAGGCCGACAGCGCGGCCACGGCGCCGAGGGTGAGCGCGCCGGTGGCCCAGCGCAGGGAGGAAGAACGCGACGCGGCGGGCGCGGTGCGGGGCGGCAAGGGCATGGACATGTCTCCGGTCGGCTACGGTGCGGGCCGCGCGCTGGGCGGGCCCGGCTCGGCGGTCGGTGTCGCGCTGGTTCGTTGCCAGACGTCGTACATCTACCGATGCGCCAGTATCCGGAGCGTGATGTCATGCGTCCAATGCGTTTTTTCGTCGCGCATCTTGCTGATCCGGTATCGAGAGCCGACCGATGGACCTGCGGAACCTGACCTATTTCCTGGCCGTGGCCGAGACCGGCCACATGGGCCGTGCGGCCGAGCAGCTCAACCTCAGCCAGCCGCCGCTGTCGCGCCAGATCCAGCAGTTGGAGCGGGAGCTGGGCGCGGCGCTGTTCATCCGCACGGCGCACGGCATGGCGCTCACGGCCGCCGGCGAGGCCTTGCGGGCCGACGCGCAGAACATCGTGCGCCTGGTCAAGCAGGCCGCCGACCGGGCGACGTTGCACGCCCGCGGCCTGTCCGGCCGCCTGGACATCGGCGTCTACGGCAGTGCGATGTACGGCGCGATCCCGGCCCTGCTGTCCGCCTTCCGCGCCAGCCATCCGCAGGTGGAGCTGGTGCTGCACCACGCGCAGACGCCGCACCAGATCCCGGCGCTGCGGCAGGGGCGCGTCCATCTGCTGTTCGAGCGGCTGCGGCCCGAGCAGGTCGACATCGAGGTCGAGCTCGCGGCCACGGAAGCCACGCAACTGGCCCTGAGCGCCGACCATGTGCTGGCCCGGGAGGCGTCCGTCCACGTCACCCAGCTGCAAGGCCAGCAGCTGCTGATCGGCAGCTCGCCGTCCGCGGCGGCCGAGGCCGTGGCGCTGTGTCGGGCCCACGGCTTCGAGCCCCGCTTCGCACCGCCGTGCGGTGACCTGATCGTGGCGACGATGATGGCCGGGCTGGGCGATGGCGTGGCCATCGTGCCGGCGTCGATGGCGCGGGTCAGCTTCCCGGGCGTCGTCTACCGGCCCTTGCGCTCGGTGCTGCCCTTCGCGATGGACCTGTACTGCTGCTTCATGCGCGGGCCGCAGCCGCCGCTGGTGCGCGAGATGCTGGCCGTGATCCGCGCGCACCGGGTCGTGGAGGACGTGGCGCAGGCCAGGGCGGCCTGAAGTCCATGAGGCCTGTGACGCCCGTCCTCGCCCGTCCGCCCGCCGGGCTCAGGCGGTGTGCGGCACCGGACGCCGGGCCCGCTCCTCGGCCACCCGCTTGAGCGACTGCAGCGCGTGCGGCTGGGTCTTGCGCATGCCCGAGCCGATCAGCCGCCCGAACAGCGGGGCCAGCGGCCCTTCGAACACCACCCGGTGCGTGGACTGGGTGCCGCTGCCGACGGGCGTCAGCTCGTGCTCGAAGCGCATGCGGCACAGCGGCAGCTTGCACAGCACGTGGAAGCCGCGGTCGGGCACCACCCGATCGAACACCACCTTCGACTTCGGGCCACCGTGGGGCACGATCACGCCCGTGCTGCCGGTGGCGAACGGGCCATCGAGCGACGCCGACTTCACGTCAGGATCCCAGTCCGTCCAACGCGCCACGTCGGCGTACAGGGCGAAGACGCTGGCGGCCGGCGCCTGGATCAGGAGAGTCGATTCGATGTGCATGACGTGCTTTCTGAGCGGCAGGCGTGCCCGGGTCCAGGCGCGCTGCAGGTGGATGACCGTGTGGCGACAAGCTGAGCGGACTGTAGGAGGCCGGGATACCGTGGACAACACAGGCGATGCTGATGGCATTGCGAAGGTGAACTTTGCAATCACCGGGCCCTGGCCTACCATGCCGCGATGCAGACGCTGCGCGGCATCCTGAACTTCACCCGTACCGCCGACCTCGGCAGCTTTGCCGCCGCTGCGCGTGAGCTGGGCATCTCGGCAGTGGCCGTCAGCCAGAACGTCAGCCGGCTGGAGGCGCGTCTGGGGGTGCGCCTGCTGGCCCGCAGCACCCGGGCCCTGACCCTCACGCCGGAAGGCGAGGCCTTTCTGGAGCAGTGCCGGGAGCCGCTCGCCCAGCTGGATGCGGCCTGTCAGGAGGTCAGCAGCGATGCGCGGTCGGCCCGTGGCCGGGTGCGCGTCAGCGTGGTGTCGCCGGTGGCCTTCCTGTACCTGGTGCCGCTGCTGCCCCGCTTCTACCAGCAGCATCCGCAGATCCAGCTCGATCTGGAGCTGAACGAGGAGGCCAGCCCGCTGATCGCCCGACGCATGGACGTGGGCATCCGTGTGGGCGGGCTCGGCGATGCCGCCTTCGTCGCGCGGCCCCTGGGCCCGATGCGCCTGCTGCTGTGCGCCTCGCCCGCCTACCTGCAGTCCCATGGGGTGCCGCGCAGCATCGACGCCCTGCGTCAGCACGCGGCCCTGATGCTGCGGATCTCCGGCCGCGAGCACCCCCAGCCGCTGGTGCTGCAGCAGCGCGACGGCGGTGCCCGCAACGTCCAGCTGGTGCCCTTGCCCGCACGTCTGGCCTGCAACGATTTCCGCACCCTGCAGCAGGCCTGTGTCGATGGTCTGGGCATCGCCCAGCTGCCCCAGCCCATGGCGCTGCCGGCACTGCAGGCCGGGCAGCTGCAGGTGCTGCTGCACGACCATCAGGTCGACGATTGGCAGCTGTTCATCCACTACCCGAACCGCAAGCAGCTGCCGGTGCGGGTGCGGGCCTTCGTGGATTTCTGCATCGAGCACCTGGGCGGCCATGCCGATCTGCTGGTCGATCCCGCGCCCTGGCGCGCCAGCTGAGCGACCCGGCGATGACCGCGCTGCCCTGCACCGCGCTGACCACGGCCTGCCTGGCCCTGCTGCTGTTCGTGCTGTCGGTGCGGGTGGTCTGGCTGCGCCTGCGCCTGGGCCAGCCGCTGGGCGATGGTGGCGATGCCCGGCTGGCCCGGGCGCTGCGCGTCCAGGGCAACTTCATCGAGTACGTGCCCCTCAGCCTGCTGGTGATGCTGCTGCTGGAGTGGCACGGTGCGCCCGCCGTCGGTCTGCAGGCCTACGGGGCGGCCCTGGTGCTGGCCCGCACGGTGCACGCGCTGGCCGTCAGCCGACTGCAGGAGCGGCTGGTGTGGCGCATCCTCAGCACCGCCCTGACCCTGGCCTTGCTGAGCGGTGGCGCGGTGGCCCTGCTGCTGGCCGCGTGGCCCCGGGCGGTGTGAGACGGGGCGATCCGTCACGCCCTGTTCATCCGCACTGTCTACCGTGCAGGGGTTCACCGGCGCCGCGGCGCCGGCGTGTCGATCCACACCCGCACACCCGCACACCCACCACCATGCACAAGACCCTGCTCACCCTGGCCGCCGCCGCGGTCGCCACCCTGGCCGCCCCGGCCCAGGCCCTGACCACCGGCGACATCGCCTTCACCGCCTTCAACGGCGACGAGGACGGCCTGGCCTTCGTCACCTTCGTCGACCTGGCCCCGGGCACCACGATCTGGTTCAGCGACAACGAGTGGGACGGCAGCGCCTTCAACGGCGGCGAGAGCTACACCACCTGGACCTCGGACACCACCGCCACCCTGGCCGCCGGCACCGTCGTGCGCCTGGCCGCGTATGACAAGGCCTCGCTGACGGCCTCCACCGGCACGCTGGCGCGCGCCACCGTCAGCGGCAGCGCCAACTGGGGCCTGGCCAACAGCGCCGAGACCGTCTACGCCTACCTCGGCACCGACGCGCTGACGCCCACCACCTTCCTGGCCGCCATCACCAACGGCAGCTTCGGCGTCAACGGCTCCCTCGACAACACCGGCCTGGCCAACGGCACGGCCTCGGCCCTCACGCTGAACACCCTGGTGCCCACGGCCACGCCCGACTACGCCGAGTACACCGGCGTGCGCACCGGCCTGAGCGCCGCCGCCTACCAGGCCCAGATCGCCGATCTGGCCAACTGGACCGTCGACAGCACCAACGGCGCCTACGCCAGCGTGGTGCCCGACACCACCGCCTTCGCCCTCACCACCGCCGTGCCCGAGCCGCGCAGCTACGCGCTGATGCTGGCTGGTGTGTTGGCCATCGGCGTGCTGTCGCGGCGTCGCGCGGGGCGTTGAGCATCGACGGCTGTACCGGCGCGGTCTTCAAGGCCGCGCTTCGGCCAGCTTGTCCGTCGCCCGTTCTGAGGCCAGAAAGCGCCGGACCAGCGCCACGCTCGCCTGTGGCTGGTCGTTGAACAGGAAGTGCCCCGCCTGCGGCAGCACCACCCACTGCCCGTGGCGGAAGCTGCGCAGGTCGTCGCGGCGGCGGGCGTCGCTGACGCTGCGGTTGCAGGCCCCGCTCAGCAGCAGGGTGGCGCCGTCGAAGGCCTCGGTGCCGCGGCGGAAGTCCAGGCTGCGGGCCCAGGCGCGGTCCTTCATCGCGCGGCCCAGCGTGGCGGCGAAGGCGGGGTGGCCGGCGCGCCAGGCCTGCAGCGGGGGCAGGCGGCCGTCGCACAGCTCATCGGCGCCCTGGGTCAGGGGCAGCACGTGGAGCAGGAAGGCATCGTCGCGGGCATAAGGGTCGCCGCGGGTGTCCATGAACCACTGGCCGATCCAGGCACGGGCGAAGCCGCGGATCACCGGCCAGCCCGGCCAGCCGCCCAGATCCATGCCGTCGAGCTGGCTGCCGTCGAGAAAGCCGGGCTCGGCCAGCACCAGGCGGTCGACCTTCGTCGGGTGGGTGCCGGTGTAGGCGGCGGCCAGCATGGCGCCCCAGCTGTGGCCCAGCAGGTGAACGGGGCGGCCGGGGCTGACCTGGTCCACGATGGCGTCCAGGTCGGCGATGAAGCTCTCCACCGTGATGCTGTCGGCCGGCACGCGGGGCGACAGGCCGCTGCTGCGCTGGTCGTAGAAGACGACGCGCCAATGGTCGGCCAGGGCCTGCAGGCCCAGCAGGTAGCGGTGGTCCATGCCCGGGCCGCCGTGCAGGACGATCAGCACCGGCGCGCCGGCAGGGCCGAAGACCTGGGCATGGAAGCGGTAGCCGTTGGCGGTCAGGGTGGGCCGTTGCGGGTCATGCTCGACGGTGGCGGGCACCGGGGGCAGGGCACAACCGGCCAGGCTGGCGGCCAGGGTGACGGGCCACAGGCGGGCGAGGGCGCGGCGCAGGGGCTTGTGCCGGTGGGGGTGGGGCGGCTGGCGTCGCGGCCCGGGGTGCGCGGGGGTGTTCATCCGTCTATGCTGGCGAAGGCGCACCGCGCCCGCATTCACATTGGATAAGTCGATGAAGGTTCCCCGGCTGAAGCCCCCTGTGCCTGTGCCTGTGCCTGTGCCTGTGCCTGTGCCTGTGCCTGTGGCGCCGCGTGAGGCATCTGCCGACGCCATCGCTTCCCCGGCTGTGGCCGCCGACGCCGCCCCCGATCCGCCCGCCGTGGCACCGGACGCCGCCACTTGCTTGCGGGCCCTGAGCGCGGTGGCGCCGCTGGATGACGCGTCCGCGATGGCGCCCGTGCTGGCGGCGATGCGGGTGCGCGCGTTGGCGCCGGGCGAGCCTTGGCTGCGCGTGGGTGATCCGGCGGATCAGGAGTGCCTGCTGGTCCAGGGGCTGCTGCGCAGCAGCGTCGGCGACCATCAGGGACGGGAGGTGACGCTGTGCTTCCACCAGGGGCCGGCGGCGCTGACACCGGCGGTGGCGCGGGTCGATGCGCAGGGCCGTTCCCGCATCGACTGCCAAGCGCTGGCACCGAGCTGGGTGGCCACCTTCCCGTCCGAACTGCTGGTGCGCTGCATGGTGCAGAGCCCGGCCGTGCAGCGCTGGGGTGATGCCGTGCTGCGGGCCGAGCTGCTGCGCCGGGCCGACCGCGAATGGTCACTCGCCGCGCAGAGCGCCGCCGAAAGGCTGGCGCGTTTCCGCGTCGAGCATCCGGGCTTGGAGTCGCGCATTCCGCAGCATCTGGTGGCCAGTTATCTGGGCATCACGGCGGTGAGCCTGAGCCGGCTGCGGGGGCAGGCGCGGCGCCAAGAGGCACGTTGAGGCGACGGTGCCGCGCCCTTCAGGGCCCAGGCCTGGACGGCAGCGTGCCGGGTTCATCTCACAGGCGGGCCGCCCGGCCCCTCAAGGGCATGGCCTCCGCGGCCCTCGGGTTGTCCGTGAACGCCCGGCTCAGGCCGCACCCCAACCCTTGTCACCATCCGCCCTGCGCCGCCCTTCACAATCGGCCCGATGGCCAAACGACATTCCCCCCTGCTGAGCTGGGCCCGTCTGTGGCAGCGGGGGCTGAAGGCGGCGATGGCGGCCGCGCCGGCACCGGCCCTCAAGGCGCCGCAAGGGGCCAAGAAGGCCCAACCCGCCAAGAAGGCCGCGGCCAAGAAGCCCGTGGCCCCCAAGGCCGCGTCGGCGTCAGCCAAGCGTGCCGCCAAAGCCGCTGCACACAGCGCCAAGGCCGTGGTCGACCGGGCGGTGAAGACCTCGGTCAAGACGGCTGTCGGTGCCGCGCCGGCCTTGCTCAAGCCGTCGAGCCTGCGCCGGGTGGTGGTGGCGCCGGCGGCGCGCGGGGCCGGGCAGTGGGTGGATGGCATGGCCTTCAGCCGCCCGCTGCAGGGTGGGATTAGTCCCATGGGTGCGGCGCGCGGCACCGGCATGCGGCGTTACCGCATCTACAAGCCCGCCGGCCTGCGCCCCGATGAGCGTGTGCCCCTGCTGATGCTGCTGCACGGCTGCGGGCAGGACGCCGACGGCTTTGCCGCCAGCACCCGGCTGCACGCCCTGGCCGACCGGCAGCGCCTTTGCCTGCTGCTGGTGGAGCAGGACCGTCTGGCCAATGCCCAGGGCTGCTGGAACTGGTTCGACACCCGCCACGGCCGCGCGCAGGCCGAGATGGCCCTGCTGATGGGCGCGCTGGACGACGTCTGCCGCCTGTACCCGGTGGATGCCCAGCGCGTGCTGGTGGCCGGGCTGTCGGCCGGCGCCAGCATGGCCGCGCTGCTGGCCAGCACCCACCCGCAGCGCTTCGCCGCCGTGGTGATGCATTCCGGCGTGCCGCCGGGCATGGCCGAGACGTCCATCGGCGCGCTGGGCGCCATGCGCGGGCGCAGCGCACGCCGGCTGCTGGCGACGGCGCCGGCCAGCCCACAGGGCGAGGCCGCCATCACCCCCGGTGCCCACAACGGCCCGCCGCCGCCCCCGCTGCTGGTCATCCACGGCGATGCCGACACGGTGGTCTCGCCCGACAACGGCCACGCCGCCGCCCAGTCATGGGCCGAGGCCTGCGGCGCCCGGCCGCGACCCGCGCGCGTGGTGCAGCGCGGCCAGCGCCACCCGATGCGCCTGACCGACTACACCGCCCCCGGCGGCCGCCTGGCGGTGGTGCTGGCCGAAGTGGTCGGCCTGGGCCACGCCTGGAGCGGCGGGAGCGGGCAACTGCCCTTCGGCGACCCGCACGGCCCCGATGCCGGGGCGATGATCTGGGCGTTTGCGCGGCGCGTGTTCGCGCAGCGAGGCCGGGATGCGGGGAGGCGGGGCTGGGGCTGAAGCCTTGCGGCAGGTCGAGCCACCCCGGCCCGGAACGCTTGGCAAGGCTTGTCGCACCCCTGCACTCGGCGGCACGCCCCAGGGGCCAAGACACGGCGAATGGCGTGCGCCCGTGCGCTGCCGGGCATGCCCGCCGCGATCCCGGCCATCGCCGAGGACGTAGCGCAATTCATGCGCCGTAGGGCCGCGATCCACATCCTGCGCTGCAGCGATGGTCGGCAAGCTACCTGGCGCGCCGTGCTGTGCCAACTGCCCGAGCGACCGGCCGGCCTGCATGCCACGCGACCCGCACCCAGCGGCGCCGACCCGCCCGGCGCCCGCCGGGTGAATCGACCGGCATTCCGCACCCGACGCCCGGCCCGACATCCACATAACAGGGGATGCCGCCCCCTGAACTGCGCCCGGACCGTCCAGTACGACTGGCCCGCCTGTCGCGTTGCGGCATCATCGCCCCCAACGCGCGAACTGTGCGACCACCATGACCTTGCATTCCCCCTTAGACGTTCTGCGCACCGGTTCAGTCCAACGAGGTTTATCCGCCGCGAGTGATACCTGCGTTCTTGGCTGCCTGCGGCAACGCGGCTGTTAAACGCATTTCGTTAGTCCGTGGAATAATATCTCGCGGTGCGCTGCTGATCAGATAACACAAAGACATCTTCAATGAAAAATATTCTCCCGTTAGCCGCTATCCTTATACTCCTTTCCGGGTGCGGCCCGTCGCAGCAAGAGTACGACCAAGCACGCAAGCGAGCGGCAGAACTTGAAACACAAGTGGCGACTCTCCGTGCGGATTTGGAAGACATCAAGTTCGGCTCGAATCGGCTACTCGCACAAGCCAAGTCTGCGTATGGTGCAAAGAACGACGCCGAAGCGAAGAAACTCCTTACCGAGCTCTTGAAACGGCATCCGTCGTCGCCCGAGAGCGGCGAGGCCACGGCGCTGCTTGCCCAAGTTGACTCTCGCATAGCTGCTGTCGAGTTACAGCACAAGCGAGAAGAAGAACGAAAGGCGCAGGAGGAACGCTTGGCCCTTGAGCGAGCCATCGGCAGCATGAAGAAGAGCACCGACGAGATTAAGGGCATTACTTGGATAAGTCATCGCAATGCGCCGATATTGGCTAAGTACGTCTCCATCTACTTCGGATCAAGCAAGGACAGCGCCGCGAACTACCCACTCAGACTCAAGCTACAGTACTACGGCGATGACTGGCTCTTCATTCGTTCGGTCACCGTGAAGGCCGACGACAAAGTCTATGAACTCGGCAAGCTGGAGTTTGAGCGCGATAACTCATCCGGGTCAGTGTGGGAGTGGATCGACATGCCGCTCAAAGACCATGAAATGCTCAACCACTGGATGACAGCCAAACGCGTGGTAGTCCGATTCAACGGCGATAAGTACTACAGTGACTTCACTCTTCCGCAGGGGCAGCAAACGCAGTTGCGCGAGGTCTATCAGGCGTGGAAAGTCATGGGAGGAAAGCCTTGAGGAGGAGTCCGAATATATACAGTCGTACTACGCGCTACGGTCTAGGGACAGACTACGCAATGTGCATCGAGATGTGCTAATGCGATCTGATCCGCACTTCGCGCTCGAAATTGGCCACCAGGGCGATTGCATTCGCCAGCAGCCGGTGAGGTGCTGGGCACGGCGTCAGGTGGGCGGTTTCAAGAGGTTCCCTTGTGCCTTGTGCCAGCGAGTCATAATTAGTCGTAGGTGCTGCCCGAGCGCCACATGATCAACTGAAGGAGTTCTCAACATGAAGGTCAAAGAAGTTCTGAAGCATCTGAGTTCTTTAGACTCCGAATTGGAGTTGATTTTTGTGCTCGACCAAAGTGGGGCAGAGCCGGTGCCGAGTAATCCAAAGAATTTCTGTTTGCACCTGACGGCCAATGGTCCTCCATCGAAAGAATACGTCCTTATAAATAAAACCGAGGACGGCATAAAATACGTGGAGGCTGCGACTGAATCAGAGTGTGGAAAGCATGTCGTTGAATTCACGCTTCAATATTGATATCTGAGTGGTCAAAACCACAGTACCGTCATTTTTTACATCAGAGTCCATGAGCGCCGCAAAGATAGATGAACTCGAC
Source organism: Pseudaquabacterium rugosum (assembly GCF_038066575.1). Taxonomy (NCBI): domain Bacteria; kingdom Pseudomonadati; phylum Pseudomonadota; class Betaproteobacteria; order Burkholderiales; family Sphaerotilaceae; genus Pseudaquabacterium; species Pseudaquabacterium rugosum. Next base: position 99,317 of record NZ_JBBUTF010000018.1, on the reverse strand, counting down.
AGCCTGTTGCAATCCGCGATGGAGGCCGGGAGTTTTAAAGATGTTCATAAATATAGTTCATTGTTGCTTGAAATTGATTCAACGCGAAGTAGCGCCTGGATACTGAAGGCGGCGGCCACATCTGCGCTAATGGTTAATAGTGACGAAGTCGGTATTGAAGAGGTCGTTTTTTGCTTGGATAGGGGGAAGAATGGCTCCGAATCAAGCGCTATTACGGCAGCAGTAAAAGTAATAAATAGCAGTTGCAGGAAAGCAATAAATAAGCTCGATGCAGTCCTTAAGGAAAAAATTTTAGATCAACAAAAAATTCCCATGCCTCAAGGTGGGTCAGTAATCCTGCATCGTGTTGCACAAGTGGGCTACGCAAGTCTTACCGCCAAAGGGCTCGCGCCAAAGCGGTTGAGTTTTATAAAACTATTGGAGAAATGTTATGAAATTCTTCCTTCGGAAGACGGGTTGATGGTTCTTGTTGAAGAGGTTAACTCATTCTTGTCTCATTCATCGAAATATAGTAATTACCTGGATAGTGAAACCGAGATTAAATCGTACATATTGAGGCTCCAGTCGAAGCTGGGAGGTGCCGCAAAGAATCTCGGAATCGAAATTCCAAAAACATCCAAATCGCAGTCGGGCTGCTTTATAGCAACCGCTGCCGTAGGAAGTTATGATCACCCTAAAGTTGTTGCGCTCAGAATATTTAGAGATTGCTTTCTCAAAAGACATCGTTTTGGTTTGATTTTTATAGATTTTTACTACAAAACAAGTCCACCTATAGCCAACTGGATTTCGAGAAAAGAGATGAGGAAGCTGTTGGTGCTTTGGCTGGTTGTAAATCCATTGTCAAAAATTTCTGCGCGCCTTTTAAAGTAGGATTTTTGACCTTTCGGTTCGCCTGATTAGTCATGAATCTCAGCCTCACCCCGATCTGCCGCTCGCGGGTTGGCGAGTTGGTTGAGGCGTGGCCGATCAGGCTCGTCCGCAGTGCGCGCAGATCGAAGCGCCAGTTGAACCGGTAGGCGAAGGCACCCAGGTACTGGTTGGCATACTTGCCGAACTTGAAATTTTTGTGCGCGCCGATGATCAGGGACGGGGCTGATAAACGATTTTCGTTAGTCATTTAATATGAGCAAGGGCGCCAATCTCGCGCAAGAATTTGGAATTGAGTGCAGGCAAGCGCTCTATAGTTCTTGGGGTAATTTCTACGCAGCAATCACGGATTTTCCATGCGTGTTGTTTGATGAGAACGGGTTCGTCATCGTCACCTCTAAGAACGATCTTCATGCCTTCGGCATCAAGGTTGCTAAGCGAACCAATGTCCCTCATCGAATAGCATCTCTTCCGACATATCAACTTCTCTCTTCGTGGCGCATTCGCTTACCGGAAGAGCTGCCCCAAGAAAATATTCAGACTGCACACCGCGAAGGCTCAGCCGTGACGATCACGGTTAATAGGTACGAGCGTGACAGAAAGGCCAGGATAAAGTGCATTGCACATTATGGTTGTGTATGCCATGCCTGCGGGGTCAGGCTTTCGGATATCTATGGCTCGGCTGCTGATGGTTTTATCCATGTGCACCACATTACGCCGATTTCCTCTGTCAAATCCGAGTACGAGCTAGACCCCATTCTCGATCTTCGACCGCTTTGCCCAAATTGCCATGCAGTTGCTCATTTACGTATCGAGCCATACAGCATTGAAGAACTTCGCGCCATGCTCGCCATCAGGAGCAGAAATGGCTGATCCTTCGGTCAGTCGGACTGCCCAAATGCTGCGCTTTGGGGCACTTCCCGAAACCCGTCCCGACGCCCTGAGACCGCCCAGAGCCGACCATGACAGGGCCGCGCACGCACGCCGCAGCCGCCCGCAGCGCCTCACCGCCCCGTCCGCAGCCCGCGAACAAGCCCCGGTGCCCCTCACACCGCCCTCGCAGGCGGACTTCCGCTCTTGACCAGCCACGCCAGCCGCCGCGCGTTGTACGCCACGCACGCCAGCGTGATGCGCGCCAGGCTCATCGCCCGTACGCACTTGCCGCCCTGCTGGCGCAGCGCCGCGAAGACGTGCTCGACCCGCGCCCGTGTCCGGCTGATCGTCTTGTTGCGCTGCTTGAGCCTCACCTTGGCCGTCTGGCCCGGCCGGGCCCGGCGCGCGATGCCATCGCACAGGCCGTGCTGGCGCAGCGCCTGGCGATTGGCTTCGCTGTCGTAGGCGCGATCGGCCCACAAGCGGCCCCGCGTGTTGGCCGTCTGCAGCACCTTCGGCAGCTGGTGGCCATCGTCGGCATTGGCTGCCGTGATCGCGATGCGTCGGATCAGCTTGTAGCGTGCGTCCACGTTGCCGTGCAGCTTGTAGCCGTAGTACGACTTGCCGTGCTTCTGCGTCCAACGCGCATCCTGATCGGTGTGCGCCAGCCGCTTCTTGCTCCAGCCTTCGGGATCCTCGCCCTTGTTCAGCGTCTTGCGCTCCTGGGTGGTGGCCTGCGTGATCGGCGCCTGCACGATGCTCGCATCGACGATCTGCCCGCCGCGCGGGATGTAGCCATGACGCTGCAACTGCTGGCTCAGCGTCTCGAAGATCGCCTTGGCCCCCAGGCCGCCGTGGGCCAAGCGCTGTCGGAACGACCACAGCGTGCGCGCATCCGGAATGTGCAGTGCGCCATCGAGCCGACAGAAGCGCTGGAAGCTCAGCCGGTCGAGCACCTGGTGCTCGCACTGCTCATCCGACAGGTTGTACAGGCCCTGCAGGAAGACCATGCGCACCAGTACCTCGGTGGCGTACGGCGGGCGGCCGCCCTTGCTGCGGTCGGGCCGGGGGCAGGCCCGATCCACGGCCGCAGCCATCGCCCCGAAGTCGATCAGCTCGTCCATCGCCGCCAGGCTCTGCACATAACCTTCGAGCTTGGCCTTGCGCTGGCGCACCAGGAACAGATCGTCGGGCGCCTCCTCGGGGAAGAACGCGGAGGGCTTGATGCGCGGGCTGATCATGAGGGGTGATGTTGCCGCAGGTCGGCGCGAGGTGGGAGCGTCGGGCGCGGGGTTTCAAGAAGTGCCCCCTAGCGACAAGCCGCCATGACAGCGTCGGTCTGCTCGATACGGCATTAAGATTGAGTCAAGTATGCCAAGGGAGAACAAGATGAATGGCACCACCCCAAGCCCTACCGCCGCGAGTGAACCGGATACAGCAAGCCCCACCGAAAAGCTTCTCAAGCTACCTATCATTGAGCGTTACACGTCGCACTATGCGCGCTACAACGGCAGCATTGGTCGAAAGGGAGAAAACCAGACAACACATACGGCGGAAATCCGATTCCCCGGCCACACGCAGCTCGCAGTAGTGAAGGCCTTCCCCTTAAAAAACAAGGGATGGGTGAATGAAGCGCTAGCTTGGACACTCGGAATGGAGTTAGACATAGGAGTCCCGCCAGCCGCAATTCTGCTGGCAGCATCACCCTCAGACTTGGCAAACGCGACAGAGCCGGAATTAGTTTTTGCGAGAAATCAATGGGGTGCCGACGGGCCAATTGTTTTCTGGTGTGCCAGCCGCCTCGATTTAAAGCCGCCAAATCAGGTATGGAGAATTAACTGGGAGCATGCTGTTACGTCCAAGCCCGCCGGGCAACGTCTTGCAGCATTTGATGCATGGATGGGGAACTGCGACCGCATCTCGGATAACGCACCGTATTGGTCAGCCCGAGGACGAATTGCTGCCATCGATCACGAAAAACTGGCTTTTAATCAGGATTGGGTCCATAGTGCGCCCGCCCACTTGGATAGGTCAGGATTTATCGCAACGCACCTGACGCAGAAAATTCGCGAAGCGATCAGCAAGAAGAAAATGAGAGTCGCGGAAGCGAAAGTGCTCATCGCCGCACTGGCGAAAATCAGCGCAGAGCACTCCGCGGCTTTGGCTGCTGTCCGAGGTTCGTCGGAAGAACTTGTCTCGAAGAATTTCGGAACTCCTGCCGCAAATAATTTGCATACGTTTTTATTTGAAAGGGCCAGTCAAGAATTCATTGATGAGCGTTTGGAGCAACTGCGATGAACATTGAAGAACTTCTAAAGAAGCCGGCTGCTTCACCGTCTTGGCAAGGACGCTGGGTTCGCCTGTGGCTTCGCCCGGACGCTTTTAGCGAGCAGGAGTACTTGGTCGGCGCCGCCGCAATTGACGAACGCGGGCTAGCTGATTTCAGAGTTATTGCCGGAGGACAAAAGCTTGAGTGTATATACGGTCATGGCAGCAGAGCGATGTTTGACCGGATGCTTGCGGAATTGCGCAAAAATCTTGCGGCTCTGAGGGCAACGCATGAACAGCTGACATCTGATCGACTGCCCGAAATGTTTCGTGTTGATCCAGCAGGTTCACTTCGCGAAGCTCTCCCGAGCGAGGCTCTTGAGCGAATGCTCGCAGATGGGACTATCCCGCTCGAGGAAAATGCGCCCAGAGGAAAGCGCAACCGATTTTCATCGAAACAGGCCAGCGAAGTCATCACCGAAGTTCTGGATCAAGTCAAGACCCGAATGGGTTTTGCGGCCAACTCGTTCATTTGCGAAGATTACTATGGCGATCAAATACATCAAGTGGGCGTAAATCTCGTCGCTCCAGGCGCTGCGGGTGTTGTTGCGAGCGGATGGTATTCATCGGTTGAGCGAATTCAACTTGAATTTCTAATGGGTGCAAACACGCTCGACACCTACGTCGCCGCAACAAGTCGTGATCGTGCTCGTAGCGCATTATTTTTTATGAGACCCACGGCCGACGATGGCTTGACACGAACTATTGCGGCGGAAGTAGAGAGTCGACTCGATGTGCTCGAGTGGCGCCTCGCACAGCAGCGCATTCGAGTCGTCACCCATTCAAAGCCGGAAGTGATGGCCGAGGAAGTGGCTGATTGGATAAATTGGCTTGGTTAATTTATCCCGTCAATAGTCGAACTGGCGATCAGGTTCCGATGAGCATGCTCAGGCGCTCTCAAGTCTGAAATGCAACGCCTCGCCATCCGGTAAGTTGTGGAGACGATCCAGCCAGCCGGCCTTGCGCTCGTCGGTTCTTTTAGTGGGAGAGCCGGTCGAGGTCCTTGTGGTCCAGCCCATGGGGCACTTCCCGAAACCCGTCGCAACGCCCTGAGACCGCCCGGAGTGTACGTATTCACCCCCCCCGGTGCGGCAACGCCCTAGCGTCCACTACGGTCTCAGCCTGAAGCGATCGCAGGCCGGAGCAAGGCCGGTGCCTCAGTCTTGTCGATCCAGGCGCACACCGAGCGCTGCAGGTAGTCCAGCAGGTCGCGGCCCTGGCGCCGGCAGGTCTCGGCCACGCTGAAGCCTCGGGCGATGAAGTTCGCGCCGCGGCGGCTGCGGGTCGGGCCGCTGATCTTGCGCTTGAGCACCACCGGGCGCAGCGCCTGCTCGGCACTGTTGTTGGTGGGCGGCACTTCGGCGTGGGTCGTGAAGGTCCACAGCGCGGGCTCGATCTTCAGCAGGTTCGCGCAGGTGGCGGCGGTGCGCGGGCAGACGAGCAGCGCTGCGCCGCGCTCCAGCGCTTGGCGCACCCTCACGCGCACGCCTGCCAGGTCGGTGCGGCACGACGGGACATCGGCTTCGGACAGACGATGGCGCCGTCGGAACATCACGTAGCCCAAGCCCAGCAGTCGCCGACCCACCTCACCGGCCGCGCCGCTGCGCTCGGCGATGCGCCTGAAGTCGCGCAACAGGTGCGCCCAGCACACTTGTCGACGCTCGCTGGGCAGATGGGCGTTCCACGGTGGCCGACATCGGCAGCGCCTCGTCGGCGGCCTGCGATGCTTCGCTCACCTGGGGTTGGTCTGCCATGTGGCCAGTTCCATCGTCGCATCAGCCGCTGACAACCGCTTGATCGTCAGGCTGGGCAGCTTGCTGGGGTTGTGCTGGGGGGGCAGGGAGGGGAGGTGAATACGCACGCCGGCCTGGGCCACGCCTGGAGCGGCGGGAGCGGGCAACTGCCCTTCGGCGACCCGCACGGCCCCGATGCCGGGGCGATGATCTGGGCGTTTGCGCGGCGCGTGTTCGCGCAGCGTGGCCGGGATGCGGGGCGCTGGCGGATCGACGCGCTGGCAGTCGAACAGGAAGGGACGGGGCGCAGGATCGTGGTGGGCGAGGGCGGGTGAGGTCGGCCCCTCGTGGTCACGTCAGCGCTCGGCGACACGGAGGGATCGGGTCAAGAATGGGGCGCCGATGGACTGTCGGCGATCCGCAGAGCCGAACTGCGGCGGGTACGTGTCATCACCCGCCGGTTCTGCTGCGCCAGTCAGCCACGGCCTGCATCAGCTCATCGGCGAAGACCTTCATGTCGCCATGCTCCTGGCACATCAGCCGGCCCACGCGGCGGGCGATGTCCGCTGGCGTGCGGTTCAGGCTGTCGGCCAACATCGCGAAACGCGCCTTGATGATGTTGGTGGGCCGGTCGGCTGCACCGTCGAATTGCTGGCGAAGCTGTTGCAACAAGGTGGCCAAGCCAGGGGCGCCGAGTTCAGCAGCGAAGTGATCCGCCTTGCGCTCCAGCGTACGGTAGACCCAGTCCTCCGGTGGCTGGTCGCCGGGCAGGTACAAGGGCTTGATGACCCGGTTGTATCTGCTGGCTGCGGCGGCCATCGCGGCTTCCGCATCACGGGCATCGCCATCCAGCACGAAAACGAATTCATCGAGCAGCTTGAACTTGCCCAGGGCATCCACATGCTGGGCAAACTGGTCCTTGCCCGTGTCACGCCCCACGGTGATGTCATCAGGCGTCAACTGCATCAAGGGGTTGATGTGGTCGAGCACCCCCAGGATCAGTGCCTCTGCCACCACGTCCTCGCACAACACGGAAAGCCGCTCCTGGGGCCGGCCGTAGAACGCGCGTTGGAATATGTCGCGGTACGCCGGTTGCACCACCACATCGTCGGCGGTGCGCTCCAGGAACACGCGACCTTCAGGTGGCACGCTTTCGAGCACGACCGGGCTGTGCGAGGTGACGATGATCTGCAGATCATTGCGCAGGGCCAGACGCTGCAGCTCCAGCATGAGTTGCTGCTGGGTGTAGGGGTGCAGGCCGGCCTCGACCTCGTCAATCAGGATCAATGCTCCGCGCAGGCGTGAGATGTCCTTGGAGATGCGCAGCAGGGCACGTTCGCCGGCCGACATGTGGAATTCTGAGTAGGAGGTCCGGGTGTCGTCCCGATCGGCAAACAACAGGTCCTTGCCTTTGAGGGTGAGCAGCTTCAGCCCCCGGTACTTGAAGGGCATGACCCGATGGGCGAAGGCGATCAGGTCGGCGTCGAGGTCGGCCTTGCTGAAGGCCTGGTTGCCAATCTGCAGAATGCTGCGGACCTCGGACGGGCTGGTCAGATTGGCCAGGGTGCGCAGGTAGAGCTCACGCTGGGGTTGTGCGCCACCCTTGCGACCCATGAAGCTCTTGCTCCATGACTTGAGCCGCCGCCAGGTCATGCTGGTGCGGTTGCCACCGTCCACGAAGGCGTACTCGAAGCTGGGCGTGCCCAACTGGTCCGAGACAGCCTGATCGTCTCGTGCCTTCAGGTTGGGGAACAGCACCGCTGGACTGTAATCGCGAGCCCCTGGTACGTCATAAGCGCACGCGCAGGCAAACAGCACGGTGGACTTTCCCGCGCCGTTGGTTCCTGCGATCACCGTGACGGGATAACCCAGGTTGATCCGCAGATCTGAAATACCGCGCAGGTTGCGTACATGGATCGACTCCAGAAACTGCTTGAGTTGCGGCTTCTTGGCGCGCAACTGGTCCCAGACCTGAGAGAAGTTGTGGTGGGTCAGGCTCATGTTGGATCTTTCGCTGGATGAGGCAGGCTGGCTGCTGCCATGTGCATGCGTTCCGGCAACTGGGCTTGGATCATGCCCTGTCCAAAGTGGACATCGATTTCTGCATTTTCCTGTCAGCCGCGGTGCTCGCCCGGCACCGCCTGCATGGAGAACGTCGTGTCGTTCAGGTCGACAGCCGGTCCCGATCTCTGTGGTCCAGCCCGTGCGCCTGCAACAAGCACTCCCTCAACAACGCCGCACTCCGCCCCGCCTCCGGATTCGGCCGCCGGATCGCCACGAATCGACAGTCGTAGACCAGCCGGCCCGGGGCCAGCGCGCGCAGCCGTCCCTGCCGCACGAAGTCAGCGGCATAGTGGTCGGGCAGGAAGCCGACGTAGCGGCCGCTCAGCAGCAGCAGGGCGACGGCTTCCTGGTCGTCGCCGCTGGCGCTGCGGCTCAGGCGGGCCTGGTGGGCGAAGGCCAGGTTGGGTGAGTGGTAGCCCAGGCCGACGAAGGGCAGGCTGCGCACGTCGGTCCAGTCGAGGGTCGGGCGGGGGTCGTCCCACAGCGGGTGGCCGGGGCCGCAGTACAGCTGCATGCGCTCGCCGAACAGGTCGTCGTAGGCCAGGCTCTGTGACAGGCGGTGCTCGGGGATGACGCCCAGCGCGTAGCTGCCGTCGAGCACGCCGCGTTCGATCTCGTGGATGCCGGCGATGTGCAGCTGCAGCTCGACGTCGGGCGCCAGCGCGCTGAAGCGGGCCAGCGCCTGCGGGATGCGTGAATCGGGGTTGCTGGCCGTCTTCTCGAACAGGGCGAAGGCCAGCGGGCCGGCCAGGCGGCCGTGCAGCTGGGCGATGCCGCCGCGGAAGCCGTCGACGGCGGCGAACAGGCGCCGCGCCTCCTCGTAGACCTGGCGGCCTTCGGGCGTCAGCGCGAAGCCGCCGCGGCCGCGCCGGCACAGCACCAGGCCCAGGCGGGTCTCCAGATCCTTGACGTGGCGGCTGACGCTGGAGATGCCGATGGCCAGCTCCAGCTCGGCCGCGGCCATGCCGCCGCAGTCGGCCACGGTGATGAAGACGCGCAGCAGCCGCAGGTCCAGATCGGACAGCTGGGCGAGGACCGGCGCACGGGGCGGCTTTGCTTGCATGATCTGGCAAGTGAATGGTGGCAGATCGTCATTTTCCACAAGCAAGCGCTGACCACAATCTGACCCCATGAACCCCTTCGACACCCCCTTCGATCCGACGGCCGTGGCCGCGGTGCGCACCGACGCCGAATGGCTGTCGGCCCACTGGATGCCGTTCACCGGCAACCGGCGCTTCCTGCAGGACCCGCGCATGATCGTCGCGGCCGAGGGCGCCTACTACACCGATGGCGATGGCCGCAAGGTGTTCGACGGCCTGTCGGGCCTGTGGTGCTCGGGCCTGGGCCACGGCCGCCAGGAGATCACCGCGGCTGTCTCGCGCCAGATCGCCCGCCTGGACTACGCGCCGGCCTTCCAGCACGGCCATCCGATGGCCTTCGAGCTGGCCAACCGCCTGGTCGCGCTGATGCCCGACGGGCTGGAGCACGTGTTCTTCACCGGCTCGGGCTCGGAATCGGCCGACACCGCGCTGAAGATGGCCCGTGCCTACTGGCGCGCCAAGGGCCAGGCCGGCAAGACCCGCCTGATCGGCCGCGAGAAGGGCTACCACGGCGTGAACTTCGGCGGCATCTCGGTCGGCGGCATGGTCGGCAACCGCAAGGTCTTCGGCCAGGGCATCGACGCCGACCACCTGCCCCACACCTGGCTGCCGGCCAACGCCTTCAGCCGCGGCATGCCCGAGACCGGCAAGGAGCTGGCCGACCGCCTGCTGGACCTGATCGCGCTGCATGACGCGTCCAACATCGCGGCCGTGATCGTCGAGCCGATGTCGGGCTCGGCCGGCGTCATCGTGCCGCCGCAGGGCTATCTGCAGCGCCTGCGCGAGATCTGCACCCAGCACGACATCCTGCTGATCTTCGACGAGGTGATCACCGGCTTCGGCCGCACCGGCGCGATGACGGCGGCCGAGGGCTTCGGCGTCGTGCCCGACATCCTGAACTGCGCCAAGCAGATCACCAACGGCACGCAGCCGCTGGGCGCGGTGGTCGTCAGCCCGGCGATCTACGACACCTTCATGGCGGCCGGCGGTCCGGAGTACATGCTGGAGTTCGCCCACGGCTACACCTACTCGGCCCATCCGGTGGCGTGTGCGGCCGGCGTGGCGGCGCTCGACGTGCTGGTGCGCGAGCACATGGTCGACCGCGTGCGCGAGCTGGCCCCTCACTTCGAGAATGCGGTGCACAGCCTGAAGGGCCTGCCCAACGTGGCCGACATCCGCAACTGCGGCCTGGCCGCCGGCCTGACGCTCGCCGCCCATCCGGGCGAGCCGGCGCGCCGCCCCTACGAGGTCGCCCGCATCTGCTGGCAGAAGGGCTTCTACGTGCGCTACGGTGGCGACACCATCCAGCTGGCACCGCCCTTCATTTCCACGCGGGCCGAGGTCGACAGCCTGGTCAACGCGCTGGGTGAGGCGCTCCAGGCCTGCGCCTGACGGAAGGCGCTCAGCCGCCGTCCAGCAGGCCCTCGCGCCCGCAGGCGCTGCGGGCCTCGACCCAGCGCACCTGGAACACGTCTTCCAGCACCGGCGGGCGCAGCAGCGTGGCGGCCGGTCCGTGGCCGTGCAGGCGGCCGTCGCGCAGCAGCAGCGCCTGGTCGCAGCGGGCGCGGGCCACGTTCAGGTCATGCAGGACGATGACGGTGGTCAGGCCGTGGGCCTCGGTCAGCGTGCGCAGCAGGGCCATCACCTGGGCCTGGTGCTGCAGGTCGAGTGCGCTCAGCGGCTCGTCGAGCAGCAGCACGCGGGCCTCGCGCACCAGGGCCTGGGCGATGAACACGCGCTGGCGCTGGCCGCCGCTGAGCTGGCCCAGCGGCCGCTGCAGCAGCGGGGCCAGGCCCAACGGTCCGATCACGCGGTCGACGGCGGCGCGGTCCTGCGGGCCCACGCGCAGGCCCAGGCGATCGAGCCGGCCCAGCAGCAGCGCCTCCAGCACGGTCAGCGCGCTGGGGCTGTGGTGGTCCTGCGGCAGGAAGGCGATGCGCGGCGGTGTGCCGTCCGGCCAGCGGCGCTGGCCGCCATGCGGCAGCAGCCCGGCCAGTGCCTTGAGCAAGGTCGACTTGCCCGAGCCGTTGGGCCCGAGCACGGCGGTCATGCGGCCGGCGGGCAGATCCAGCGTCAGGGGCTGCAGCAGCGTGCGGCCGTCGCGCTGCACGCTCAGGTCCTGCAGGTGCAGGCCGATGGCGGGCGTCAGCGGGTCGGCGGCGGGCGCGGCGGCCGCGGCCTGTGTGTCGGCCGGGCTCACCATGCGACCTCCGAGCGCTTGCGCATGACCAGCACGAGGAAGAAGGGCACGCCCAGGCAGGCGGTGACGATGCCGATCGGGATCAGCGCACCGGGCGAGATCAGCTTGCCCAGCACCGAGGCGCCCGACAGCAGCAACGCCCCGCACAGGGCGGCGCCGGGCAGCAGGTGGCGGTGGTCCTCGCCCCACAGCGCGCGGGCGATGTGCGGCGCGATCAGGCCGATGAAGCCGATGGTGCCGACGAAGGCCACGGCCGTGCCGGTCAGCAGCGAGACCACGGCCAGGCAGCGCCAGCGCAGGCCGCTGACATCGACGCCCAGGCTGGCCGCGCGCTCGTCGGACAGCTGCAGCGCCGTCAGCCGCCAGGCCTGGGCCAGCAGCCAGGGCGTGCACAGCGCCAGCACCCCCGCCAGCACGCCGACCTGCGCCCGCGTGGCCTTGTACAGGCTGCCGAACAGCCAGAACACGATCTGCTGCAGCGCCTCCGGCGAGGCCAGGTACTGCAGCAGCGACAGCAGGGCCTGGAACAGGAACAGCAGCGCGATGCCCGCCAGCACGAAGCCCTGGGCATCGCCGCCCTGTGCGCGGCCGATGCGCAGCACCGCCCAGCAGCCCAGCCCGGCGAAGGCGAAGGCCGCCAGCGGCACGGCCACGGCCGGTGGCAGCGGCAGCAGGCCGCCGGCGACGATGGCCAGTGCCGCGCCGAAGCCTGCGCCGGCCGAGATGCCCAGCGTGTAGGGGCTGGCCAGCGGGTTGTGCAGCACGGTCTGCATCACCACGCCCGACAGGCCGAGCGCGGCGCCCACGGCCACCGCCATCAGCGCCACCGGCAGCCGGATCTCCCACACGATGACGCGCGTGCCGTGCAGCACCGGGTCACCGGCGAGCGCGCGCAGCACGTCCAGCGGGGCCAGCAGCGCCGGCCCGGTGGCCAGATCGGCCAGCACGCAGGCCAGCAGCAGCAGGGCGGCGGCCAGCAGGCGGCGCAGGCGCGGCGCGGCCAGCGCCTGCCAGGCGGCGTCGGTGCTCGGGTGGCCGTGCAGGTCGGCGCCCAGGGACGTGTTCGTGCCCGCGTGCATGCCCGCGTTCAGGTGAGCGTGGGTGTCCCCGGCCCCAGGTGGCCGGGGGCATGCCAGCGTGCCGGTGGCGCTGCCGTTCATGGCTTGAGGCTCAGGAACCAGGTGCCGCCGTAGGCCACCGGCAGGAACTGTTCGTGGTAACGGCGCAGTTCGGCGGCTGGATCGACATCGGCGAACTGCGCCGGATAGAGCTGCTTGGCGATGAACTGCAGCGCCGTGTAGTCGGTCAGCGTGCGGCACAGGCCGTGGTCGATGGTGAAGACCTGCTGGCGGCGCACCGCCGTCAGCCCCGGCCAGCCGGCCCGCTCGGCATAGGGCCGCAGCGTGGCGCGCGCGGTCGCGTCATCCGAGGCATAGCCCAGGCGCACCGCCTGCGGCCGGTTGGCCCAGGACGAGCCGGCGATCAGCACATGGTCCGGGTTCTCGGCCAGCACCACCTCGGGGTTCAGAGGGCCCCAGGGCGACTTCAGGTGCCGGTCGGCCAGGTTCTGGCCGCCGACCGTGGTGACCATGCGGCCCCACATCGTGCCCTGGTAGCTGTTGCCGATGGTGCCGGCGCCGTCGCGGCCCAGCTCGACATAGACCTTGGGCGCGGCCGTCTTCGGCGCGCGGGCGATGCGGGCCATCACGTCGTCGACCTTGGCCTGGTAGAGCCGGGCCAGCGTCTCGGCGCGGGCGGTGGCGCCCATCACGCTGCCGATCAGGCGGGTGCTGGCCAGGTGGCGCTCCAGCGTCTGGGCGTTGTAGTCGACCACCACCACCGGCACGCCGGCGGCCTGCAGCTGGGCGGCGGCCGGGCCCAGCGCGTTCCAGCCCCACTCGGGCAGGATCAGCACGTCGGGGCGCAGCGCGATCACCTTCTCGGCGCTGAAGCTGCTGTCGTCGGTGAAGCCGACATCCGGCAGGTCCTTCAGGCCCGGGATGACCTCGGTGTAGCGGGCCCAGTTGCCGGCGCGCCAGCCGGCCCAGCCGGTGCGGCTGATGCCGACCACGCGCGACCAGGCCGGTGCGCCGGCGATGGCGGTGAACTCCTCGAAATGGAAGCCGAGCACGACGCGCCGCGCCGGGCTCTCGACCTGGACCTGGCGGCCCAGCACATCGGTGACGGTGATGGGCTTGGCCCAGGCGGTGGGCAGGAGGGCGGCGGTGCCGATCAGCGCGCTGGCGGTGGCACGGAGGGTGGCACGGAGGGTGGCGCGGACGAAGGTGCGGCGGGCAGCGCCAGCGCACAGGGCGCGCGCGTGGCGTGCCAGACGGAACAAGGCCATGGAAACGGATCCTGACGGAGTGGACGGCGGACGGCGGACGGCGGCCGGCGGACAAGGACGGTCGGCCGCGGATCCCCCTGGCGCGCGCGGTGGGCGCACATCCGGTACCCGCAGCGGGCGGGTGGCCCGCGCGCACCGTACGGGCACGGGCACGGGCACGGGCACGGGCACGGGCACGTGCAGGCGCATCGGCGCCGTCGGCAGGACGGCGCACGGGTCGATCCCGCGGGCGCGACAGGGGGAGAACGGACACCGGCCGGCCGCACACGAGGCGCGGCAGGCCGGTCGCTCAGGCCAGGATCGGTGGCGCGCGGGCGGGCAGCCGCACCCAGGCGGTGGCCGTCGGCCCGACGGTGACCCGCAGCGCCACCGGAACCGGCATCGGGCCGGGCGCCGGCAGCGCCCAGACCAGCACCGCCAGCGGCGTGAACGGCGGCAGGCCCGCCGGGCAGCCGGCGCAGTGGCTGGCCGAGTGTGCGGGCCCCGCGGGCGCCGCCGGATCCGGCGCATGGGCGCCGTCACCTCCGCTGCTGCACAGCGCGCTGGCGATCAGCGCCTCGGCCTCGGACAGCGGCCGCGCCGGCATCACCGGCGGCAGCAGCGCCACCCACAGCAGCAGCGCGACGACGAGCCGGCCCATCCACTGCAAGCGCAGGCGCGGGTGAGCGGGTGGGCGGAACGTCATGGCATGGGCGGCGGGCTGCCGCGGATTGTCGTCGCAGTGTGGGGCCGGTGGTCGTTGAACCAGGTCAAGGGGCGGAAGGGATGGCGGCGGTGGCCGGTGGCCGCGTGCCCGCGCGCGCCGCGGCCGGGGCACCGCAGGATGGCCGTGCATGGACTTCGGCGTGCCGGGCCGGACTGATCCGAGCGTGCCGGGCCGCGCCGCGCCGCGCCGGCCCGGCATCCGCACGCTGCACTCGATAATCAGGGCCCCTCGTCCCGGCCGTCTTCAGCGGCTCTCGCGCACCGTGTCTCCTGCCGCCGCATCGTCCCTGTCCGAGCTGGTGCTGGTCGGCATCGGCACCGGTGATCCGCAACACCTCACCTTGCAGGCCGTGCGGGCGCTGGCCACCGTCGATCTGGTGCTGTTGCCGCGCAAGGGCGAGGACAAGGCCGCGCTGGCCGAGCTGCGCCGCGCGATCTGTGCCGAACTGCCCCGCGCCACGCCGCTGCCGGTGGCCGAGTTCGATCTGCCCGAGCGCGATCCGGCCACGCCCGACTACCGCCAGCGCGTCGATGACTGGCATGACGCGATCGCCGCGGCCTGGCTGCAGGCGCTGGCCGCCCATCCGGCGGCGCGCCGCGTGGCGCTGCTGGTCTGGGGCGATCCGTCGCTCTACGACAGCACGCTGCGCATCGCCGACCGTCTGCGGCCGGCGCCGCAGGTCACGGTGATCCCCGGCATCACCGCCCTGCAGGCGCTGACCGCCGCCCACGCCATCCCGCTCAACGGGATCGGCGAGCCCTTCACCGTCACCACCGGCCGCCGGCTGCGCGACCACGGCTGGCCGCCCGGCGTCGACACGGTGGTGGTGATGCTGGACGCCGGCGGCGCCTGGCAGGCGCTGGCGCCCGAGGGCATCGAGATCTGGTGGGGTGCCTGCCTGGGCCTGCCCAGCCAGCAGACGGTCCATGGCCCGCTGGCCGAGGTCGGGCCGCGCATCCTGGACGTCCGGGCCGCGCTGCGGGCGCGTCAGGGCTGGGTGATGGACATCTACCTGCTGCGGCGCGCGGCGCGCTGAGCGGCGGCGCGGCCGTCAGTCCGGGGCGAGAGGCGGGGCGGCCCCTCAGGTGTCGGGGAAGCGCGGCGCGGTGCCGAGCGGGCGGTAGCGGCGGTCGTAGTCGGCCGCGTACAGGCAGCTCTCGTCGAAATCGGCCGGCGCCAGCGTGCGGCCGACCAGGATCAGCGCGGTGCGGCCGAGGGCGTCGTCGCCGCAGTCGGCCTCGATCGTGGCCAGCGTGCCGCGCACGATGCGCTGGTCGGGCCAGCTGGCGCGCCAGACGATGGCCACCGGGCAGTCGTCGCCATAGTGCGGGCGCAGCTCCTGCACCACCCGCGCCAGCACATGCACCGACAGATGGATGGCCAGCGTGGCGCCGGTGCGGCCGAAGGCGGCCAGGGTCTCGCCCTCGGGCATGGGGCTGGCGCGGCCGGAGGTGCGGGTGAGCACCAGCGACTGGGCGACGCCCGGCAGCGTCAGCTCATGGCCGAGCGCGGCCGCCGCCGCGGCGAAGGACGGCACGCCGGGCGTGATCTCGTACGGGATGCCGAGGGCCTGCAGCCGGCGCAGCTGCTCGCCCATCGCCGACCACACCGACAGGTCACCGGAGTGCAGGCGGGCCACGTCCTGGCCGCGGGCATGGGCCTGGGCGATCTCGTCGATGATCTGGTCCAGGCTCAGCGGCGCAGTGTTGACGATGCGTGCGCCCGGCGGGCAGTGGGCCAGCACGCCGTCGGGCACCAGTGAGCCGGCGTACAGGCAGACCGGACAGGCGGCGATGCGGTCGCGGCCGCGCAGGGTCAGCAGGTCGGCGGCGCCCGGGCCGGCGCCGATGAAGTGGACGGTCATCTCAGGGGTTCTCGGGCAGGGAAGGGATGGCGGGTGCCAGCGTCGGCGGCGGCGTCAGCGATCCGGCGGGCGCACCGGCTGTGCAGCCCGGGTCGGCGGTGACGGGGGGTGCCGTTGTGGTGGTTGCGGTGGTGGCCGTGGTGGCTGTGGTGGTGGCCATGGTCACCGGGCCCGCCGCGATGGCGGCGGTTGCGCAGCCATCGGGCGAGACGGCGCGCGGGCCGAGCAGGCGGCCCTGCGGCCCGGCGGCGGCGAGCGCCGCGGCCTCGGCCAGACTGCCGGTGCCGGTGTGCGCGCGCACGCGGGGGGATTCGGTCAGGGTGGTCTGGGCGGCCAGTACCTCGTCGGACAAGGCCAGCAGCGGCAGGCCGAGCCGGCGGGCCAGCGCCTGCGCGGCCGGGTCGGCGGCCTTGCGGGCGGCGGTGGCCAGGGCGTCGAGCCTGAGCGGCGCGGCGCCCGCGCCCGCGGACGCGGTCTGACGGGCGGCCTTCTGCGCGATCTCCAGTTCGGCCTTCAACGCAGCCTTCAATGCGGCCTCCAACGCGGCCTTCAACGCGGCCTCCAGCGAGGCCATCTCCGCCCCCTGTCGAAAGCCCAGCCCGGCCACCCTCATCGCTGCACGCTCCACTGCACCAGCGGGCGCGCCGGCCGCCAGCCGTGCAGGCGGCCCAGCGGCGCGGCGCGGGCCAGCTCCAGGCGCAGCAGCTCGCCGCCGTGGCGGGCGTAGAGCTGCGTCAGCAGCGCCTCGGTCTGCAAGGTCACGCTGTTGGCCACCAGCCGGCCGCCGGGCTTCAGGCGGGCCCAGACGGCCTCGAACACGGCCTCGTCCAGGCCGCCGCCGACGAAGACGACGTCCGGCGTGGGCAGATCCTGCAGCGCCTGCGGGGCGTGGCCGGCCACCAGGCGCAGCCGCTCCTGCACGCCGAAACGATGGGCATTGGCCGTGATGTGCGGCTGGCGGTCGGCGCGGGTCTCGATGGCGATGGCGCGGCCCCCGGCGCGGCAGAACTCGACCGAGATCGAGCCCGAGCCGGCGCCCACGTCCCACAACAGCGCGTCGGGCCGTGGCGCGAGGGCGGCCAGCGTCATCGCCCGCACCGGGGCCTTGGTGATCTGGCCGTCGTGGGCATAGAGCGCGTCGGGCAGGCCGGGCACCGTGGGCAGGACCGGGCCGCCGGCCGCCTCGATCGCCAGCAGGGCCGGCGATGCGGCACCGGCGAGTGCATCGGTCGTGGCGCCGAGGGCGGCGGTGGTCTCGCGCACCCGCTGGCGCGCGCCGCCCAGCGCCTCCATCAGCCAGATGCGGCTGTCGCCCCAGCCGTGCGCCTGCAGCCAGGCCGCCAGGGCGGACGCCTGCGCGCCGCTGGCCAGCAGGCACAGGGCGCGGGCGCCGGGCCGCAGCACCGGCAGCAAACGCTCGAACGGGGCGGCATGCAGGCCCAGGCAGGCCGTGTCCTCCAGCCGCCAGCCCAGGTGGGCCGCGGCCAGCGAGGCGCAGCCGGCCACCGGGTAGGCCTGCCATTCGCCGGCCCTCAGGTGGGCCGTCAGGCTGCCGCCGGCGCCGTGCCAGAACGGATCGCCCGAGGCCAGCACGGCCACGCGCTGGCCTCGCCGCGCCAGCACCGGCGCGATGTCGAAGGGCTGCGGCCAGGGTTGGCCACGCGCGCCGACGTCCGCCAGGGCCAGATGGCGCGGGCCACCGATGACAATGTGCGCCTGATCGAGGGCCGCACGGGCGGCCGTGCTGAGGCCGGACAGGCCGTCCTCGCCGATGCCGATGATGGAAAGCCAGGGTTCAGACATGACGCGGGTGCTGTTGTTGGGGGGCACGACCGAGGCCGGCCGGCTGGCGGTGGCGCTGGCCGCGGCCGGGGTGGCCGGCGTGTACTCGTATGCCGGGCGCACGGCGCAGCCGCTGGCCCAGCCGCTGCCGCTGCGCTGTGGCGGCTTCGGCGGTGTGGCCGGCCTGGTGGACTGGCTGCGGGCCGAGCGCATCAGCCATGTGGTCGATGCCACGCACCCCTTCGCCGCGCAGATGAGCGGCCATGCGGTGGCGGCCTGTGCGGCGGCCGGCGTGCCGCTGCTGGCGCTCGAACGCGCGCCCTGGGCCGCGGGCCCCGGCGACGACTGGCGCCACGTGCCCGATCTGGCGGCGGCCGCGGTGGCGCTGCCGGCCGCGCCCCGCCGTGTCTTCCTGGCCATCGGCCGCCAGCATCTGGCGGCCTTCGCGGCCGTGCCGGGCCACCACTGGCTGCTGCGGCTGGTCGATGCGCCGACGGCGCCGCTGCCATTGCCCGATGCCACGGCCGTCATCGCCCGCGGCCCGTTCACGCTCGACGGCGATCTGGCCCTGCTGCGTGCCCATGCGATCGATGTCCTCGTGTCCAAGAATGCCGGCGGCGAGGGCGCGCGGGCCAAGCTGGACGCGGCGCGCCTCCTCGGTCTGCCCGTCATCCTGATCGACCGCCCGGCCGTGCCGCCGCGCCCGCGGGTGGAGACGGTGGCCGAGGTGATGGCCTGGCTGCAGCAGGGGCATGGCGGAATGCGCTGACGTGCGGAATCAGGCGCTGCGCGGCGTGTAGACCCAGCGGCCGACGCGGCGCGTGGCCGCGTTGCCCACCAGCACCACGGTGCGCATGTCGGCCATCTCGGGCCTGGCCTCGGCCAGCGTCAGCACCTGAAGATGCTCGTCCGGCGTGCTGACGGCGCGGGCGAAGACCAGCAGGCGCGTGGGCTCGCACAGCGTGCGCAGCAGGTCCAGCACGCGGCCGAAGCCTTCGGGCCGGCTGGCCGAGCGCGGGTTGTAGAAGGCCATCGCGAAGTCGCCGGCCACGGCGGCGCGCAACCGGGTCTCGATCAGCGACCAGGGCTTGAGGTTGTCCGACAGGTTGATCGCGCAGAAATCGTGGCCCAGTGGCGCCCCGGCGCGGGCGGCGGCCGCCAGCATGGCGGTGATGCCGGGCAGCACGCGGATGTCCAGCCCTTGGTGTTCGGGCGCGGCCTCCAGTGCCTCGAACAGCGCCGAGGCCATCGCGAACACGCCCGGATCGCCGGACGAGACGATGACCACCCGCGCGCCCGCGGCCGCCAGCGCCAGCGCGTGGCGGGCGCGGTCGAGCTCGACCCGGTTGTCGCTGGCGTGCAGGCGCAGGCCCGGGCGCGGCGGCACGCGGCGCACATAGGGGATGTAGCCGATGAGGTCGGTGGCGGTGTCGAGGGCGGCCCGCACTTCGGGCGTCAGCATCGCCTCGTCGCCCGGGCCCAGGCCGGCGACCACGATCTGGCCGGCGCCGCTCATCGCCCGATCTCCGGCCGCCGGCCATGGCCGTGCACCAGCACGATGGCGAAGTAGGGGCAGTCATCGGGCGCGGCCTCGGCCAGGCGCAGCACGCGCTCGCCGGGCATGGTGCCGCGCTCGACCAGCCAGGCCGCGTCCAGCCGGCCGGCGCGTTCGAGCGCGCGCCGCACCTTGGGCAGGTTGCGGCCGATCTTCATCACCACCAGCGCGTCGGCGCGCCGCATGTGGTCCGTCAGCTCGTCCTCGCCGAGCGTGCCGGGCAGCACCGACATCACGTCGTCGCCCCAGGTGATGGGCTCGTCGGTGGCATGCCAGCAGCCGGCCATGCCGGGGATGCCGGGGATCACCTCCAGCGCCACGCGGCCGCGCAGGCGCAGGTACAGGTGCATGAAGGAGCCGTAGAAGAACGGGTCGCCCTCGCACAGCACCACCACCTCGCCGGGCTGCGCGGCCAGGCGCTCGGCCCAGTCGTCGTAGAAACGGGCGAGTTGATGGTTGTAGTCGGGGCTGTCGACCGGCAGCTCGGTGGTCACCGGGTACTCCATCGCCAGCTCCTGCACCTGCGGGTGCAGCAGGCCCTCGACGATGCGCCGGGCCTGGCCCGGCCGCCCGGCCTTGCGGAAGTAGGCGACGCAGCGGGCATCGGCCAGCACACGGGCGGTGCGCACGCTCATCAGGTCGGGGTCGCCGGGGCCGAGGCCCGCACAGATCACCTTGGCCATGGTCTCACTCGCTGCGGCTGCACAGGGCGTTGAGGGCGGCCACCGTGATGGCCGAGCCGCCGAGGCGGCCGTCGACCACCAGGGCGGGGCAGGGCGGCGCGGCCATCAGCGCGGCCTTGGATTCGGCCGCACCGATGAAGCCCACCGGGCAGCCGATGATGGCCGCCGGCCGCGGCCAGGCCGGGTCCTCCAGCCGGTTCAGCAGGTGGAACAGCGCCGTCGGCGCATTGCCGATGGCCACCACCGCACCCGCCAGCCAGGGGCGCCAGAGTTCGAGCGCGGCGGCCGAGCGGGTGGTGCCCAGGCGCGCGGCCAGGGCCGGCACGTCGGGGTCGTGCAGGGTGCAGACGATCTCGTTGTGCGCCGGCAGGCGGGCGCGGGTGATGCCCTCGCTGACCATGCGCGCATCGCACAGGATGGGCGCGCCGGCGGCCAGCGCGGCGCGGGCGCGGGCGGCCATGCCGGGCGTCATGCGCACCTGTCGCTCCAGGCCGACCAGGCCGCAGGCGTGGATCATGCGCACGACCACCGGCTCCTCGTCGGCATCGAAGCGGGCGAGATCGGCCTCGGCACGGATAGTGGCGAAGGACTGGCGGTAGATGGCGGCGCCATCGGTTTCGTAGACGTGGGGCACGGGGGCTCGCGGGGGGATCGGGTTCCGGGGGGATCAGGCCTTGCTGCCGCTGAAGACGGGGCGCAGCACCGGGCCGACGGTGGTCGGCACGAAGACGATCAGGAAGAGCAGCCAGGCCCCGCACCACAGCGCGGCGGCCAGGCTGTAGGGGTCGGCCAGCGGGAGCGCGGCCTGGCTGGCGCCGGCGCGCAGCACGGCCGCGGCGCAGACCAGCGCGTGGGCCGTCGGCAGCGCGCGCCCGGCCTGCAGCGCACCGCCGACGCGCCGCGCGGCGGCCCGCGAGGCCACCGACAGCACCATGCCGCCCATCGCGCCGATGCTCAGCAGGTGCAGCGCATCGCGCAGCGGCCAGCTGGCCGGCCACAGGCGGCCGAGGCCGACGGCGGCCAGGCCGAGGACCAGCAGGCCGAAGGTCAGGTGCATCATCACCAGCAGGCCCTGGCCGCGGATGGCCAGACTGCGCCAGCCGCACAGGCGCAGCGCCTGCACGGCGGCGGCGGCCAGCAGCAGCGGGCCGTCGAGCCCGGGCCGGTCGGCCAGCGCGACGCAGGCCAGGGCCGCGATCTGCAGTGCCAGACCGGCGCGCCGCAGGCCGGGGCGGTCGACCGGCGGCGCGGTATCGGTATCGGCCCCGCGCTGGCGCAGCGCATTGGCGGTGAAGGCCGGGATCATGGCCCCGGCGACATAGGCCACCTTGAGCGCGAACAGCAGCACGCCGGCCAGGGCCAGGCGGTCGGCCAGGCCCGTCTGCCCGGACAGCGCGGTCCAGACCAGGGCCGCGTCGACGGCGCCCATCGCCAGCACCAGGGCCGGAAAGCCCAGCTTGGCCCAGGCGCGGGCCTGGGCGATGTCGCGCAGCAGCCGGCCGGCGACGGCGGCGAAGTAGATCGCGCCGGGCGCCAGCACCAGCGCCGGCGGCAGCGCATGGGCCTGCAGCATCACCGCGCGGGCGGCCAGCCAGACGGCCAGCAACGCGGCCAGCGCCCGGCCCTGCAGCGGCGGCCGGTCGGTCCAGCTGGTGACGGCGGTCAGGAAATAGGCGGCCACCGACGCGCCACCGAAGCCGAACACCATCTCGTGCGCATGCCACAGCCCGGGTGTGCCCAGGCGCGGCGGCAGCGCCGCCGCCCAGGCCGGGCCCAGGTGGGCGCCCCACTGCTGCCAGGCCAGCATCGCCAGCAGCGCCCACAGCCCGGCCGCCAGGAACAGCGGCCGGTGCGGGGCCAGCCAGAGGCTGAGGCCGGGGGACGGCGGAGGTGGGTTCATCGCAGGCCGGGACGTGGGTGGGGGCCGATGCTCAGACGGTGGCGCCGGGCGTACCGGGTGCAGCGGGTGCAGCGGACGCAGCGTGCCCGTCGGCTGCCGCGGCCGTCACGGGTGCGGCCGGCAGGCCCGGCAGGCGGGCGACCACGCCGCGGCGCAGGCGCTGCGGCCGGGCGGCCCAGACCAGCGTGCCGTCGGCGCGCTGCGCATGTTCGAGCGCCACCGTCAGCACGGCCTCGGCGCAGGCCGCATCGGGCGTCAGCGCGCCGAAGACGTAGGTGGTCTTGCCCGCGGCCTGCAGTGCCATCGTGCAGGAGCGGTCGCAGGCGGCCAGGCAGGCGATGCCGCGCAGGCGCACGGGCGCGTCCGCGGCGAGGCCGGCCTGCAGGCGGTCGAACAGGGCCTGGCCGGCCGTCGGCCCCTCACGCGGGGCGTCAGGCTCGCGGCAGGTGGTGCAGATCAGCAGCTCGGTGGTCGGTGACATCAGGGTCCGGCGTTCGGATGCGCAGGGGGCGCGGTAGGGCTGCGGTCTCAGGCCAGGGCCCGCGCGCGCAGCCAGCTGGCCTGCCACAGCCGGGCCCACTGCGGGCCGCGGCCGGCCGGCGCCAGCGGGTCGTCATGGTCGACCAGCACCAGCTGGTCGATGCCGCGCGGCCGCGGCGGGGTGTGCAGCGCGCGGCCGTCGGTCAGCAGCCACAGCCAGGCCTCGACGGGTGCGCCCTGGCGCCGACGGCGCTGCAGCGTGGTCTCGGCCACCTGCAGGGCCTGGGCCAGCGGCGTGCCGCCACCGCTGCCGAGCGTGCGCAGGCGCACGGCCATCGCGCGCCGGGCGCGGCCCGGTGCCTGCAGCCAGACCGCCGCGCGGCCACCGAAGGCCAGCACGCCGGCCTCGTCGCCCTGGCGCACGGCCTGGGCCAGCAGGCGCTCGGCACAGCCCTTGGCCAGCGCCAGCCGGCCCTGGCGCTGCATCGAGCCGGAATGGTCGATCAGCAGCAGGTGCAGCCGCGCCGGCCGTGCGGCCGGTGCGCGGTGGCGCAGATGGGCGGCGCGCAGCGGGCCGCGGCCCTTGGCGTGCAGGGTGCGGATCCAGTCGATCGCCGGGCCATGGGCCGCGGTGTCGGCGGGCGCCGTGGACGGCGCATCGTGGGCGGCCAGCCACTGCTGCAGGGCCGTGCCCCCAGGGGCGGCCGTGCGGCAGTGGCTCAGGCTTTTGGGGGCGGCGGCTCCGGGCGCGCGCTGCGCGTGAGGCCGGCCGGCCGGGCGGGCAGGGCGCCCCAGTCGCGGTCGCCGTCCTGGCCGCTGGCACCGTCACCTTCACCGTCACCGTCACCTTCACCGCCAAGGCCCTCCGGCCCGGTGGCCGGGCTGGCGCCGTGGGCGTCCGGGGCCGCGCCGTGCGTGTGGGCTGCGCCCGCGCGGTCGGCCGCGGATGCGCCACCGGGCGGGGCGGTGCGTGACGGGGGCTGGGGCGTCGTGTCGGGCGGGCCGGCATCCCAGGGGCGCGGCGGGGTCGGGACCGGGGCCTGGGCCGAGGTTTGTTGCGGGCCGGAGGCCGCCGCGGCGGCGGGATCGGCGGCGCGCCGGTGGGCCAGGGCCAGCTCGGCCACGGCGTCGACATGGGCCGGCCGCACGGCCGGGGCCTCGTCCAGTGCGGCCAGCGCGCGGGCGGCACGCAGCATCACCAGATCCGCGCGCACGCCGTCCACCGCGGCGGCCATGGCCCGCCGGGCCGCGCAGGCGATGACCTCGGTCGACCAGTCCAGCGCGGCCAGCCGCGCACGGGCCCGCGTCAGCGCGTCCGCCAGCCGCTGGCCGGCCTCGGCATGGGCGTGGACGAAGGCGGCCGGGTCGGCATCGAAGGCCAGCCGGGCGCGCACGATGGCCTCGCGCGTGGCCGCATCGCGCGGGTTGTCCAGCGTCACCATCAGGCCGAAGCGGTCCAGCAGCTGCGGCCGCAGCTCGCCTTCCTCGGGGTTCATCGTGCCCACCAGCACGAAGCGCGAGGCCTGGCGCTGCGACAGCCCGTCGCGCTCGACCGTGTGCACGCCGCTGGCCGCGGCATCCAGCATCGCGTCGATCAGGCTGTCGGGCAGCAGGTTGACCTCGTCCACATAGAGCACGCCGCCATCGGCGCGCGCCAGCAGGCCGGGGCGCAGGCGCACGCGCTGCTCGCGCAGCGCGTCTTCCAGGTCGAGCGTGCCGACCAGCTGCTCCAGGCTGGCGGCCAGCGGCAGGTTGACGAAGGGCGTGCCCGGCCGCAGCGCGGCCAGCGCCCGTGCGGCAGTCGACTTGGCCGTGCCGCGCGGCCCGCTGACCAGCACGCCGCCGATGGCCGGATCGATGGCCGTCAGCAGCAGCGCGCGCTGCAGCAGCGGCTGGCCGACCAGCGCGGTGAAGGGGAAGGCGGCGTTCATGTCGGATCCTCGAGCTGGTCTTCGAGCCGCAGCAGGTGTTCGGCGATGCGCTCGCGGTGTGTGCCGGGCTCGGCCCACAGGCCGCGCTGCATGGCCTCCAGCAGGCGCTCGGCGATGCCGCGCAGGGCCTGCGGGTTGTGGCGGGTGATGAAGTCGCGGGTCACGTCGTCGTGCAGACAGGCCTCGGCCACCAGCGCGTACTGGTGGTCGTCGACCTGGCCGGTGGTGGCCGAGAAGGCGAACAGGAAGTCGACCGTGGCCGCGATCTCGAACGCGCCCTTGTGGCCGTGGCGGCGCATGCCCTCGAGCCATTTCGGGTTGACGGCGCGGGCCCGCACGACGCGGGCGATCTCCTCGCGCAGCGGGCGCACGCGTGGGGCGCCGGGCACGCTCAGGTCACCGTGGTACAGCGCGGCGGGCCGGCCCGCCATCTGCTCGACGGCCACCGCCATGCCGCCCAGGAACTGGTGGTAGGCGTCGGAGTCGAGGATGTCGTGCTCGCGGTTGTCCTGGTTGTGCGCCACCGCGTCGAGCGTGGCCATGCGGCGCTCCAGGCTGGCGCGGGCGCTGCGGCCGTGGGCGTCCTGGCCGTAGGCCCAGGCGCCGTCGCGCAGCCAGGCCTCGGCCAGGTCGGCGCGGTCGCGCCACTGGCGGCTGCCCAGCACCGCCTGCAGGCCGGCGCCGTAGCCGCCCGGCCGCGGGCCGAAGATGCGCCAGGCCGCCTGACGCTCGGCCTCGGCGGCATCGAGGCCACGGGCGCGTGCGTCCGCGGCCTCGCGCTGCACGCGCACGCGCACCGGGTTGACGTCGTCGTCCTCGTCCTCGACCGGGACGGCGGCCACCGCACGCACGGCGGTGTCGAACAGGTCGATCAGGCCCGGGAAGGCATCGCGGAAGAAGCCCGAGACGCGCAGCGTGACGTCGACCCGCGCGCGGCCCTGCACGTCCATCGGCAGCAGCTCGACATCGACGACGCGGCCGCTGCCGTCGGCCCAGCGCGGGCGCACGCCCAGCAGGGCCAGGGCCTGGGCGATGTCCTCGCCGCCCGAGCGCATGGTGCTGGTGCCCCAGACCGACAGGCCGACCGCGTCGGGCATGCGGCCGTGGTCCTGCAGATGGCGTTCGATCAGGCGCTCGGCGGCGGCCAGACCGGTGGCCCAGGCGGTGGGCGTGGGCACGGCGCGGGTGTCGACGGCGTAGAAGTTGCGGCCGGTGGGCAGCACGTCGGGCCGTCCGCGCGAGGGCGCGCCGCTGGGGCCGGGCGCGACGAAGCGGCCGCTCAGGCCCTGCAGCAGGCCCGCCATCTCGGCCGCGCCGCAGGCGTCCAGCCGCGGCGCCAGATCGCTGCGCAGCGTGGCCAGCACGGCGTGGGTGCGCGGCAGCAGCATCGGCAGCAGCGGGTCGGGTGCGGGGGCGTCGGGGGCCGGGGTGTCGGGTGTGGCCAGCGCATCGGCGATCAGCTGCGCGGCCAGCTGCTCCAGCCGGTCGCGGGTGTGGCCGGCATGGCGCCAGGGCTCGGCGCTGACGGCCTGCAGCAGGGCCGGGCGCGGGCCGTCCCAGGGTCGGCCCCAGTCGGGGGACAGCGGATCGAAGGCGGGGGTGTCCGCCGTCCGCGGCGCGCCCTGCGTGGCGCCCAGGCCCAGGTCGTCGGCGAGCGCGCGCAGCAGGCTGCGGTCGCCCGGGCGCGCACCGCGGTCGAAGCGCAGCAGCGCGCGCAGCGTGTCGCGGCGCAGCCCGCCCTGCGGCGACTGGCCGAACACGTGCAGGCCATCGCGGATCTGCGATTCCTTGATCTCGCAGAGGTAGGCGTCCAGCCGCTGCAGCAGGCCGGCGCGGGCGGCGTCATCGGCCGGGGCGGCCAGGCCCAGCTCGCGGTGCAGACCGTCGCGCAGCACCTGGTCGAGCAGCTGGCCGCGCAGGCGCTGCGCGCGCGGCGGATCGAGCGCCAGTGCCTCGTAGTACTCGTCCATCGTGCGTTCGAGCTGCAGCAGCGGGCCGTAGGTCTCGGCGCGCGTCAGCGGCGGCATCAGGTGGTCGATGATGACGGCCTGGGTGCGGCGCTTGGCCTGGCAGCCCTCGCCCGGATCGTTGACGATGAAGGGGTAGAGGTGGGGCAGCGGGCCCAGGATGGCATCGGGCCAGCAGTGCTCGCCCAGCGCCACGCTCTTGCCCGGCAGCCATTCCAGGTTGCCGTGCTTGCCCACGTGCACCAGCGCATCGGCCGACCACACCTCGCGCAGCCACAGATAACTGGCCAGATAGGCATGCGGCGGCGCCAGCTCGGCATCGTGGTAGCTGGCCAGCAGATCCTGGCCATGCGCGCGGGCCGGCTGGATGCCGACGAAGACGCGGCCCAGGCGCAGGCCCGGCACCATGAAGCGGCCGTCGCGCAGCATCGGATCGCGCTCGGGCGGGCCCCAGCGCGCGATCACCGCCTGCTGCAACGCGGCCGGCAGGCGGGCGAAGCCGCGCAGGTAGTCGGCCATCGCCAGGCTCTGCGCGGCGGGCCGGGCGTCGTTGGCGTCGAGCTCGTTGGTCACGCCCTGCGTCAGGGCGTCCATCAGCGCGGCGCTGTCGGACGGCAGATCACCCAGCGCATGGCCGGCCGCGCGCAGCGCCTGCAGGATGGCGCAGACCGAGGCCGGCGTGTCCAGCCCGACGCCGTTGGCCAGCCGGGCATCCTGATTCGGGTAGTTGGCCAGCACCAGCGCGATGCGGCGCTCGGCCACCGGCAGCCGGCGCAGCCGGCACCAGCGCCGCGCCAGCTCGGCGACGAAGGCCATGCCGCGCGCATCGGCCTGGTAGCGCACGACGTCGATCTGGGTGCGCTCGCAGCGCCAGGCCAGGCCCTTGAAGCTGATCGCCCGCGTGGCCACCCGGCCGTCGACCTCGGGCAGCACGATCTGCATCGCCAGATCGCGCGGGCTCAGGCCGTGCGGGTCATCCTGCCACTGGGCGGCGGTGCAGCCGGCGGTGATCAGTTGCAGCACCATCGCGTCGCCGGCCAGGCGCAGCGCGGCATCGGCCTGCGGTGCGTCGGCGTCGGTGGTCGTGGCGGCCGGCTGCGACAGCGCGAAGGCGGTGGCGTTCAGCACGATGTCCACGCGCTGCTCGGCGGCCGTGCGCTGCACCTGTGCCAGCGAGGCGGGGTTCTTCAGCGAGTCGACCGCGATGGCCAGCGGGCGCAGGCCGTGCGCGGCCAGCGTGGCCATCATCTGGTCGAAGGCGGCCGTGTTGCCAGCCTGCAGATGGGCACGGTAGAACAGCAGCAGGGCCACCGGGGCGTCGGGCGGCAGCGCCGGCCAGGCGGATGCGTCCATCGCTTGATGGGCGACGGCGGACGGCAGCGGCAGCGGATCGGCCGGGCGCGGGCCGCGGCCGAAGGCGGCATGCTCGATCAGCGCGAAGAACTGCGCGGCCTGCTGGGGCCCGCCGTCGCGCAGGCAGTGCCACAGATAACGGCAATCCTCGGCCGATGCGGTGCTGCGCCGCAGCAGCTGTGGCTCCTCGACGAAGTCGCCGGCGAACATCGCCAGCCACAGGCCGCGGCGGCGCGCCAGCGATTGCACGCATTCCAGCAGGTAGGCCCATTGCTCCAGGCTGCCCAGGTGGTCGATCACCACGGCGCGGGCATGCTGCAGCACGTCGTCGACATGGAAGTCGACCGAGGCCGGCTGGCGCAGCGCGCGCAGGCTGGCCAGGCGCACGCTGGGCGCATCGGCCGGGCGGGCGGCCGCGGCGGCGGCCAGCAGGGCCAGCCGCGTGTCGGCCGCGCTCAGCACCACGATGTCGCCCGGCGTCTGGTCCAGGCGCACCACGCCCTGGCCCTCGTCGTCGAGCAGGCCGGCGCTGCGGGTGGTCAGCAGGTGCATCGGCGGGCGCGGGGCGCGGGGGCCGGGCGGGCCGGCCTCAGGCCGCGGCCTGGGCCAGCAGCTGCTGCAGCGCGTGGTTCAGCGCGGCCGCGTCCAGATCGGCGCCGATGGCCACCAGCTGCGTGGCCGGCGTCTCGTCGGCCCGCCAGCGGCGGTCGAACTGGCTGTCGAAGCGCGGGCCCGCCCCCTGCACCACCAGACGCATCGCCGCGCCGGGCAGCGCGACGAAGCCCTTGACGCGGTAGATGTCGTGCGTGGCCACCAGCTGCTGCAGCGCGCGCAGCAGCACCTCGCGGTCGCTGACCTCGGGCGTCAGCACGACCGAGTCGAACTCGTCATGGTCGTGGTCGTCCTCGTCGTCGTGGTGGGTGCGGCGCTGGTCGATCAGGTCCTCGACGCCGCGGCCCAGGCCCAGCAGCAGCTCGGGCGCCAGGCGGCCGTGGCTGGCCTGCAGCAGCTTGACGCCGGCCGGGGCCTCGGCGCGCACGGCCGCGGCCACGGCCTGCAGCGCGTCCGCGTCCAGGGCGTCGGTCTTGTTCAGCACGATCAGGTCGGCGGTGGCCAGCTGGTCCTCGTAGAGCTCGGCCAGCGGCGACTCATGATCGAGGTTGTCATCGGCCCGGCGCTGGGCGTCGACGGCCGCCGGATCGTCGGCGAAGCGGCCCTCGGCCACGGCCGGCGCATCGACCACCGTGATCACCGCGTCGACGGTGAAGGCGGTGCGCAGCGTCGGCCACTGGAAGGCCTGCACCAGCGGCTTGGGCAGGGCCAGGCCCGAGGTCTCGATCACCAGGTGATCGATCTGCTCGCGGCGCTCGGCCAGCAGCGCCATCACCGGCGCGAACTCCTCCTGCACCGTGCAGCACAGGCAGCCGTTGGCCAGCTCGTAGAGCCGGCCGTCGGGCGTGCCCTGCTCGTCACAGCCGATGCCGCAGCCGCGCAGCAGCTCGCCATCGATGCCGAGCGCGCCGAACTCGTTGACGATGACGGCGATGCGCCGGCCGCCCGCATGGGTCAGCAGGTGGCGCAGCAGCGTGGTCTTGCCGGCACCGAGAAAGCCGGTGACGATGGTGGCGGGGATCTTCTGCAGCGGCATGGTGGCCTCAGGCGGCGTGGTAGAGACGCGGCTCGACCAGCGACGAGCCGCGCAGGCGGCGTGCGCTCTTGGCCAGCGCCAGCAGGCCCAGATCGGCCAGCGGCTCCAGCAGCACCACGCTCATGTAGGCGCTGCCGAAGCTGGCGATCTGCACCAGGTTGTCGGCCGACACGCCGCGGCCGACCAGGGCCCAGAAGGCCACCCAGGCCACGATGCCGCCCTGGTAGGCCAGCGACAGGCGCAGGGTCTGGGCATAGCCCAGATCGACATAGGCCGTCTGGCGCGGGATCAGGCGTTCGGCCAGCGCGTGCGTCAGCGCCAGCGGTGCCAGCAGCGTGGTCACGTTCATGCCGTACTGCGGCAGATCGGCCGGCGCGAAGAACAGGCCCTGCACCAGCAGCCCGCCGGCCAGGCCGAGCGCGGCCGGTGCCACGCCCAGCACCAGCAGCAGCGAGCTGCCCAGGATCAGGTGCACCTCGGAGACGCCCACCGGATGGTGCGGCAGCACCTCGAAGAAGCAGAACACGGCGGCGGCGGCCACCAGGGTGCGCAGCAGCAGCGACAGGCTGCCCTGGCGTTGCGCATCCTGGCGCGCGCGCCACAGCGCCCAGGCCAGGCTGGCGCTGGCCGTGACGAGACCGATGGCGGCTTTGCCGCCGACGACGAGACCGGGTTCGATGTGCATCGGGCATCCTTGCGCCGCTCATGGGCGCTGACTGGACATGGGGACCGATGGCCCGCTGCTGCCGCAGGGACGGGAGCGCATGGCGGTGGCGTCGTCGGGAATCCTCCGCGGGGGACCGGCACCCGGTGCCGACGGAGCGTCGACACGGGAGGGCAGGGCCGCGGGCGGTGCGCTGGCGCGCGGACAGCGGGGATCAGGACACGGAGACGACGGACACGGACATGCACATCCCGTCACCCACCGCAACGGCTTGCCGCTTGCGCTCACAGGCCGGTCTCCGGGCTCGGCGAGGGGCGCCGGGCCCTGCTGGACCTGCGCCGACATCGCATCCGCCTTCCCGGGCCGGGGCCCAGTGGCTGCAGCGGACGGCGCAGGGGCCGTCGCGCCGATGCGCGTCGTTTCACTCGCTTACCGTTGCGGGGGCAGCGCCGGATTCACACCGGCTTCCCGTTTCACCCCGTCGGGCCCCGCATCGTTGCGCGGTCCGTCCAGGGCACCTGAAGCGGTCGCGAGTGTAGCCCAAGGGTGTGACGGGATGCCGCAGCCGCCGCGCGGCGTCGCTCCGCCGATGGATGACGCGCACGCGCGGGCCTGTCTACAGTGCGCCTGTTCCGGACATCCACAGGCTGGCCGGATGCCCCGGTACCCAACCTGACAGGAGTACGGCATGGCAGGCAATGCGGATCAGGTCTTCCTGCGCGCGTTCCGCTGGTTCGACGCGGCGCTGACGCATCTCCAGGCGCAGTTGCCCGCCGCACCGGCCCTGCCGGGCGTGCCGTCGATGGAGGCGCTGGCGCTGGCGCTGAGGGCCCGTCTCGGACTCGGGCTGGAGCTGACCGAGGCCACCGTCGATCCGGCCGCGCTGCGGGCGTCCAACCCGGTCGCGCAGTCGCTGGCCATGGCCACGCTGATCACCGGCGAGACGCTGGCCGCCCTGCGCACGCTGGGCGAGGTGCTGGGCCATCTGCAGGCCGGCCAGGCCGAGCTCGGCGATCTGGTCAAGGTCGTGCGGCAGATCGACCGCCTGCTGCATGCCGACAGCGGCCAGCCCCCTTCGGCCTACGCGCTGGCCAAGCTGCTGCTGATCCTGTCCGGCGATGCCGATGCCCCGTCGACCGCCCGGCCGGCCGCCCGGCTGGTGCGCATCGTCTGCGGCCAGGCGCCCGATGCGGCGCTGGCCGATGCCACCGTGGTCGAGCGCCAGGCGCTGCTCGGGCTGGCGCTGATCATCGTCGGCACGGTGATCGACCGCGGCCATGGCCGTGCGACGGCCGGCGCCGGCCTGCCGGCCGCACCCGGGGCGGCGCTGCGGCGGGCCGCGGCCCGGGGGCCACGGGCCAGCCGCGCGCCGATCCCGCTGCCCGCCAGCCAGCTGTCGCGCGAGTTCACGCTGGCGCGCGCCGACGACGGCAGCCGCAGCCTGACGCTGCAGCTGGGCTACGACGGCGCGGCCGTCCCGCCCCGGGTCCATGCCCGGCTGCGCGGCGATCTGCGCGATGAACGCGCGCTGGGCGACGGCGAGTTCCGCATCGGCCTGGGCGCCCGCAGCGAGGTGACGGTCACGCTGGCACTGCCGGCGCTCGATCCGCTGCCGGCCAGCCTGCCGCAGCCCGTGTTCGACGGCGCGCTCCAGCTCGGCCTGCGCTTCGGCCGCCGCAGCACGGCGCAGCCGCTGGTGCTGGGCCCGGCCGACGGCACCCGCTTCGAGATCGGCGAGCTCAGCGGCGCCATCGTGCTCGACGACCTGCAGCCGGCCCTCGACTTCGACCTGCGCGACAGCCGCCTGGTGCTGCGCCTCGGCGACGACCCGCTGCTGGGCGCCGTGCTGGGCGACGAGATCACCGTCGGCCTGAGCTTCGGCCTGCGGGCCGACACCGCCGGCGGCCTGCGCATCAAGGACGGCACCGGCCTGCGTGCCACCGTGCCGCTGGAGCCGATCCCCGGCTCGCCGCTGCAGATCCCCTTCCTGACCGTCGAGTTGCGCACCCTCGACGGCCTCGACCGGATGGAGGTCGAGCTCTCGGGCTCCTTCGCGCTGAAGCTCGGGCCCTTCCAGGGCTCGGTCGAGCGCCTGGGCACGCTGCTGAAGCTGGAGCACCTGCTGGCGGGGGATCCGGACGTGCGCTGGGCGCTCAAGCCGCCGTCGGGCGCCGGCCTGGCCATCGATGCCGGCGTGCTCAAGGGCGGCGGCTTCCTGCTGTTCGATCCCGATCGCGGCGAGTACGGCGGTGTCCTGGACCTGAAGCTGATGCAGATCGGCATCAAGGCCATCGCGCTGCTGAACACGCACCACCCGCAGGGCTGGTCGCTGCTGCTGATCATCGCGGCGAATCTGCCGCCGATCCAGCTCGGCTTCGGCTTCACGCTGACGGGGCTGGGCGGGCTGGTCGGCGTGCAGCACACGGTCGACCGCGACGTGCTGTCGCAGGGCCTGGCCAGCGGCGCGCTCGACAGCTTCCTGTTCCCGCAGGACCCGGTGGCCAACGCGCCGCAGCTGTTCAACCAGCTGCGGGTGATCTTCCCGTTCAAGGCCGGCGGCTTCGTCATCGGGCCGATGCTGGAGCTGGGCTGGGGCACGCCCAGCCTGGTCACCGCCCGCGTCGGCCTGCTGATCGAGCCGACGCAGGTGGTCTTCGTCGGCCAGGTCATCGTGCAGCTGCCGCCGCTGGTCGACAGCGGTCTGGCCATCCTGCGGCTGCAGGTCGACTTCGCCGGTGGCGTGGTGTTCAGCCCGCTGCAGATCTGGTTCGACGGCGTGCTGCGCGATTCGCGCGTG
Organism: Pseudaquabacterium rugosum; assembly: GCF_038066575.1. Lineage (NCBI taxonomy): Bacteria > Pseudomonadati > Pseudomonadota > Betaproteobacteria > Burkholderiales > Sphaerotilaceae > Pseudaquabacterium > Pseudaquabacterium rugosum. Next base: position 66,475 of record NZ_JBBUTF010000018.1, on the reverse strand, counting down.
CTGTTCATCGGCCTGCACGGGCAGTTCGCCTTCCGGGCGCGCTTCGGCGACCAGCCCACCTTCCTGATCAGCGCCGGTGGCTTCCACCCGCGCTACACCGATCTGCCGCCGGGCCTGCCCAGCCCCTTCCAGCGCGTGGGCTGCGCGTTCTCGATCGGCATCGTGGGCGTCAGCTTCGACGGCTATTTCGCCGTCACCTCGGCCACCGTGCAGGCCGGCGCCGAGCTGCACGTCTGGGGCGATGTGGGCATCGCCAGCTTCGATGGCGGCCTGGGCTTCAACGCGCTGGTCGAGATGGTGCCGACCTTCCGCTTCGAGGTCGACATCCACGTCTGGGCCGGTGTCGAGGTGTTCGGCCTCGATTTCGCCAGTGTCGACATCTACGGCCTGCTGGCCGGCCCGGGGCGCTGGCATCTGGTGGGCCGGGCCCGCATCCACACGCCCTGGCCGCTGCCGGATTTCAGCTTCCACGTCGACGAGGCCTGGGGCGACGAGCCGGCCACGCCGGTGCGCACCGTGCGCCTGATCGACGCGTTGCGGCCCGAGCTGGAGAACCCGGCCAACTGGTCGGCCCAGCTCGCGGCCTCGGGCCTGGCCGGGGCCACCTTCGCCAAGCCGCCGGCCGGTGAGGCGGCCGGCCTGATCGCCCATCCGGACGCGGTGCTGCAGTTCACGCAGAAGCGCCTGCCGCTGGGCAAGGCGCTGGACAAGATCGGCTCCGACGCGATCGCCGGGCCGCGCCAGATCGCCATCGAGCGGGTGCTGTTCGGCGAGGCGGCGCGGCTGCCCGACCGCGTGCTCGACGACAGCTTCGCCGCCGCGCAGTTCCTGCACCAGACGGCCGATGAGCGCCTGTCGCGGCCGTCCTTCGACCGCTTCGCCTCCGGCGTCGAATGCGGCCAGCGCCAGTACGGCTTCGGCGCGGCCGTCGGCGGCGATTTCCTCTACGAGGAGGTCAATCTGTCGACCCCGCGCGAGGACGGCAGCCTGCTGGCCCTGGCCGGGCTGCGCAGCCGCGCCCAGCTCGACCGGGTGCTGGACGCCGGGGCCGCCGGCCGCTCGCCGCTGCGGCGGCCCCGGGGCCTGCGGCCCGAGGATGCGGCGCCGCTGCGGGTGCAGCCGCCACCGCTGGCCGCGCTCGATCCCGGCCGCGGCACGCTGGTGGCCGGTGCGCTCGGCGGCCGGGCCGGCCCGTCCTGGTTCCACGCGCTGGACGCGGCCGACGGCCGGCTGGTCGTCGAGCAGTTCGAGACCGCGTTCTGAGGCCTCACCGTCGTCTCCGGGAGTCCACACCATGGCCATCCAGTTCCAGTTCCTGCCCTGGGTACGGCGCGGCCTCGCCGCCACGCTGGCCGGGCCCGACACGATGGGCGCGCTGCCCGCCCACGCCACGGCCACCGTCGGCGTGCGCCTGGACCCGGCCCACGCCGCCGAACCCCTGGCGCCGGTGGCCGTGCGCCTGCAGGGCCCGGGCGATGTGCTGGCGATCGACAGCCAGCTGATCGTGCGCACCGATCCGCGCCCGGGCACGACCCAGTTCGAGCCCAACTACCTGGCGATGATCGAGTTCGATCCGCCCGACTATCCGTGGCTGCTGACGCCGGCGCGGGCCGACGCCGACGACCGCCTGCGGCCCTGGCTGGTGCTGCTGGTGCTGGAGCAGGCCAAGGTCGGTCTGCCGCGGCCGCGCGCGGGTGCGCCGCTGCCGCAGATCCGCATCGCCGCCGCCGATGCCGCGACCGAACTGCCGCCGCTGACCGAGTCCTGGAGCTGGGCCCACGCGCAGGTGCTCAGCGCGCACGGTGCGGCCGATCGCGAGGGCCTGCAGGCGGATCTGCAGGGCGATCCGCGCAGCCATGTCTCGCGTCTGGTCTGCCCGCGCCGGTTGCGGCCCGACACCGATTACCTGGCCTGCGTGGTGCCGGCCTTCGAGCCCGGCCGGCTGCGCGGGCTGGGTCTCGCCGGCGATGGCCTGGGCCCGGCGATGCAGACGCTGGCGCCGGCCTGGACGCCGCAGCCGGCCGGTGACGTGGTGCTGCCGGTCTACCACCACTGGACCTTCTCCACCGGCCCCCAGGGCGACTTCGAATCGCTGGCGCGCCGGCTGCGCACGCCCGCGGCCTGGCGCGGCGATGCCGCGATCGCCGCGCAGCTGGCGGCGGCCGGCACCGCGCCGCTGGCCGTCGATCCGCGGCTCGATGGCGGCGAGCCGGCCCAGGCCGCGACGATGGCCGGCGCCCTGGTGCCGCTGGGCTGGCAGGCCGCGGCGCAGGCGGCCGAGCCCCATGCGCGCAGCCTGCAGGCCATCGTCAACACGCCGGCGCAGCGTGTGCGCGATCCGGCCGCGCCCGACGCCGGCCCGCCCGAGGCGCGGCTGGAGGTCAAGCCGCCGCTGTACGGCGCCTGGCATGCGCGCACCCATGCCGTGCAGCGCGCCGAGCAGCCCGCCTGGTGGCTGGCGGGGCTGAACCTGTCGCCGGCCCACCGCGGCGCGGCAGGCCTCGGCGCCGAGGTCGTGCGCCGCAACCAGGAGGACTATGCCGACGCCTGCTGGGCCCAGATCGGCGAGGTTCAGCAGGCCGAGCGCCTGCTGAACCTGACCCGTCTGGCGATCGAGGCCCAGCAGGCGCTGCAGCGCAAGCACTTCGATCCGCAGCCCCCGGAGCGGCTGCTGCAGCTGATGGCGCCGGCCCTGCCGCGCATCGAGGCCATCGACGAGGCTGGCCGCGTGATTCGCCGCATCGACGGGCGCACCGCCTCGCTCGGCGGGGTGCTCGACCGCAGCAGCCTGCCGGCGGCCCTGCTCGATGCCGGCCTGCGGCGCGCGGTGACACCGCTGCGCCGCGGTCTGCGCCTGGCCGCCCGCCACAGCGGCCAGCGCGGCGGGCTGGCCACGCTGGCCGGCCATTGGCTGCAGACCATGGCCCGGGCCGGCGAGCGCCCGGCCGCCTTCGCGCTGAGCCCGCCGCTGGCCGACGGCATCCTGGACACCGCGCTGTTCGACGGCCTGGACCTGCCGGCCCGGCTGTCCGACGCCCAGCGGCTGACGTCGCGGCAGCTGCGTGCGCTGGGCCTGCCGGACGAGCTGGGGGCGGACGGCGATGTGGGCGGCGATGTGGGCGGCGATGTGGGCGGTGGTGTGGACGGCGGTGCCGCCACGGGCGCCGATGGCCGCGGCGGCGTCACCGTCGGCCAGGTGCGGGCGCTGATGGCGGCCGGCCGGGCCACGCGCGAGCGTTTCACCGGCCGGGCGCTCGCGCCGCCGCCGATCCGCGCCGCGCAGCGCGGTGGCGTGATCGCCGACCGCCATGTCGAGCGCCTGGGCCGGCTGGCCGCCGAGGCGCCGGGGCTGACGGCCGCCGAGCTCGGCGAGCTGACCGTGCAGATCGAGCGTCAGGGGCGGCTGGGCGTCGAGGCCCTGCTGGTCGAGGCGCCGCGTCAGGGCGGGCTGCTGCAGGTCAGCGCGCTGGGCCTCGATGCGCGCAGCGGCACCTTGCGCATCGACCGCCCGCTGCTGCGCCTGCAGCCGGGACAGGCACCGCAGCGCGCACCGGCCGGCGTGGTGCGGGCGCTGTCCGGCGCCACGCTGGGCCAGGTCGCCACCGGCACCGCCCGCGGCTTCGGCAACGTCGGCCTGCTGGCCAGCCTGCCGCCGGGCGTGATCGACCTGCAGGGCCGGCGCCCGCCGGCGCAGCTGACGCTGGACGCCACGCTGGTCTGGCGCGACGACGCCACCCAGCCGCCCGATGCGGCCGTGGCCAGCATCACCGTGCCGCCGGCCCTGCGCCAGCGCACGGTGCTGCGTGACTTCGCCACCGCCACCCGCGGCCTGCGCGAGCTGCTGCGCGATCCGCTGCGGGAGGCGCGGCTCACGGTGCAGCCGGTGGATTTCCCGCTGCAGCGCGCGGCCGCCGCACTGCGCGCCCGCACCCGGCCCGAGCAGGTGCTGGGCGCCCGCCTGCGCGCCCAGCTGCGCATCGCCGACCAGGCGCTGCCGCCGGCCGGCCGGAGCGCGGCCGGGGCCGGTGGGGTGAGTGCCGGCATCAGTGCCGGTGTCAGTGCCGGTGTCAGTGCCCGCCTGCCGGCCACGCGCCAGGGCTGGGCCGCGCTGCGCTACGTGGTGCCGGCGCTGGCCGACCGGGTGATGGCCTACCCGCGCATCGCCGAGCCGATGTACCAGGCGCTGGCCCGGCTGGATCCCGAGGCCTTCATGCCCGGCATCGGCCAGCTGCCGCAGGACCTGGTGATGCTGGTGCAGGTCAACCAGGCCTACATCGACGCCTTCATGGTCGGTGCCAACAGCGAGATGAACCGCGAGCTGCTGTGGCGCGGCTTTCCGACCGACCAGCGCGGCACGCCGATCCAGCGCTTCTGGGGCCGCCGCCACCTGGGCGCCGACGGCCGTGCCGCGGCCGTGCCCGACATCGACCCCCTCCACCTGTGGCGGCGCGAGCCGCTCGGGCATCGGGCCTCGGACCCGAACACCGGCGATCCGGACCGGGTGGTGCTGCTGGTGCGGGGCCAGTTGCTGCGGCGTTATCCGAACGCCCTGGTCTATGCCTGGCGGCGCGAGGTGCTGCCGGGCCGGCGCAGCCGGCTCAAGGCCGCGCCCGATCCGGTGCTCGACCAGCGCCACCCGGTCTTCGGCGGCCCCTTGCCGCCGGACCTGCAGTTCTTCGGCTTCGACATCCCCCGCGGCGAGATCGCCGACTGGTGCTTCGTCATCGAGGAGCCGATGGGCGAGCCGCGCTTCGGCTTCGACGTCGACGTGGCGCCACCGGTGCTGCCGGGCCAGAGCGCCGCACCGTTGATCGGCCCCAGGACCCGGGTCAGCCTGGACTGGGCGCGCGCGCAGCTGACGCGGCTGGCCGCCGGTGCGGCGCCGGACGCCGATTTCCAGGCCCTGCGTGGCGCCGGTTTCAACCCCTGGCAGGCCGTGTCCTGGAGCCAGTTGCCGGTGGCGCCGGGCGGCTTCGTCGGCATGGCGGCGCTGGCGGCCGTCACCGATCCGGCGCAGCAGCCCTTCGCCGATCTGGCCGCGCTCAGCCCGACGCCGACCGCGGCCGAGATCGCGCACAAGCTGCTGCAACTGCCGTTCCGCGCCTACTGGGAAGGGCCCGACCTGGCGCCGGCCGCGCCGTGAGACGCGTCCGCGCCAGGAGGCCGGCGGGCGTCGATGCACGCCAGCGGCCACCGCTGTTCCGCCCAGGCCTGGGCACCGTTCCGCCGTGCGGCCGTCGCACGGTCCACCGTTTCCGGGAGTCCCCATGCCCCAGCTCCACCTCGATCTGAGCGCCTTCGGGCAGGGCCGGCACACGCTGGCCGCACTGCGCGAGCGTGAGCGTCAGGCCCGGCACGCGCTGCAGCAGGCCGAGGCCCGGCTCGATGCCCTGCGGCGCGGCGGCGCGGCGGCCGTCGGTCTGGACCGCGCGCAGCAGGCGGTCGAGCAGGCCCGTGCGCAGGCCCGCGGCCTGCTGGCCGAACAGCGCGACACGCTCAAGCAGCTGCGTCACCTGGGCGACGAACTCAGGGGCCTGCGCGATCCGGCGGTGCTGCTGCAGTCGCTGTCGGCCGCGCAGCCGGTGGCGCTGCTGCCGGTCAACCTGCAGACGCGCTACGACCGCGAGATGACGCGGCTGATGCTGCGCATCTACCCCGATGCGCTGCACGCCGTCCAGCATGACCCGGGCCTGACCGACGCCGAGTGGCAGGCGGTGCAGGCCTACTGGACGCAGCGCTTCGACGCGCCGGACGACGCGGCCGCCGCCTGGGCACCGCTGGCGCGCCGCCACGGGCCGATGCGCGCGGCCTGGCTGGTGCGCCGGGTGCAGCCGACCAACCTGGCGCAGCTCGGCGGTCCGCGGCCGCTGGCGCCGACCTTCGATGCGGCGGCCGTGCCCCGCTCGGCCCCCGGCGCCACGCAGCAGGTGGCCGCGGCGCTGCCCGAACGCTTCGTCGTCGTCGGCTGGCAGGGCGGGCGCGAGGTGTTGCGCAAGTGGGGCCTGCCGGTGGCCGACGAGCTGCCGCTGTCGCCGGCCTTCGATCCGCTGGCCCATGACGCGGCGGCGGCCGCTGCGCCGGATGCGGCGGCCTGGGACCCCTTCGCCGACGAGCGGGCCTGGCTGGTCGACTATCCCGCAGCCGAGGCCGCCGGCATGGCCATCACCGTCACCGCCCAGGATCTGGCGGCCGGCGCCCGGCTGGCCGATGGCTTCGACCGCCTGGTCGTGCTGGGCGTGGACTGGACCTTGTCTGCGCAGCAGGCCGGTGAGCGCCTGGCCGATCTGCTGCACCACCAGGCCCATGGCCAGGGCCTGGCCTTCATGCCGCAGGGCACGCCGACGAACAACACCGGCAGCGCCCGCGCCGGCCATGCGGCCGATGCCAGCGACGTGCTGGCCGCACTCGATCCGGTGGCCGCCGATGCGGCGCTGCAGGCGGCCACGACCGCCGCGGCGGCCGCGGCGGACGGCCAGCCCGGTCTGGCCGTCGGTCGCGAGGCCGGTGTCGCGCCGGAGCTCGACGGGGCCGGTGCGCGCCTGCACCACCTGCTGGGCCTGCCGCAGGCCGCGGACCCGGCGGCCGGTCTGGATGCGCGTGTGCTGCCCGGCGGCACGCTGCGCGAGGGCGCGACCTCGGCCCACATGATCAACGCGCTGTGGCGGGCGACGCTCGGCGGCACGCTGCGCGACTTCTGGAATCCGGCCGGCGAGGGCGAGGGCACGCCGCGCCTGATCGACGACGCCACGCTGGCCCGGCTGCGGGTGCATGCGGTGCGCCATCTGCGTCCGGGCGGGCCGCTGTCGGTGCTGCGGGTCGGCGATCAGCCCTACGGCATCCTGCCGGTGTGCGCACGCGGCTACGTGCCGCAGGCCGGCTCGGCGCTGGAGCGGGGTCTGCACGATGTGCTGGAGACGCTGCGCGGCTTCTGGCAGGCGGCGGTGCCGCGCGTGCCGCGCCTGCAGGCCGCCTCGGCCGAGGATCTGCACCCGCTGCTGGCCATGCAGCCCTGGTCGGTGGCCAAGCGCCATGTGCCGGTGGCCGGGCCGGCCCAGGTCGCCAACGACGCGCAGCTGCAGGAGCTGGCCCGCTCGCAGAGCCTGCTCAGCGGCCTGGTGGTGGCCGCACTGCTGCGCCACTGGCCGCAGGCGATGCCGCTGATCGCGCAGTGCGTGGTGCGGCCGGTCTCGCATCCGCTGGACGCGGTGGCCTGGGTGCAGCGCGATCCGGCCGACGGCCGGCGCGAGCTGCCGCCGCAGGCCATGCTGGTGCCGGACTACATCGGCGCGCTGCTGCAGCGGCTCGGCGAGGGCCGCACGGGTCTGCGCGCGGCGCTGCAGCAGCACATCCGCACCAGCCACAGCCTGCTGGAGGCGCTGCTGCTGTGCGCCGCCGACCATGAGCTCCTCGACAGCGGCCTGTCCCTGCTGGCCGACCACCTGACGCAGGTGGCCCGGCTGCCGGCCGGGGTGGCCGAGGCCGTGCGGGCCTCCCGGGTGGCCGAGTACATCGGCGTCGATCCCGTGACGTCCGTCGGCGACCAGATCACCCTGTCCCATGCCGGGGCGGTGCTGGGCCTGCAGCTGCACGGCACCACCGGGGACCGCAGCGTCGGCGATGCGCTGGCCGCTCAGCTCGGCCGTGACCGGACGACCTGGCCGGCGGCGCTGGCCAACATCGCCACCTTCCAGCAGAGCCTGCGCCATCTGCAGGGCTGTCGTGCCGGCGAGCTGGACCACGCGCTGCGCACCACGCTGGACGTGGCCGCCTGGCGGCTCGATGCCTGGATCACCTCGCTGGCCACGCGGCGGCTGGACGCCCTGCGCGAGCGCACGCCGCAGGGCCTGCACCTGGGCGCCTGGGGTGTGCTGGAGGACCTGCGGCCCGATGGCGCCGATCCGGCGGACCGCGCCGCCGACAGCCTGGGCCATCTGCACGCGCCCTCGCTGCGTCAGGCCACCACCGCGGCCGTGCTGCGCAGCGGCCATCTGGCCAACCGCGAGCAAGCCGGCGGTGCCTTCGAGCTGGACCTGCGCTCGCACCGCGTGCAGGCCGCCCAGGCCCTGCTGGAGGGCGTGGCCGGCGGCCAGTCCCTGGCCGCCCTGCTGGGCTACCGCTTCGAACAGGCCCTGCGCGAACGCGGCCTGGCGCAGTGGGTGCTGGAGTTCCGCCAGCGCTGGCCGCTGCGTCCGGCCGACGGGGCGGACACCGCGGCCGCCGCGGCCGAGGCCATCGCCGCCCGCGACGTGGTCGACGCGCTGGCGATGCTGCAGGCCGTGCGCACCGATGCCGCCACCGCTCTGACGCTGCCCGGGCTCGGCGCGGCCGAGCGCGGCACGATCCGCGGCGTGCTCGATGACCTGGCCGACCTGTTCGACGCCGTCTCCGACCTGCTGCTGGCCGAGAGCGTGCACCAGCTGGTCGGCGGCGATCCCGAGGCCAGCGCGGCGGCCCTGGCCACGCTGGACCAGCAGCAGCGCCCGCCCGAGCCGCGCATCGTGCGCACGCCGCGCGCCGACCGCGGCTACACCCAGCGCGTGGCCGTGGTGCTGGGCGATGACGATGCCGGGCCCTGGGCCGACCTGGACGATCTGGCCGCGCGGGTCGAGCCCGGGCTCAATGCCTGGCTGGCGCGTCAGCTCGGCGATCCGGAGCGCTTTCTCTTCAGCGCCCGGCTGATCGAGCGGGTGCCGCTGGCCCAGCCCTATGACGGCCGCCCCCAGTGGCGCTGGCAGCCGCGCGACGAGCGGCTGCAGTTGCCGGTGAGCGCGCTCGGCCTGTCGCCGCTGTCGCTGGTGCTGGGCGCCGAGCCGCAGACCCAGGGCGGCCAGAGCGCGCTGCAGGAGCGCCTGGCGGTGTGCCTGTCGGCCCGGGCCCGCGAGCGCTTCGGTGCGGCCGCCGACGCGATGGCCATCGTGCTCGACGGCGAACCGCCGGCCGATGCGCCGGCCGGCAGCCGGGGTCTGCTGTCGCTGGAATCCCAGTGCTGGCTGCTGCACCGGCTGCTGGCCCAGGCCCGGGCGCTGCACCGCCAGGACCTGGTGCTGGTGCGCGACGACGTCGAGGCCGCCGCCCGCCAGCGCGACGGCGAGCAGGCCGGCGCCGACGTGGGCGAGCTGCGTGGCCGGGTCGCCCTCGCCGATGCCGCGGCCGATCAGGCGCTGGCCGCGCTCGATGCCGCGCAGGCCGCCTTGCCGGCCGACGAGGACCTGCTGGCCGCACTCGATCCGCGGGCGGCCGGCACCCGGGCGCTGTACGCGGCCGTGCGCACCGCGCTCGACCAGGCCGCGGCGCTGGGCTGGCGCAGCGCGACGGCCACGCGCGCCGGCGGGGATGCGCAGGCCGCCGGTGCGCGCATCGATGCCACCGACGGCGGTGCGGCGGCCGATCCCCAGGCCGCGGCGGGCGGCCCCGGTGCCGACACGCTGCCGGCGGCCGCGGCGCGGGCCCGCACGCTGGCCGCCGAGATCCGCGCCCGCCTGGCCGAGGCGCCGTGGCCGGCCGCCGACGCCCCGGTGGCGGTGCAGGTGCGGGCCCTGGTCGCCCGCACGCGCGCCATCCTCGGCCGCGACTTCCCGCTGCTGCCGCGCTTCGTGCTGGGTGATGCCGCGGCCGAGGTCGATGCCGCGCTGGCCCGCCGCGCCACGCTGCTGGACGGCGACGACTGGGCCATCGCCGGCTGGCTGCCGCAGCTGGCCTGCGTGCACGAGCCGCTGTCGCGGCTGTCGGACGCGCTGTGCGCCGCCGAGGCCCAGGGCATCGAGCCCCTGGCCACGGATTTCAAGCTGATCCAGATGGGCGCGCCCGGCCGTGCGCCGGTGCGGCGCTGGGGGGCGCTGCCGCCGGCCGATGGCGATGACCTGCGCGGCGTGCTGGCGGTCGTCGCCCATGCGCCGGCCGCGCTCGACGGCGTCGGCGAGCAGACGCGGCTCAGCGGCCTGTTCATCGACGAATGGAGCGAGACCCTGCCCGCGGCCCAGCAGACCACCGGCCTGTCCTTCCACTTCGACGCCCCGGGCGCCCGCGCGCCGCAGACCCTGCTGCTGGCCGTGCCGGCCGACCCGAAGGCCGAGCACTGGACGCTCGACGAGCTGCTGGCCGTGGTCGACGAGAGCCTGGCCCTGGCGCGGCTGCGCGCGGTCCGGCCGCAGGACCTGCAGGGCCTGGGCACGCTGTTGCCGGCGCTGATGCTGCCGCAGAACCTGCCGGCCGACGTGCCCTCGGTCGACCTGGCCGGCCTGCTGGGCCGCAACCTGCAGCAGCTGCGTGGCGCCTGGGGCCAGCACAGCCCGCTGAGCGCGATGACGATGGCCGCGGGCAAGCTCGTGGCCACCGAATGACACCGGAGTCCCGACCATGAGCACCCGACTGTCCGCCGCCGCCGCCCGCATCACCGCCCTCGGCGCCGAGGCGCTGCAGGCCCGCCCGTCGGTCACCAGCTGGTCGCGGCTGGAGCCCTTGCCGGTGGCCGACGACATCGGCCTCGGCCTGCAGGCGCCGTTGGCCGATCCGCTGTGGCTGCTGGCCCGCCAGTGGCAGTTCAACGAGCTGCGCGGCGAGGACGCCGGCAGCCCGGTGGCCGCCGACGTGCGGGTGCACGGCCTGCCGCTGCGCACGCTGCTGCCGCCCGGCGGCGCGCCGCAGCCGCTGGACGACGCCCAGGCGCCGATCGAGGCGCTGGTCGAGGGCGAGCGCGTGCTGGGCGCCCATCCCAAGCTCAATGCCCAGGCCGGCCAGCAGCTGTTGCGGCTGCTGCGCGCGGCCGGCCAGCGCGCGGCGATCGGACCGCTGCTGCGCGACTGGCCGGCGGTGCTGGCCGCGCCGTCGGACGCGGCCAGCGACGTGCGCGGCTTCGTCTGGCACCAGCTGCTGGACGGGCGCAGCGTGGACGCGGCCGGGCTGTCGGCCGCCTGGCGCGACGTCCACGCAGACGCCGCTGCGGCCGCGGCCTGGCTGGCCGCGCACGATCTGGATGCGCAGGCGCTGCCGCCGCTGCTCGACCGCTGGCTGCGCTGGATCGACGCGCTGGCCCTGGATCCGCGCAGCGACAGCGGTGCCAGCCCCTGCTGGCAGCCGGCACGGCTGGATTACGCCTTCGGCCTCGGCACTGCCGGCACCTCGCCGGCCGCGCAGATCCAGGCCGCGGCCTACACCGACGGCCGCCTGGACTGGGACGACTTCACCGCCACCCGGCTGCCGGCCGCCGGCTGGGCCGCGGATCCGTCGCCGACCCATGCCGGCCCGCGCCCTGCGGTGCTGCACGTCTCCCCCGGCCGGGCGCTGATGCCGGCCCAGGCCCGCTGGCCGGGCATGCCGGCCGACCGCCACTGGTCCTTCGAGGACGGGCGGGTGAACTTCGGCGCCATCGGCGCCGGCCGCGGCGATCTGGCCCGCCTGGCCCTGCTGGAGTACGCGCTGGCCTGGGGCCACGACTGGTACGTGCTGCCGCTGACGCTGCCGGTGCAGAGCCTGTGGCAGGTCGGCCGCCTGACGGTGCGCGACAACTTCGGCCTCGGCGTCGAGATCCCGCCGGCGCGCAATCCCGATGGCACGCCGTGGTCGCTGTACGCGCTGTCGCGCCAGGGGCCGGCGGCGGCCTCCGGCGGTGGCGATCCGCTCTACCTGTGCCCGTCGCTGCAGGCCCAGGAAGGCCCGCCGCTGGAGCAGGTGCTGCTGATGCGCGACGAGATGGCCAATCTGGCCTGGGCGATCGAGCAGCGGGTGCAGGGCAGCTCCGGCGACCCGCTGGACCGCCGCGACGAAGCCGCCCGGCTGTCGGTGCTGCAGTCGGTGCGCGGCGGCGGTGCGGGGGGGCTGGTGCACCGTCTGCAGACGCCGGTGGCCCCGCACTGGATCCCCTTCCTGCCGGTGCGCCGGCCGGGCGCGACGCCGCAGCAGTGGTCGATCCAGCTGCAGCGCGGCGTCGTGGTGCAGCACCTGCCGGTCGATACCGCGCGGCTGGCCGACCCGCGCCAGGCCGATCTGGCCGCCGTCATCGCCCGGCTGCGTGCCGCGCCCTGGGTCCAGGCCGAGCCGGAGCAGGCCGGTCTGCAGGGCTTCGCCTTCCACCCGCGTGGCGAGATCCTGCGCGAGCGTCCCGCCACGGGCGCGGCCGGTCTGGCCACCGACTTCCTGCGGCTGGACGACGAGACCGTGCCGCGCGCCGGCATCGAGCTGCGGCGGGCCTTCAACTACGCCCGCGACGCGCGGGGCCGGGCGCTGTTGTGGATCGGCCGCAGCAAGACCACCGGCCGTGGCGAGGGCGCCAGCGGCCTGCGCTTCGATGCCGTGGAGCGGCCGGGGGGCTGAACGCGGATCCGGGCCGGGGGCCGGGTTCAGCGCGGTGCATCCGCCGTCGTGGCGGAGACCGTGGCGGCGGCCGTGGCCGGGGCCGCGACGACCTCCCGCCACCACGCCTTCGTCGGCTGCGGCCGGTGCAGGTCCACCCGTTCGCCGAAGCGGGGGGTCAGCAGGGGCTGGCCCGCGGCCGCGGCCAGTTGGCTCAGGCGCTCCAGCGGCTCGTCCCAGCGGTGGAAGGCGAGGTCGAAGGTGGCGTTGTGGACCGGCAGCAGGCGGCGGCCGCGCAGGTCACGGTGGGCCTGCAGGGTCTCTTCAGGGTGCATGTGCACGGCGGGCCAGCGGCGGTCGTAGGCGCCGTTCTCCATCAGCGTCAGGTCGAAGGGGCCCAGGCGCTCGCCGATCTGCGCGAAGTGCGGGCCGTAGCCGGAATCGCCGCTGAAGTAGATCGTTTGTCGAGGGCCCTGGATGACCCAGGATGCCCACAGCCGCCGGTTGCGGTCGAACAGCCCGCGGCCCGAGAAATGGCGCGCCGGGGTGGCCGTCAGCGTCAGGCCGTGGAGGCGGGTGTGCTGCCACCAGCCGAGCTGGCGCACCTGGTCGCGCGGGATGCCCCAGTCGACCAGCAGATCGCCGACGCCGGTGGGCGTGACGAAGACGCCGGTGCGCGCGGCCAGGGCGCGCACGGTGTCGCGGTCCAGGTGGTCGTAGTGGTCGTGCGAGAGGATGACGGCGGCCAGCGGTGGCAGCGCATCGAGCGCGATCGGCGGCGGCTGGAAGCGGCGTGGCCCGATCCAGGGCAGCGGCGACGCGCGCTCGGCCCAGACCGGATCGGTCAGCCAGAAATGCCCGTCGAGCTTGATCAGCACCGTCGAATGGCCGAGCCGCCACAGGCTGCCATCGGGCGCGGCGGCCAGGTCGTCGCCGGTCAGCGCCTGCATCGGCAGCGGGCCGTCGGGCCGGGTGCCGGCGGGCTTGTCGAACAGCATGTCGCGGCCGATCGTCAGGGATTGGAGGAGGCCGGGGGGATCGATGTCCTCGCCCGTGGCGGCCGGCGTGGCCGGCAGCGGGCGCAGTTCCCAGCCGGTGGGCTGCAGCAGGCGTTGGCAGGCCTTCCAGCCGCTGCCGAGTGCCAGTGCGCCGAGGGCGGCCGACAGCAGCAGGGCCGTGCGGCGGCGGGGGATGCAGCCGCCGGCAGCGGCGCGATTTTCATCAGGGGGCACAGGGTGGGAATCCGTCATCGGGCCAGCGGATGTCGGCCTGCGGCCAGGCGGCGCGCAGGGCCTGCAGGTCGTCGGGGGTGTCCAGATCGGTCACCGGGCCGGGGCTGTCGAGCGCGAGCACCGACAGCCGCAGGCCGGCGGCCTGCAGCGCCTCGCGCAGGCCGGTCTCGGGCGGCGCGGCGGCCAGCACGCGCACGGCGCGGGCCGACAGCAGCACCGGATGGCCGGGCCGGCCATCGACGACCGGGCGCAGCGCGTCGAAGGGGCGCTGCGGATCGGCCCGCCAGGCCCGGCACAGCGCGGCGACGTCGGCGGCCTGCAGCCGCGGCAGATCGGCCACGCACAGCAGCAGGTCGGGTGTCTGCGAGCTTGCTGGCGAGGTCTCTGGCGAGAGAGCGTGCCCGGCCGCCGACCTGAGGGGCGGACCGAGGGGCGGACCGAGGGGCTGATCGAGGTGCGGACCGAGATGCCGGTGCAGCGCCCACTGGCGGCTGTGGCCGAGCGTGGGCAGGGCGCCGTCCGGATGGTGCAGTGCAGGCGCCGGGGTGTGCGCCGACGCCTGCAGTTCGCGCTGCAGCGCATCCCAGGCCGCCCGGTCGCGGCCGCAGACCACGCCGAGTGCGGCCGGCCGTGCGCCCTCATGCAGGGCGTCCAGCAGCCGTGCCAGCAGGCTGCGGCCGTCGATGCGCAGGGCGGCCTTGGTGCGGCCGCCCAGGCGCTGCCCCTGCCCGGCGGCCAGTACCCAGGCGTGGAGCGGCGTCATGCGGGGGCGGGCAGGTGTCCGGCCTCTGCGGCTGCTCCAGCCTCTGCGGCCGGCTCAGCCCGCTCAGCCGGATCAGCCCGTTCGGCCCGTGCCGTCGGTTCCGCCTGTCCCACCTGCCGCGCCCGCGTGGCGCCGGCCTTGCCCGCCTCCACCGCCACCCGCTGCTGGCGGGCGACGCCGTTCTTGGCCGCCACCAGCTCGGCCATGATCGACAGCGCGATCTCGGCCGGGGTCTTGCTGCCGATGTAGAGCCCTGCCGGGCCGTGCAGCCGGTCGAGCTCGGCCTCGCTCAGGTCGAAGTGCTGGCGCAGGCGCTCGCGCCGCGCGGCGGTGTTGCGCCGGGAGCCGATGGCGCCGACGTAGAAGGCGTCCGAGCGCAGCGCGTCGATCAGCGCCAGATCGTCGATCTTCGGATCGTGGCTGAGCGCGACGATGGCGGTGCGCGCATCGGGCCGCAGCCGGGCGATCAGGTCGTCGGGCATCTCGGGGCTGACGGGCAGGTGGCCCAGCGTCCAGCTGGCGCGGCTTTCGGGCCGCGGGTCGCAGACGATGACGTCGAAGCCCAGGCCCTGCGCCATCCGGGCCATGAAGGCCGCGATGTCGCCCACGCCGATCAGCAGCAGCCGGGCCTGCGGGCCCAGCCAGGTGGTCAGCGTGTGGTCGTCGAGCTGCGGCAGGCCGTCGTGCCCGCTCTCGCGCAGCGTCACCGCGCCGGTGGCCAGATCCAGCCGGCGCTCGGTGGCGCGGCGCGCTTCGCGGGCCTGCAGCAGCTCGGGCAGGCGGCTGTGGGCGGCCACGGGTTCGAGCACCAGCTCGATCGTGCCGCCGCAGGGCAGGCCGAAGCGGTGGGCCTCGTCGGCCGAGATGCCATAACGCAGCACCTCGGGCGTGCCTCCGGCACAGACCGCGCCCGGCCCGGCCTCGCGCACACGGCGCACCAGATCGTCCTCGATGCAGCCGCCGGAGACCGAGCCCACGGTGCGGCCGCGGCCGTCGAGCGCCATCAGTGCGCCCGGCGGCCGCGGCGACGAGCCCCAGGTGCGGGCCACCGTCACCAGCAGCACGGCCTCGCCGGCGGCCTGCCAGGCGCAGGCGGTGCGCAGCACCTGGGTGTCGAGATCGTCCATGGGGCAGGGGCGGCGGTCAGTGGGTGGCAGGCGAGGTGTGGCGGGCGACGGTGCGGCCCGCGTGCGCGGCGGGCACGTTCTCAGCCGAGCGCGAAGGGCAGCGCGCGCGGCGTCTTGCCGGTCAGCGCGGCGATGGCGTTGGCCAGGGCCGGGGCCAGCGGCGGCAGACCCGGCTCGCCGATGCCGGTGGGCGGCTCGGCGCTCGGCACGATGTGCACGGCGAACTCGGGCGCGTCGGTGATGCGGGCCACCGGGTAGTCGCCGAAGTTGCTCTGCTCGACCACGCCGTCCTTCAGCGTGATGGCACTGCCCTCCAGACACATCGACAGGCCCATGATGGCCGCGCCCTGGATCTGCGCCTCGATGCTCAGCGGGTTGACGGCCAGGTTGCAGTGCACGCCGGCCGTGGCCTTGTGCAGCACCGGCCGGCCGTCGCGCAGCGACGCCTCGACCACCCAGGCCACGACGGTGTTGAAGCTCTCGTGCACCGCCACGCCCCAGGCACGGCCGGCCGGCAGCTGGCGCTGTCCATAACCACTGCGTTCGACGGCCAGTTGCAGCGCCTCGCGGTGGCGGCGGTGGCCGCTGCCGAACAGGGCCAGACGGTAGGCCACCGGGTCCTGCTTCGTCGTGCGGGCGATCTCGTCGATCAGCGTCTCCATCACGTAGGCGGTGTGGGTCGAGCCCACGCTGCGCCACCACAGCACCGGCACGTTGACCTGCGGGTGGTGCACGGTCAGGCGCATCGGCAGCGGGTAGGGATCGCGCAGGCCCTCGGTGGCCGTGGGGTCGATGCCGTTCTTGATCATGCCGGCGAACATCGTGCCGCCGACGATGGACTGGCCGACCAGCGCATGGTCCCAGGCCAGCACCCGGCCCTGGGCGTCGAAGCCGATGCGCGCGCGGTGCAGGTGCAGCGGGCGGTAGTGGCCGCCGCGGATGTCGTCCTCGCGGCTCCACAGCGTGCGCACCGGGGCGCTGACGCCGGCCGCGCGGGCGGCCTTGGCCACCTCGCAGGCCAGCACCACGAAGTCGCTCGACGGCACGCCACGGCGGCCGAAGCCGCCACCGGCCATCTGCACGTGCACCCGCACCTGCTCGGGCTTCAGGCCGAGGGTGCGCGCGGCGGCCATCGCGTCGACGCCGGCGAACTGGGTGCCGGTCCAGACCTGGGCCCCGTCCGCATCGAGCTGCACGGTGCAGTTCAGCGGCTCCATCGGCGCGTGGGCCAGGTAGGGGAAGACGAACTCGGCGTCGATGCGGTGCGGCGCCGTGGTCAGGGCCGAGACGTCGGCCTCGAAGGCGCGCGGGCCGGGCTGTTCGGCCAGCGCGCGGTACTGGGCGAGCTGGCGGGTGCTGTCGACCGCCTCGCGGCCGGCGCTGTCCCAGCCGATCTGCAGCGCGTCGCGCGCGGTCTTGGCCGGCCAGTAGCCGTCGGCCAGCACGGCCACGCCCTCGCCGCCGCCGGGCAGCGGGATGCGCAGCACGGCGCGCACGCCGCGCACCGCCTTGGCGGCGGTGTCGTCGACCGTGGCCGGGCGGCCGCCGAACACCGGCGGGCGGGCCACGACGGCCGTCAGCTGGCCGGGCCGCTTCACGTCGATGCCGAAGTCCTGGCGGCCGCTGCTCTTGGCTCGGGCGTCCAGCCGGTGGGTGGCGCGGCCGATCAGGCGGAAGTCCTTCGGATCCTTCAGCGTGACCTGGGTGGGCACCGGCAGCGCCGCGGCGGCCTCGGCCAGCGCGCCGTAGCCGGCGCGGCGTCCGCCGGGGCCGAGCACCTGGCCGGCGTCGGTGCGCAGCTGCGCCACGTCGACCTGCCAGCGCGCGGCGGCCGCAGCCAGCAGCATCGCGCGGGCGCGGGCGCCGAGCTCGCGGTACTGGCTGTAGCTGTGGGCGGTGGCGGTGGAGCCGCCGGTCATCTGCAGGCCATAGCGCGGATCGGCATAGGCCGCGTCGTTGCCGCCCAGGCGGCTGCTGACGCGTGACCAGTCGGCATCCAGCTCCTCGGCCAGGATCAGTGCCAGGCCGGTCTCCACGCCCTGGCCGAATTCCAGCCGGTTGATGGTGACGATGACCTGGCCGTCGGGCTGGATCTGGACGAAGGAGGCGGGCTGCTCGATCGGCTTCAGGCCGCCGGATGCGCTGCCGCCGGCGGTGGCCTGGGCCTGGACATCAGCGGTCTGCAGACCCAGGCCGAGGGCCAGGCCGCCGAGCCCGCCCAGCTTCAGGAAGCTGCGGCGGGGCAGGGCGGCGGCCGGCGTGGCGGTGTCCTCGTCAGCGGCGGCCTGGCGCTGCGCCAGGTGCTGCAGCGCGCGTGGCAGGGCGGCGGTCAGGGCGTGGTCGATCATGTCGGACTCTCCTTGCGGGGCTCAGGCCAGGGCGCGGGCGGCGTCGGCGATGGCCGCACGGATGCGGGCATAGGTGCCGCAGCGGCAGATGTGGCCGGCCATCGCGGCGTCGATCTCGGCGGCATCGGGCACCTTGCCGCGGGGCAGCGACTTCAGGAAGGCGGTGGCGCCCATGATCTGGCCGCTCTGGCAGTAGCCGCACTGGGCCACGTCGTGGCGCACCCAGGCCTCGTGCACGGCGCGGCCCACGCGGTCGGCGCCGGCGGTCACGTGCTCGATGGTCTCGATGCGGCGGCCCTCGACCGCCGAGATCGGCGTCACGCAGGACCGCGTGGCCTGCCCGTCGACATGCACGGTACAGGCGCCACAGGCGGCGATGCCGCAGCCGAACTTGGTGCCGGTCATGCCCAGCGCATCGCGCAGGGTCCACAGCACCGGGGTGGACGGATCGACGTCGACCGTCTGGTTCCGGCCGTTGATGTTCAGTCGTGTCATGGCGGCGTGGCCCCGGGCGAGGGGCGGCGTGGCGGGATCGGGGCGGGGTGGGGTGGGCGTGGCCGGTGCCGGCCCGGTCGCCCTTGACCGGTGTCGGCCGGCGTTGGTCGGTGTCGGGGCGGGGGCGGCCTGCGTGGCCTGGGCGGACGCGCGACAGGTCGGCGTTCTTCCGGCGCAGGGAGCCGACTCTAGGGGCGCCGCCGCGGCACCGGTAGCGCGGCCGGGCTTGTCACTGTCGCAAGCCGGGCTTGATACTGGAGGCCCTGACACTGCATCCGTGCCGACCGCCCCGATGAACGAACTGCGCGCCATCGCCACCTTCACCAAGGCCGTGGAGCTGGGCAGCATCCGCCAGGCCGCGCTGGCCCAGGGCGTCAGCCCGCAGGCCGCCAGCCAGGCCATCGCCCAGCTCGAACAGCAGCTGGGCGTGCGCCTGCTGCACCGCACCACCCGCAGCCTGGCGCTGACCGAGGAGGGCCGCAGCTTCCTGGAACACACGCAGCCGGCACTCGCCGCGCTGGACCGCGCGCTGCTGCTGGCGCGTGGCGGCCAGGACGAGATCGCCGGGCCCTTGCGCATCGTCGGCCCGCGCTCGTCGTTCGCGCCGCTGCTGATGCCGGTGATCCGCGAGTTCCGCGAACGCCACCCGGCCATCCTGCCCGACGTGCAGCTCGACGACAACCTGGGCGACTGGGTGCGCGACCGGGTGGACGTGGGCTTTCGCATCGGCGTGGCGCCCGATGACGGCGTGATCGGCCGTCGCCTGTTCCCGCTGCAGCTGCCGATCTGCGCCTCGCCCGCCTACCTGGCGCGCCATGGCGTGCCGCTCACGCTCGATGATCTGGCGGCCCACCGCTGCAGCGTGTTCCGTCATGCGGGCAACGGCAAGGTGTTTCCCTGGTGGGTGCAGGTCGACGGCCAGACCGAGACCCGCATGGTCAGCCCGGCCCTGTCGACCAACGACACCGAGCTGGAGCTGCAGGCCGTGCTGTGCGGCGAGGTGATCGCCCAGCTCGGCATGATCCAGGCCGCGCCGCTGATCCGCAGCGGTCAGCTGGTGCCGCTGCTGCTGGACCACCTGTGCGCGCCGATCGCGCTGCACCTGTACTACGGCACCCGCACCGCGCTGCCGCGCCGGGTGCGCGCCTTCATCGATCTGGCGGTCGAGCGGCTGCAGGACAGCCCGGCCTATCTGATGACGGACGCGGAGCTGCGGGCGGCGCAGGCGGCGGCGCTTGGCGCTGCTGCCGGCGCGATGGCGCGCCCGGGTCCGCCGGCGCGGCGCCGGCGGGGTGCCGCTCAGTCCAGATCGGCGTAGAGCGTCGCGCTGTCCATCACCAGATCGACGCTGGCCAGGCCCAGGCCTTCGGCGGTCTCGAAGGGGTGCAGTACCCACAGGCCGTCCTCGCCGCGGCGGTAGACGTCGCAGCGGCGGCTGTCGGGGTCGATCAGCGCGATCTCGCGCAGCCCCGGGATCTGCCGGTAGTGGGTGAACTTGGTGCCGCGGTCGTAGGCGGCCGTGCCCCTGGACAGCACCTCGACCACCAGCGTGGGCTGGCGCTTGATCAGCGGCGCGCCGCGGTCGGCCTCGCTGCAGGTGACGAAGACGTCGGGATAGAAGTAGCTGCCGACGGTCTCGGCATGCAGCTTCATGTCGCTGATGAAGGTGCGGCAGCGGGTGCCGCGCAGGTGCTGCTTCAGTGCCATCGCGACGTTCAGCGCGATGGTCACGTGGCGCTCCTCGGCCCCGGCCATCGCCCAGACCTCGCCGTTGACGAACTCGTGGCGCTGCGTCTGCGTGGCCTCCCAGGCCAGGTAGTCGGCGGCGGTCATCACGGGTGGGCAAGGTCACCCATGGCGGGCTCCTGGGGTGGTCGGGCAGGTGCGCATCATAGGCCGGGGGCGGGCGATCGTGGCCCCGGTCGGCGGGGTGGAATATATGAAACGCATACAATGCGTGTATTCATTTCCGGAGTCGCACCGCACACCATGGGCATCGTCAAGATATCGGACACCATGCACGAGAACCTGCGCGTGGCCAGCCAGGCGCTGAGCCGCTCGATCAATGCCCAGGCCGAGCACTGGATGCGCGTCGGCATGCTGGCCGAGCTGCATCCCGGCCTGGACCACCAGGCCATCGCCCGCCTGCTGGTGCAGGCCGAGGCCACCGGCGGCCTGGACCTGGCCGCGGCGCTGGCCCTGGCGCCGCAGGCCGCGGCCGCAGCGGCCGGCCCCGCCACCGCACCCGTCCGCCTGGCGGACGTGGCCGGCGCGCACACCCCGGGTGGAGCCCACTGATGGCGCGCGGACCCAAGGGCGTGCCGATCCGCTCGGCCGCCGAGATCGCCCAGGCCCGCATCGCCGCCCGCCTGGCCGCCGAGGTGCTGACCATGATCGAGCCCCACGTGGTGGCCGGCGTCAGCACCGGCGAGCTCGACCGCCTGTGCCACGAGCACATCGTGAAGGTGCAGGGCGCGATCCCGGCCAACGTCGGCTACATGGGGTTTCCCAAGACCGTCTGCGTCTCGGTCAATCACGTGATCTGCCACGGCATTCCGTCGGACACGCAGATCCTGAAGAATGGCGACATCCTCAACATCGACGTTGCGGTGATCAAGGACGGCTGGTTCGGCGACACCAGCCGCATGTACTGCGTGGGCACGCCGAGCGCGCTCGCCCGGCGCCTGATCGACACCACGCGCGAGGCCATGCTGGCCGGCATCGCCCAGGTGCGCCCGGGCGCGGCGCTGGGCGACATCGGCCATGCGATCCAGACCGTGGCCCATCGCGAGCGCTTCAGCGTCGTGCGCGAATACTGTGGCCACGGCATCGGCACCATTTACCACGATGAGCCTCAGGTGCTGCATTACGGCCGCCGCGGCGACGGCCTGCGCCTGGAGCCGGGCATGATCTTCACCATCGAGCCCATGCTCAACGCCGGCCGCCGCGAGTGCCGCCAGCTGGCCGACGGCTGGACGGTGGTGACGCAGGACCGCTCGCTGTCGGCGCAGTGGGAGCACATGGTGGCCGTCACCGCGGATGGTTGCGAGGTGCTGACGGCGGTGGCGGAGGGGGCGCTGCAGGGGGCAGCGTCGGCCCCGGATCGGGCGACGCCCTGATCAACCCAGCCCCAACCGCCCCAGCCACTGCTCGACCGGCTCGCCGCTGCCCATGTCGGCGACGACCAGGCCGTCGATCATGAAGGTCGGGGTCACGTGGATGCCGTTCTGGCGCGCGTAGCGGGCCTGCCACTTGATGTGAGGCGTCAGCGCCGGGTCCTGCCAGGCGCCCATCAGGGCGACGCCGGACAGCGCCTCGATCTGCGTGATCAGCGCGTGCGGGCTGCGCTCCAGCAGCTCGCCCTGGCAGTGCTCGATCGGTTCGAAGGCCTCGCGGTGCCCGAAGATCGCCGTCAGCACGGCCCGGGCCGCGGCCTTGCCGCCGGGCGTGGTCGCGGCGGCCAGCACCGCGCGCGTGGTGATCGGCGAGAACGCGTGCCAGGGCTGTGGCTGCAGGCGCAGGTGGATCGTCAGGCGGTCCTCGCCGGCGCGCTGCAGCAGCTCGTCGAGCTTGGCGAAGGCGCGGGCGGAGAACGGGCAGGTGGGTTCGAGGAAAACCTCGAGCCTGCGGGGGCCGTGGCCCCAGACCAGCGGGTCGGCATGCATGGTGGGTGGTTCCTGTGGGAGGTCGTCGGGGGGAGGTGACACGTGGATCCGCGGGACGCCGCGGGGGACCCTGAGCCTTGAGCCTTGAGCCTTGAGCCGCAGCCCGGTGCCGGCCCGTCCTCGCGGACGGCGGCCGACAGCCGGTCATGAGGGCTCAGGCCCGGCTTCAGCCCCTGCGGGCGT
Source organism: Pseudaquabacterium rugosum (assembly GCF_038066575.1). Classification (NCBI taxonomy): domain Bacteria; kingdom Pseudomonadati; phylum Pseudomonadota; class Betaproteobacteria; order Burkholderiales; family Sphaerotilaceae; genus Pseudaquabacterium; species Pseudaquabacterium rugosum. The sequence goes on along the minus strand of NZ_JBBUTF010000018.1, from coordinate 44,374 downwards.
CCAGATGGGCATCCAGGCGCTCGTCGATCCAGTCGAACAGCGCCGGCAGATCGTAGTCGCCGCTGTGCGGGCGATCCCAGGGCAGGGCCAGATCGACGCTGCGGGCGCGTGGCCGGACGGCGGCGGCCAGCAGCGCCGGCACGGCCAGGCCGGTGTCGCGGTCGGCGGTGCCGTGGCGGATGCGCCAGTGCGGGGCCACACGGTTGCGGCCGTCGGCCAGCTGGCGCAGCGCGTCCATCTGGCGCACGGTGAGGTCGGGGGCGCGGCCTGCGGTGCCCGCGGCATCGCCCTGGCTGTGCGCCAGGCTGAAGTCGGTGAAGTGCCGGCGGTCGGTCGTGGCGTCGCCGAAGAGCTGGTTCTCGCCGGTGTCCAGGGCCACGCCGTCGAAGGCCGGCACCGTCTTCATGCGGCCCACGGCGCGGGCATAGGCGTCGAAGTCGGCGGCCACCACGCGTCCGCCCTGCAGCTGCAACCAGCCGCGCTCGCCGAGCGCCTGACCGCGATCCAGCGCGTCCTGGGCCGAGGCCACCAGCAGGCCCTGCACATGGTCGCGCAGGCTACCGCGGCCGTCGGCCTCCAGCCGCAGTGCGCGGCCGGTGGCGTCCGTCAGGCCCAGCGCGTTGACCTGGGCCGGAAAGCCCGCTTTCAGCGCGTCCGACAGCGCGATCTGCAACGGCGTCAGCGTGCCCGGCACCTCGGTGCGCTGCATCCGGTAGTCCAGCATCGACATCTCGATGCGGCGGTAGTCGTGCACGGCGTTGAACTGCCACTCGTGCGCGCCGTCGGCCAGGCCGAGCGCGGTGATCGGGCAGTAGGCGCTGACGGCCCAGATGTCGTCGCGGCCGGGTGCGGCGCCGACGGCGTCGAGCTCGGCCGTGTAGTCGGCGCCGTTGCCGCTGGCGCCCAGCAGGGCCGACAGCGCGCCGCCCGCGCTGGTGCCGTTGGAGACGATGCGCTCGACGTCTCCGGCCGGCAGTCGGTCGGCGTTGTGGTGCAGCCAGCGCACGGCGGCCTTCAGGTCGACGATGGCGGCCGGTGCCTTGCCGCTCCAGCGGCCGTCGGCCGTGCGCAGCGTGCGGCCGCGGGCGCCGGGTGCGGCCACCACGTAGCCGCGGGCCAGGGCCTGGGCGATGGTCGACGGCGCGGACGAGGGCGCGCCGCCGGCCGGGCCTGCCGCAGCGACCGTGCCGACCGGGCCCGACGCTCCGCCGGCCACGGCTGGTGCTGTCCGTGCCCCTTGTGCGCCTTGTGCCATCTGAGCGGCCGATGCCGCCGATGCCGCCGATGCCGCCGATGCCGCAGGTGGTGGCCCCATGCCCCGTCCCTCCGGCGTGCCCGGCCGGGCCGGCATGTAGCCGCCCACCTGGTTGGGCAGGAAGATCGGCGCGCTGCGGGCGGTGTGGCGGCCGATGCGCTCGCCGCGCAGATAGGCCTCGGGGATGTAGAGGTTGAGCTGCTGGTGGTCGGCTTCGAGCGGACGCGCCACGGTCGGCAGGCCCACCCAGGCGCGCACGGCCAGGCGGCGGCCGTCGCCGAGGTCGACGTGGATGCGCTGGCCGGCCTGCGGATCCAGCTGCAAGGCCGGCGACGGCGCGTCACCGGCGGAGGTCGAAGTGGTGGTGGTGCTGGCCGGCAGGCGTGCCGCGCCGGGCGCGGCGGAACGGGAGGCGGGCGCGGGCAGGCTGCAGGCCGTGCCCAGCCCGGTCGACATCAGGGTCAGACCGAAGGTGCGGCGGGAGATCGTCATGCCGCCATGCTCTGCCTGGACTGTGCAGCGATCGTGCAGAGCCCGGTGATGCGGCGTCGCCACGGCGGGCTTCGTTCACGCGCCCGTCATGCGGCCTCGCCACACTGCGCCCGCTCGTGAAGTCGTGTGTCCGGACCTGTCCGAAGGTGTCGGGCGCACGGTCCGTGCGTGGGCGGGTCGCGGATCCGCCGGCGCCTTCCAGATCGTCCAGATCGTTCAGTCGTACCGGAGTCTCCTGATGTCGCGTGTGTGGATGGGCCGTGGCCCGCTGTGGGTGTCGGCCGTGCTGGCCTTGTCCGTGCTGCAGGCCTGTGGCGGCAGCGATGGCGATGACGCCACCGCCTACAAGACCCTCGACGGCAAGGCGCCGCTGGTCATCGGCCACCGCGGTGCCAGCGGTGAGCTGCCCGAGCACACGCTGGCCGCCTACGAGCGTGCGATCGCCCGCGGCGCCGACTACATCGAGCCCGATCTGGTGATGACCCGCGACGGCGTGCTGATCGCCCGCCACGAGCCCATGCTCGACGACACCACCGACGTCGCCACCCGGTTCGACGCCAGCCGCAAGACGACCAAGATGGTCGACGGCGTGTCGACCACCGCCTTCTTCGCCAGCGATTTCACGCTGGCCGAGATCAAGACCCTGCGCGCCAGGCAGTCGCGCAGCAGCCGTTCGGCCGCCTACGACGGCCTCTACGAGATCCCGACCCTGGCCGAGGTGATCGCGTTGGCCCAGACCGAAGGCGCCAAGGTCGGCCGCACCGTCGGCATCTACCCCGAGATCAAGCACTCGACCTTCCACGCCGGCCTGTTCGGCACGCACGTGTTCGAGGACAAGCTGCTGGCCACGCTGCATCCGATCTACGGCAACACGGGTTCGGCGCCGGTCTTCATCCAGTCCTTCGAGGTCGCGAACCTGCAGTACCTGAACACGAAGACGAACATCCGTCTGGTGCAGCTGGTCGATGCCGATGACGTCAACGCCGACGGCTCGATGTCGCTGGTCGCGCCCTTCGCCCAGCCCTACGACTTCGTCGTCGCCGGCGACACGCGCAGGTTCTCCGATCTGCTGACCGCCAGCGGCCTGGCCTTCGTCAAGGGCTATGCCGACGCCATCGGCCCCTGGAAGCCCTATCTGGTGAAGACCGTGGCCGACGGCCTCGACCGCAACGGCGACGGCGCCATCACCCTCAACGACCGCCGCGTCGATGGCAGCACCGGCGTGATCGAGGCCGCGCATGCCGCCGGTCTGGCCGTCCACACCTGGACCTTCCGCAACGACGCCAGCGGCTACGGCTTCAGCGATCCGCAGGCCGAGATGGCCTACTACATGACGCTCGGTGTCGACGGCGTGTTCACCGACTTCCCGGGCACCGGGGTGGCGGCGCGCAACGGGCTCTGAACCCCGGGCCGCCGCACGGGCATGGTGCGGCGGCGGTCGGTGTCCCGGGCTGTCCGGCCGCTCCTCGTCGATCGCAGGCGGGACACCCGCGCTTTCCCTGTCATTTTTCGTGACCGCTCCCCGGTCGCGCTGGCTAGAGTACGGCGCGGTCCCGGCCCGGCACAGGCCGCCGGGTGATCCGCGAGGAGAGCCGGCATGAAGGGTGTGGTGTTCACGGAGTTCCTGGCCTTCGTCCGTCAGGGCCATGGCGAGGACATGGCCGACGACATCATCGAGGCCTGCGCGCTGCCCAGCGGCGGCGCCTACACCGCCGTCGGCACCTATCCGCACGGCGAGATGCAGGCCCTGTGCGGGGCGCTGTCGGCGCGCTGCGGCCGGCCGGCGGCCGACCTGGTGCGCGACTTCGGCGCCCATCTCAGCGACAGCTTCGCGCGCCACCATCCGGCCTTCTTCGCGCGGGCCGGCCACCTGTTCGACTTTCTGGCCAGCATCGAGGGCCACATCCATGTCGAGGTGCGCAAGCTCTATCCCGACGCCGAGCTGCCCACCTTCGACGTCGCCGAACGCAGCGCGACCCGGCTGGTGCTCGACTACCGCAGCCCGCGCCGCCTCGGACCTCTGGCGGAGGGCCTGATCGCCGGTTCGGCCCGGCATTTCGGCGTGGACGTCCGGGTGCGGACCGAGGCGCTGGCCGGCCCTGAGGGCGAGGCGCTGCGCTTCACCGTGGACCTGGTGTGAGCGACGGCGCCGCCTGCCCCTCCGGCGGCCCGGTCGCGCCGACGGCCGATGCGCTGGACGCCCTGACCCGCCGGCTGGAAGCCCGGGTCGCCCGCGAACGCCGGGCACGCGAGGAGGCCGAGCGCCTGCTCGAAGGCAAGTCGCGCGAGCTCTACGAGGCCAACCAGGCCCTCAGCGCGGCCGCGGCGGACCTGGAGCAGCGGGTGGCCGAGCGCACCCGCGAACTGGACGACGAACGCCAGCGCGCGCTGCAGCGCGCCGATCTGGACGCGCTGACCGGCATCGCCAACCGTGCCGCCTTCGAGCGCAGCCTGCGCGAGGCGCTGGCCGATGACCCGACGCGGGCGGCCGGCGTGCGGGTGCTGTTGATCGACCTGGACGACTTCAAGGGCGTCAACGACAAGCTGGGCCATGGCGCTGGCGACACCTTGCTGGTCACGGTGGCCCGGCGGCTCTGTGCGGCGGTGCGGCCGGGCGATCTGGTGGCCCGGCTGGGCGGTGACGAGTTCGCGGTGCTGGCCCGCGCCGTGGCGGATGCGCCGACCGCCTCGACCCTGGCCCATCGCCTGCTGGACCGCGTGTGCCGGCCCGTGCTGCTGCTGGGCCGCAGCGTGCCCTGCGGCTGCTCCATCGGCATGGCCGAAGCCGGGCCGGGTCAGGCCGACGACGTGCTGCGGGATGCCGATCTGGCGCTGTACGCCGCCAAGCGGGCGGGTCGCGGCCGCGTCATGCCCTTCCGCGTCGAGCTGCGCGCGGAGATGGACCGGCGCGCCGCGCTCGACCGCGAGGTGCGCCAGGCGGTGGCGCTGCAGCAGATCCGCGCCTGGTACCAGCCGGTGCGGATGCGGGCCAAGCGCCGCTTCGTCGGCGCCGAGCTGCTGGCGCGCTGGCATCTGCCCGATGGCGAGGTGCGCAGCCCGGCGGCCTTTCTGGAGACGGTCGAGGCGCTGGGCCTGCTGGACGCGATGATGGAGGGCATGCTCAGCCAGGCCTTGCCTCAGGTCGCCCGTTGGGTGGCGCAGGGGCGCTTGAACTACCTGAGCGTCAACGTCTCGCCGACGCAGTTCAACGAGGGCTGGGCCCAGAGCCGTTTGCCGCAGCTGCTGCTCGACAGCGGCTTTCCGCCGTCGGCCCTGGTCGTGGAGCTGACCGAGACCGCCCTGCTGCACGACATCGGCCGCACGCGCGAGATGCTGGAGGCGCTGCAGGCCGCCGGCATGCGCATCGCGATCGACGACTTCGGCGTCGGCTATTCCAACTTCTCGCTGCTGCGCCAGCTGCCGTTCAAGGTGCTGAAGCTCGACCGCACGCTCATCTGCGACATCGAGGCCGATGCGGATGCCCGAGCGGTGGCCGAGTGCATCCTGCAACTGGCCTCGCGCCTGGGCATCACGGTCGTGGCCGAAGGCGTCGAGACGGCGGCACAGGCGCGCCTGCTCGATCAGGCCGGTTGCGATGCGCAGCAGGGCTACTGGCTGGCGCGTCCGGGGCCCGATCTGGCGGCGTGGTTCGGGCCGCTCGCCTGAGGGGCCGGATCAGCGCAGCCGGTGCACCTGCCGGGGCCGTGCCGGCGTGCGGGCCGCCGCCTCGGCCTGACGCCGGGCTTCGAGGGCCTGTTCGGCATCGCGCTGCTGCGCCGCCGTGCCGAAGGCGGCCATGGCGCGGATCACGTCGTACAGCTGCTGACCATGGGCGGTCAGCGCGTATTCGGTGCCCGGGGGCTGGGTCGGCAGCACGGTGCGCCGGACCACCCCCTCGGCCTCCAGCAGACGCAGACGGGCCGTCAGCAGGCGCGGACTGACCTCGCCGATGCCGCGCAGCAGGACCGCGAAGCGCTGTGGGCCGGGCAGCAGCTCGCGCACGATCAGCGTGGTCCATTTGCCGTCGAGCACGCGGGCGGCGCGGGCCACGGGGCAGCCGGTGCCGCAGTCGGCGGTGTCGCTGTCCGGTCGTGGCTCGGGTCTCGGGGGCGTCATCGTCGTGGTCCGGTGGGTGGTACTTCACTTCCGGTAACTGCTTCACATTCGGAAGTGGCCGGGCGACAGTGTGCCCCAGGCCGGGCGTCAAGGGGATGCCCGGCGGCAACGAGCGAAGAAGGAGTGCGTGATGTCCGACGGACTGACGCGGGCGCTGCTGCGCCTGATCGGGGCGATCCAGCTGGTACTGGGCTTTCTGTACCTGCTGGCGCCGCAATGGCTGTTGGCGCAGATGGGCCATTCGGCCGCGCCGGCCGATCTGCTGTATCCGCTGGCCATGCTGGCCGCCCGCTTCATCGCCTATGGCATCGGCCTGTGGTGGGCGGCGGGTGAGCCGGGACGCCATGCGCCGTGGCTGCGCCTGATGGCGCTGATCCAGCTGATCGACCTGGGTGCGGGCGTGGTGGCCACGGCCAGCGGCACGGTGACGCTGGCGCTGTCGGGCTTCCCGATGGTCAACGCGGTGTGGATCGCCGCGGTGTGTCTGCAGGCCGGGCGCCGGCCGCGCGGCACGGGCGACCTGGCGATGGCCTGATCCCGGAGGTGGCCGGCGGCGGGGGATGGCGGGCGAGGGCGCGTCGGCGCCGGTCGCCCGCAGCGCCGCGGCGGGCGGTCAGTGCTTGTGCTGGCCCTGCATGCCGCCGAGCGCCCGCACCGGGGCCTGGATCTCCAGCTGCTCGCGCTTGCCGTCGGCGCCTTGCACCACCAGGGTGACCGGCACGGCATCGCCGTCCTTCAGCGCCTGCTTCAGGTCCAGCAGCATCACGTGGTAGCCGCCGGGCTTGAGCTCGACCGCCTGGCCTGCGGGCAGCGGCAGGCCGGAGGACAGCGCGCGCATGCGCATCACGTTGCCCTCCATCTTCATCTCGTGGATCTCGACCACGCCGGCCACCGGCGAGCTGGCCGACAGCAGCGTGCCGCCGGTCTTCGAGGTCAGGGTGACGAACAGGCCGGTGGCCTTCTGCTGCGCCACGGTGCCGCGCACCCAGGCGTCCTTGTGGGCCGTCTGGGCCTGCGCGGCCAGGGCGGAGACGGACAGGGCCAGGGCCAGCAGGCCGGTGCGGATCGGGGCGTTCATCATGGCGGCGACGGGGTGACGGAGCGGCCAGTGTAGAGGGCCGGGCCCGCCGACAGTTCCCTGACCCTGAGCCTGAGCCCCGCCGGGCTCACTGCCGCTGACCGACGAAGTCCCCGCCGCCGGGCAGGCCCTGGTACTGCCACTGGCCCGACAGCTGGCCGCGGGCCGGATCGATGCGGCCCGCGTACAGGGCCGAGCCGGCGCGGCCGGTGGCCGCCAGCGACAGGCCGCCGTTCGCATCGGCGCGACCGTTGACGCTGAAGGCCCCCGTGGCCTGCGAACTGCCACTGCCGATGACCTGCCCGTTGGCCGTGACGGTGACCAGGAAATGGCCGTTCTCGCTGCCGCTGAAGCTGCCGGCATAGGTGCCGACCAGCGCCGGGGCGAGGACGGCGCCACCGGCCAGCGGCAGGCCGGCCGCCGGCGCGGCCTGGGCGCCGTTCTGGGCTGCGGCCGGCCCGACCAGCGTGCGCTGCACCCAGCCGCTGACGTTGGCCGAGTCGATGAAGACGAAGCCGTCCTTGACCTCGCCACTGGCGATCAGCTCGTCGCCGCGCTGCAGCGTGGCCAGCACCCTGGACTCGCGCGAAGCCTGGGCATGGACCTTGACGTTGGCGATCTTGGGCTGCAGCACCTGACCGGCGGCCTGCGGGGCCTCGGCGCGGGTGGATCCGGCCGCGTTGGCATCGCCGCTGGCGCTGTGGCTGCGGATCAGCTGCGGCTGGTCGCGGATCTGCAGCACGATCTTGTTGTAGTTGTCGAGGAAGCCCGCGGCCACCATCTTGCCCTCGGGCGTGCTGGTGAAGCCGCCGGCACCGCCCAGGCCCAGCCAGCCGCCGATGCCGAAGTCGGTCTTGGTGGCCTTGCCTTCAGCGGCGGCCACCTGCAGGCTGGAGCGCACGTCGGCGACCAGCAGGCTGGTCTGGGCCTCCTTGAACTTCAGGCTGCCGGCGATCGCGCCCAACGTGCCACTGAAGCGGCTGAGCAGGGCCCCACCGACGCCGCCGGTGGTCGACGCGCCGATCTGCACGTTGGGCGTCATCACGAAGTCGGCCGCCTGCATCTGGCCCTTGCCCAGGTTCGATTCCTGACGCAGATCACCGCCGGAGGCCAGCGCGCGCTCCTGCTGCAGGTTCTGCAGCGCCACACCGCGCTCGACGACATCGAAGCAGCCGGACTGCTGCACCATGCCGCGCAGCAGGGCCGCCGGCGATCCCAGGCCGTACTGGCCCAGATGGCCCCAACCCTGCTGCGGCTCGACCAGGGCGATCACGCCGAGCTTGCGGCTGCACTTCTCGACCTGCGGCTCGTCGGCGGCCAGCGCCCCGAGAGTGGCCAGGCCGAGGCCCAGACCGGCCATGACATGGTGGCGGATGACGACTGACATGCGGGTTCTTTCCTCCTGGGTGCGGCCCGTCGGGACCGGCCTGCCCGGCCCGGGGCCGGCCGGATTCTGGCCGTGCCTGCCGGACGCACCGGATGCGGGCATGCATCCACCCGTCACAACCGTGTCGGACTGCAAGTGGCGGCTGCCTCCTCGGTGAACAGCCCGGCCAGCCAGTCCATGAAGACCCTCACCCGTCGCGGCAGGTGGCGGCGGTGCGGGTAGAGCAGGGTGACGGGCATCGGCGGCGGCGGATGGTCGGGCAGGATCTCGATCGCCCGGCCGGCGTCGACCAGGTCCTGCGCCCGCCAGCGCGGGATCTGCACGATGCCCAGCCCCGCCTCGCAGGCGGCCAGCCAGGCCTCGCTGTTGTCGACGGTGACGCGGCCGGGCAGGGCCAGCACCTGCGGGTGGCCGTCGCCGTCCAGCACCTCGAACGGCACCGGACGCTGGCCGGCGTTCGGCCGGTACAGCACCTGATGATGGCCGGCAGCCAGATCGCCCAGCGCCTGCAGGCTGTCGGGCCGGCCCCAGCGCGCCACATAGGCCGGGCTGGCGATGCTGGCCATCGGCAGCTCGCCCAGTGGCCGCGCGACCAGCCCGTCGGCGCCCAGCGTGCCCACCCGCAGCACGCAATCGAAACCGTCGGCGATCGGATCGACCCGGCGGTCGGTGCTGCAGACCTCCACCTGCAGGCCCGGGTGCCGGGCCAGGAAGCCGTCGATGGCCGGCAGCACCTTCGCGCGGGCCACGCCGAGTGGCATGTCCACCCGCAGCCGGCCCGCCAGCGGCGCCGCGTCGGACAGGAACAGGCCCTGCAGCTCGTCGAGATCGGCCAGTAGGTCCTGCGCCCGCTCCAGCAGCGTCTGGCCGTCGGCCGTCAGCTGCACCCGGCGCGTCGTGCGCTGCAGCAGGCGCGCACCCAGCCGGGCTTCCAGCCGCTGCACCGCGGTGGAGACGGTGGCCCGCGGCAGGCCCAGCTGCTCGGCGGCGACGCTGAAGCTCGCGCGTTCGGCCACGCGGATGAAGACGCGCAGGTCGTCGGGGGACAGGCGGGAGGGCAGTGGTGGCATGGCGGTGCGGTCGGCCGGACGGCCAGCGGGCGGAGCCCGGGGCCCGGGGGGGGCCTGGAACGGGGGCCGCGGCATCTTGCCCCAGCCGGCGATCGCCCCGCGATCGACCCACGAGCGGCGGACAGGCCGCGGTCGGTCGGGGCGTTGATTCGCAAGATCAGATTGATTCTGCGGCAAACAAGTGACCACTACCGCTTGATGACGGCGCTGCCTACAGTGCCGTCATCGGTGACCGCCGGCCCTGTCCTCCGGGACCGTCCCCGCGGCCCGCAGCCCCGCCCACTTCCGCCACCTCCGCCATCCCCGCCATCGCCATGCAGGACTTCACCTTCCACAACCCCACCCGCCTCGAACTCGGCACCGGCAAGGAAGCCGCCATCGGTCAGCATCTGGCCGAACACGGTGCGCGCAAGGTGCTGCTGGTCCACGGCAGCGATCGCATCAAGGCCGACGGCCTGTACGACACCGTCACCCGCAGCCTGGCCGCGCACGGCATCGGCTTCGTCGCCTTCGGCGGCATCGTCAGCAACCCGGTGATCTCCTCCGTGCGCGAGGCCATCGCCGTGGCCCGCCGCGAGCAGGTCGACGCCGTGCTGGCGGTCGGCGGCGGCTCGGTGCTGGACAGCGTCAAGGCGATCGCCGCCGGCGTGCCGCACGAGGGCGACGTCTGGGAACTGTTCATCGGCCAGGCGCCGTTGACCCGCGCGCTGCCCATCTTCGCCGTGCTGACCCTGGCGGCCACCGGCAGCGAGATGAACGGCGGCGCGGTCGTCACCAACGAGGCGACGAAGGAGAAGTTCGCGATCCAGTCGCCGCTGCTGCATCCCCGCGTGTCGGTGGTCAGTCCGGCGCTGATGCGCACCGTCTCGCGCGACTACCTCGTGTACTCGGCGGCCGATGTCATTGCCCATTGCATCGAGGGTTATTTCACGGCCACCGTGCAGCCGCATCTGCAGTCGCGCCTGGTCGAGAGCCTGATCGCCACCGTGATCGAGACCACCGGCACCCTGCTGGACGACCCGGCCGACGACGCGGCACGGGCCGAGTTCGCCTGGGCCGCCACGCTGGCGCTCAACGGCACGGTCTACGCGGGCACGGGCGGCTACGGTTATCCCAACCACATGATCGAGCATGCGCTGTCGGCGCTGTTCAACGTGCCGCACGGCGCCGGCCTGTCGGTGGTGATGCCGGCCTGGATGACGTGGTACCACGGCCGCAACCCGGCGCAGTTCGAGCGCTTCGCGCGCCATGTCTTCGGTGTCGAGGGCGCCGAGGCCGGCATCGCGGCGCTGCGGGCCTGGTTCGACCGCATCGGCACGCCCACCCGCCTGGGCCAACTGGGCATCACCGAGGCCGACCTGCCGGCCATCCTCGACAACCTGCAGGGCAACGCCCGCTGGTTCGGCCTGGCCGAGACCTACACGCCCGAGGCGCTGGGCGAGATCCTGACGCTGGCGCTGTGAGCGGGCCTGCCGGCGCGGGCGCGGGCCTCGACCATTGGTCGATGGACTGGAACAGTCTTGGCGATGTTCGTGTGTTTATCTGAAGCGGCGGGATTCCTACAGTGGCGCCTGTCCCTCACAGCGCCCTGGAGTTCTCCATGTCCGAGTTCCTGATCGACCCCGTCCAACCCGCCGCGCCGTCCACCGCCCCGCGCCCGATCGCCCTGCTGACCGGCGGCAGCCGCGGCCTGGGCCGCGCGGCCGCGCTCGCCCTGGCCGCCGCCGGCTGGGACCTGCTGATCACCTGGCACCGCGACCGCGATGCCGCCCGTGCCGTGCTGGCCGAGGCCGCGGCCGCCGGCGCCCGTGCCGCGGCCCTGCAACTCGACGTCGGCCTTGCCGACAGCCGCGCCGCCTTCGCACCGGCCGTCGAGCGCGCGCTGGCCGCGCACTTCGACGGCGCGCCGCTGGACGCGCTGGTGCACAACGCCGGCTTCGGCGTCCACGCCGCCTATGCGCAGACCACCGAGGCGCAGTTCGACGCGCTGATGGATGCCCACGTCAAGGCGCCGTTCTTCCTCACGCAGGCGCTGCTGCCGCGGCTGCGCGACGGGGCCAGCGTGCTCAACGTCTCCAGCGGACTGGCCCGCTTCAGCCTGCCGGGCTATGCGGCCTACGCGATGGCCAAGGGGGCGGTCGAGGTGATGACCCGCTACCAGGCGCGCGAGCTGGGCGCGCGCGGCATCCGCGTCAACACGCTGGCGCCCGGGGCGATCGAGACCGACTTCGGTGGCGGCGCGGTGCGCGACAACGCGGAGCTCAACGGCTGGGTCGCGCAGCAGACGGCGCTCGGCCGCGTCGGGCTGCCGCAGGACATCGGCGCGGCCGTGGTGGCCCTGCTGTCGCCGGGCCTGCACTGGGTCAACGGCCAGCGGGTCGAGGCCTCGGGCGGCATGTTCCTCTGACGCCGCAGCCGGACGCCGGCCTGACGTGCCCGCTGCGCCCGCTGCACCCGCTGCACCCGCTGCATCGGGTGTACGCCAACGGTGCGCCCCGACCGCTCACCAGCGCAGCACCCGCGGCCCGGCCCAGGCGCCGAGCGCGGCCGCCAGCAGCATGCCCAGGCTGTACCAGACGGCGATGAAGCTCAGCGCCAGCTCGGTGCAGGCCAGCGCGTAGCCGGCCGCCCCCAAGGCCCCCGCCAGCAGGCCGACGGCGAAGCCGGCGCGCCGCGGGTGGGTCGGCGCCAGGCCGCGCAGCGCCCACAGGCCGGCGCCCAGCGCGGGCAGTGCCAGGCCGGCGACGGCCCAGGGACAGCGTGCGGCCGAATGCCCCAGCAGTTGCGGCAAACGCCCGGCCTCAGGCGCCGCCTGCCAGCCCAGCAGGCCGACGGCCAGGGCGGCGGCGCCCAGCAGCAGCACGCCGCGCGCCGGCGCCCGCTGCGGTGCGGCCGGTCGGGCCAGGCGGGCACACCACCAGGCGGCCATGGCCGCCATCGCCAGCGCATAGGCCAGCTTGAACCAGGGGCCGGGCTGGGCCCACAGGCTGCCCGGCACGAAGCCCTGCAGCCATCCGGCCCCCGCGATGCTGGCCGCCAGACCGAGGGGCAGCACCGGTGCCAGCCGGCGCGCCACCGCGTGGCGTGGTGCCGGCCCGGCCTGACGGGCCAGCAGGGTGATCAGGTCGTCGGTCTTCATCGGGGGCTCCTCACCAGGTCGGCCAGCTTCTTCAGGCCCCGGTGCACCTGCACCTTGATCGCCGCCACGCTGGCGCCGGTGCGCTCGGCGGCCTCGGCCACGCTCAGGCCCTCCACCTTGGTCAGCAGCAGGGCGTCGCGCTGGGCGGCGGGCAGGGTGCGCAGCAGCTGGTCCAGGTCCCGGCGGGCGCCGGGCTCGGGCGCCTCGGCCGCCGGGTGCTCGTGCTCGTCGAGGGTGTCGAGTGAGCGCAGGTCGTCGCGCCGTCGGCCCTGGCGCCGCCAGTGGTCGATCAGCTTGTGGCGGGCGATGGCCAGCACCCAGGCGGTGACGGTGACATCGGCCGCCCAGGTACCGCGCTGCAGGTGCAGCGCCAGCAGGGTCTCCTGGACCAGATCCTCGATCTCGTCAGGGCTGTCCTGCAGGCGGCGGCGCAGCCAGGCGCGCAGGCGCCGGGCGATCGCGGTCAGCGCCTGCTGGTAGGCCGCGTCGTCACCGGCCTGGGCGCGTTGCCACAGCGGATGCAGTGCGGCCTCGAAGGCGGCGGCGTCGGCATGGCGCGGGTCGTCGATCGGCCGCGGCGGGGCCGTGGCGGCGGCCATGCCGCTGGCGGGGGCTGCGGCGGTGCCGGGATCGGGTGCGGTCGTGCCGCCGTCGGAGGCGCTCATCGGGGCTGGATTGTGCCGTCCGGCATCGGCCGGCCGGACCGGGCCCGGGCGCCGGGGCGTGGTTCCGCCGTGAGCTCCTGCACCGGCACCGGCCGCGGGCACCGGTACCGGCAGTGGCAGGCTCCAGGACGTCATCGTGAGGCCTGCTGGCCGCTGCTGCGGATCGAGGCAGACGCTGATGCTGACGTCGATGTCGATGCCCGTGCCGGCGTTGCGGACGTGGCCGGTTCCCGGCCGCCGTGGCAGGGCTGGCGACCGTGGCGCAGCCGGCGCCAGATGGCGTCCAGCGACAGCCGGCCGCCGCCGTTCAGCATCAGCCCCAGCGACAGCGCGGCCCAGGTGGCGTGCACCGGCCAGGCACCGGGGTAGACCAGCAGCTGGATCACCGCCGTCATGGCCAGCAGGCCGCTGGCGGCCAGCCGGGTGCCCAGCCCGGCCAGCAGCAGCAGCGGCAGCAGGTGTTCGGCGGTGGCGGCCAGCAGCGCGGCCGGCTCGGGCGGGATCAGCGGCAGGCGGTAGTCGTCGCGGAAGAGCTCGATGGCCGCGGGGGCCAGATGCGGCCAGCCCAGCTGCCAGCGGCCGTCGACCAGATCGACGGCCAGGCCCTCGATCTTGGTCTGGCCCGAACGCCAGAAGACCGCGGCGAGGGCGATGCGGGCGAGCAGGGCGCTCAGGTCCTCGGCCCAGGGGCGGACGCGCTTGGCGAGGCCGGAGATCGGGGCGGTACCCGGATGGGAGCAGGCCATGGCGGCGGTCCTGTTGGCGGTCGTGTCGAGGGGCGGAATGGCGGCCGGTTCCGAGGCCTGCTTCGAGATCGGCTCTGATGCCGATGCCGATGCCGATGCCGGTTCCGATGCCGATAGGGGGCCCGGGTGGGGCGACGGGTTCATGTCGGCGGATCCGGGGCGAGCCAGTCCACCAGCGCGCCGTGGCGCAGCAGCAGGGCCAGCAGGCGGCCGAGGTCGGGTGGGTTGTCGTGTGGCGTGTCGGGTGGTGTGTCGTCTGGCGCGGGGGGTTGCGATGCCGCGTGCAGGGCCGTGCCCAGCGTCTGGCCGTCGTGCAGGGCCTGCAGCAGGGCGGCGTCGGCGGCCGGCAAGGGCAGCAGCGGCACGCGGTCCTGTGGATCGCGCAGCAGCAACAGATGGACGGGGGCCGCGGCGGTGTTCGGTTCGTCCGCTTGAGCCGCTGCGGTGGCCCTCGGGTTCATCGTTGGCGTCGATGCCGATGCCGGCGTGTGGGCCTGCTGCCAGAGCGCGACGGCCTGCGGATGCAGCCTCAGCAGACGCACCGACGGGTGCAGGCGCAGCCGGGCACCGGGCAGGCCTTGCGGGTCGGCCGTGCGGCGGGCGAGTTCGGTGGCGTCGAGCGCAGGCGCGTCGGGTGTGTGCCAGGCGTCGATCCGGGCCTGCTCCAGCCGGGCCAGATCGGCCACCCAGGCGGGATGGGTGGCGCAGGTGGTATCGGTGGGACAGGCCGGGCCGGTAGACGTCGGCTGCCGCGCCAGCGCCGTCACCCAGCGCTGACCATAATGTGCCAACACCGGTGACGTGGGCGGATCCTGGCGGACCTGCGCCAGGGCCAGCGCATCGAACGCCCGCTCACCCAGGCTGCGCCGCAGCACCGGAAAGGCCTCGCGCAGCGCCTGCAGCAGCGAGACGGTGACGGTGTTGCGGTGCACGGCCAGGCGCACTGCCGGGTCCGAGCCGTTCCAGGCCCGCAGCCCCGGCGGTACCGGCCGCGACGGATCGCGCAGCGCGGCGGCGAAGTCGGCGAGGGCGGCCTCATCCATGGGGCTGCTCCGCCGGTCGGACCCGTGGCGCGGGCGGCGTGTGCGGGTTGCCGGGGCTACCGGGGCCGTCAGGGCTCTCGGGGCGGCCGGTCTGCAGGGGCCCGTGGCGGGGATGGCCGGCATGGCTGCCGTGACCGGCGTGGCCGGCGGGCGTTGCACGGGCGGCCGTGGCCACGGCGTGCGCCATCAACGGCCAGGTGGCCGGGCCGGCCAGGCGGGCGACGGCACCGCTCTGCAGCGCGCGCGCCCGGTGCGCTTCCGCCACCAGCTCGGCCAGCGGCGGGATGTGCTGATCGCGCTCGATCAGCGTGGGCACCGGGCCCAGGTGCGCGACCGTGCGCGCGTACAGCTGCCAGACGGCGTCATCGACCGGCGCACCGTGGTGGTCGATCAGCAGCCGGGCGCCGGCCGCGTCGCGGTCCTCGGCATGGCCGGCCAGATGGATCTCGCCGATGGCCGCGGCCGGCAGGGCCTGGATGAAGTCCCAGGCCTCGCGGCCGTGGTTGACGGCGCTGACATGGGCGTTGTTGACGTCCAGCAGCAGGCCGCAGCCGGTGCGCCGCACGAGCTCGGCGATGAACTCGGCCTCACCCATCGTGGACGCGTCACATTCAAGATAGGTGGCCGGGTTCTCCAGCAGCAGCGTGCGGCGCGTGCGCTCCTGCACCTGGTCGATGTGGGCGCAGACGCGGCGCAGCGTCGGCGCGTTCCAGGCCAGCGGCAGCAGATCGTTGCAGAAGCGGCCGTCGTGGCCGGACCAGGCCAGGTGCTCGGAGAGCCAGCGCGGCTGCAGGCGCTGCAGCAGCGTGGCCAGGGCCTCCAGATGGGCGGCGTCCGGCGGCCGGGCGCCGCCCAGCGACAAGCCCACGCCATGCACCGACAGCGGCAGCCGCTCGCGCAGCGCCAGCAGGCGGCGCAGGCGCGGCGGACAGTCCATCACGTTCTCGGCATGGACCTCGACGAAGTCCACCGATGCCGTGCCGTCCAGCAGCGGGTCGATGAAGTCGTCCTTGAGGCCGATGCCGGCCAGGGCGGGGCGCATGGCGGTCCGGGGTCGGTCGCGGGCGGGGCCGGGCTCAGGCCTTCTTTTCCTTGAAGGCCATCAGCTGACCCTGGCCTGTGGGGGAGGTGGGCGAGGCCATCTTCTCGCAACTGCCCTTGGCCACCTTCTTCCAGGCATTGCCCTGGTGGTCCTTCATCGAGGTGCCGGCGCAGGTGGTGCCGGGGCCGGCGGCGCAGTCGTTCTGGCCCTTGAGGGCGACGCCGTAGCACTTGTCCATCTCGCTGCCGGACTGGGCCTGGGCCGGCGCGCTGGCCAGGCTCAGGGCCGAGCCGAGCGCCAGGGCCAGCGTCAAGGCCAGCGTGGGGGTGGCGGCGTCGCGGGTCGCGGTGCGGTGGGCGTTCGGCAGGGTGTTGAGGGTCGACATCGCAGGGCTCCGATCCGGTGGAAGGGGGGGAGGGCTGCCGGCGGCAGCGCGTCTCCCTGCGTCTGTCGACGGGGGTGTCGAAAAGGTTACGGGCGTCCCGCGCCCCATCCTCCTTCGCGACCGCATCCGTCCGCGCCGCATGACCCGGCGCATGACCTGGAGCATGACCTGGAGCAAAAGGCGGCCCACCGTCCGGTGAGGGCGGTGGCGCTGTCGTCGGCCTGTCACCGTGCGCGCCGTACAAGCCGGACTCCACCGTCCGCCTCCCGCGGCGCGGGGCGTGCCGTGCGCGCCCCGGTCGCGTCGCCCATCATGAGCCTGCAAGCCCTCGCCCACGATCTGGATACCCTGCGCCACGGCGTGCGTGCCGCGGTCGACCGCACCCTGGCCGACTGGCAACCCTGGCTGCAGGGCTCGGACTACGGTCCCTCGGCCGCCAACCTGGCCGCCTGGCTGGCGCTGCGGCGCCAGGACCTGCGGCCGCTGCAGCCGCGGCTGCGGCAGGCCGGGCTGTCCTCGCTCGGCCGCTGTGAGGCCCATGTGCTGCCGACGCTGGATGCGGTGCAGGCCCTGCTGCATGCCGCGCTCGGCGGCACGGCGTTGCCGGCAGCCGATGCCGCGGCTTTCGATGCCGGAGCGCAGCGCGTGGCCGACGCGGCCAGCGGCCTGTTCGGCGCACCGGGCACCGACAGCCCGGTGCGCCTGATGGTCACCCTGCCCACGGAGGCCGCCACCTCGCCCGACTTCATCCCGCGCCTGGCCGCACTCGGCGTGCAGGCGGTGCGCATCAACACCGCCCATGACGACGAGGCCGCCTGGGCGGCCATGGTCGAGCGGGTGCGGGCCGTCCGCAGCGCCAGCGGCGAGCCCCTGCGCATCCTGATGGATCTGCCCGGCCCCAAGATCCGCACGGCTGCCGTGCGCGAGGGCGCCGACCGCCTGCGCGTGCACGTGGGCGAGGAGTTGGCCCTGGTGGCACCGGATCAGCTGCTTCAGGTGCCCGAGCGGCTGCCGGTGCTCAGTTGCGCGGCGCCCGAGGTGCTGCGCCACGTGGGCATCGATGACCGGGTGCTGATCGACGACGGCAAGGTCAGCGCACGGGTGCTGGCCTGCCCGGCCTGGGGCCTGCTGCTGAAGGTCGAGGTGGCGCCGCCCGACAAGGGCTGGAAGCTCAAGCCCGAGAAGGGCCTGGCCTTTCCGGACACCGATCTGGACCTGCCGGCGCTGACCGCCGACGACCGCCGCATCCTGCGCTTCGTCGCCCGCCATGCGGACGCCATCGAGTACTCCTTCGTGCAGACGCCCGAGGACGTGCGCGTGCTGCAGGTGGCGCTGGCGGCCGAACGCCCGCAGGACTGGCAGCGCATCGGCCTGGTGCTGAAGGTGGAGACACAGCGTGCGGTGCGCCACCTGCCGCAGTTGATCGTCTGCGCGGCCAGCCGTCAGCCCACGGCGGTGATGATCGCGCGCGGCGATCTGGCGGTGGAGATCGGCTTCGCCCGCACCGCCGAGATGCAGGAGGAGATCCTGTGGCTGTGCGAGGCCGCCCAGGTGCCGGTGATCTGGGCGACCCAGGTGATGGAGAGTTATCTGAAGAACGGCGTGCCCTCGCGCGGCGAGATGACCGATGCGGCCATGGCCGCCCGCGCCGAATGCGTGATGCTCAACAAGGGGCCCTGGCTGTTCGAGGCCATCGAGATGCTGGACGCGCTGTTCGCGCGCATGGCCGGCCACATCCGCAAGAAGAGCCACCTGCTGCGGCCGCTGCACAGCTGGTGAGTCGGGGCGCTGGCGCGCTCAGTCCGGCGCCGCAGCCCCGCTGGACTCGGCCAGCGCGGCCAGCGCCGCCACCCCCACCGGCGCCCGCACCTGCCAGGCCAGCAGCGCGCTGCGGCGGGCTGCCACCCGGCGCACCGGGTCGATGAAGGGCACTTCGGCGGCGGCGCGCTGGCGCAGCACCGCATCGCGGGTGCCGCTGGCCAGCAGGCTCTGGTTGATGACCCAGGCCCAGGGTTCGATGCCGGCGCGCCGCAGATCGTCCTGCAGGCGTTCGGCCTCGTGCACCGGCGTGGCCTCGGCCAGGGTGACGATCAGCACCCGCGTCCAGGCGGCATCACGCAGCCGCGGCAGCAGGGCCCGCACGTGCTCGGGCAGGCGGCCGCTCTGCGTGCGGCTGACCTCGCGGTGGTAGGCCTCGGCCGCGTCCAGCAGCAGCAGGCTGTGGCCGGTGGGCGCGGTGTCGAGCACGACGAAGCCCTCGCGCCCCGCGTCCACCGTGCGGGCGAAGGCGCGGAAGATCGCGATCTCCTCGGTGCAGGGCGAGCGCAGGTCCTCCTCCAGCAGCGCGCGGCCGGCGGCGTCCAGCGGTGCGCCGGCCTCGGCCAGCACCTGGGCGCGGTAGGCCTCGACCTCGGCGGCCGGGTCGATGCGCGCCAGCGTCAGGCCGGGCAGCGCGTCGGCTTCCAGCGTCCAGGCCAGGTGGGCGGCCGGATCGGTGGTCGACAGCAGCACGCGGTGGCCGCGCCGGGCCAGCGCCACCGCCACGGCGGCGGCCACCGTGGTCTTGCCCACGCCGCCCTTGCCCATCGTCATCACCAGGCCGTGGCCGGCGGCGGCGATGTCGTCGATCAGGCTACGCAGTCCGTCGGGTGGGCAGGGGGTGATGGCGGCGTGGGCGTCCGCCGCGTCCGGTGCGGCCCGATCGTCGATCAGCGCGCGCAGCGCGGCCAGTCCGGTCAGCCCGCAGGGGCGGAAGGCCACCGCGCTGCGCGGCAGGGCGGCGAGGGCGGGCGGCATGCCGCGCAGCGCCTCGGCCTGGCGCGCGGCCATCGCGAGGGCGACCGCATCGTCGCCGTGCGCCTCGAACACGCCGTTGAGCGCCAGATGCTGGTGGCGCACACCGAGCGCGGCCAGCTCCTGCGCGCTGCGGTCGGCCTCGCGCAGGGCGGCGCGCTCGGGGCGGGCCACCAGCACGACGGTGGTCTGGCCGGCATCGCACAGTGTGCGCACGGCGTCCGCGTAGGTCGCCTGTTGCTGTTCCAGCCCCGACAGCGGGCCCAGGCAGGACACGCCGGCCGTGCTGGTCGACAGATGGCCGCTCCAGGCCATGGGCAGCGCCAGCAGGCGCAGCGTGTGGCCGGTGGGCGCGGTGTCGAAGACGATGTGGTCGATCTCGGGCAGCGGCGTGCGCCCGGCCAGCAGTGCGGCGAAGGCATCGAAGGCCGCGATCTCGACCGTGCAGGCGCCGGAGAACTGCTCCTCGATGCTGCGCAGCGCGGCCGCGGGCAGCACGCCGCGGTACGGCGCCACGGCGCGTTCGCGCCAGTCGGCCGCCGACGCCTCAGGATCGATGTTGAGCGCCAGCAGGCCGGGCACGTCGTGCACCGGCGTCGGCGTGCGGCCCAGCGGGGTCTGCAGCACCTCGTCCAGGTTGGACGCGGGATCGGTGCTGACCAGCAGCACGCGCCGTCCGTCGCGCGCCAGGCGCAGCGCGCTGGCACAGGCCAGCGAGGTCTTGCCCACGCCGCCCTTGCCGGTGAAGAACAGGTGGCGGGTGTGCAGCGGGGGCAGGCTCATGGTGGTGATGGGGGCGGAAAGTGGCCTGGCCTGGGCGGAGCGGAGCCGCGCAGGCCGGGCGTCAGGGATCGCCGGGGCCGTCAGGCAGGATCCCGCGTGGCGATCATCCGCGGGGCCCTCAGGATGCCCGTCAGCAGCGGGCGGGGCTCAGCAGCACTGGCCCGGCGCGCAGCAGCTGCGCGCGGCCGCGGCGGCTTCCGCCGGCTGGGCGACGGCGGGCCGGGCCAGCAGCTGCGCCATCTGCGCGCGCGACGGGTACAGGCCGGTGGACACCACCTGGCCGTCGAGCGTGACGATGGGCAGGCGGTCCATGCCGGCCTCCATCGCGCGCAGCACCTCGGGCTGGGCGGCGAAGGCGGCCGGGTCCTGGCTCAGGCTGTGGCGCTGCACCGCCTGGCCGGCGGCCTGCAGCGCCTGCACGTCGGCGCTGAACTGCACCAGCACCGGGTCGACGTCGGTGCCGCAGACGCCGGTCGGGCAGCACAGGGCGGGTTCGAAGATCGCGAGGGTCGACATGGCGGGGCTCCGTGGGGTTCAGGGACGAGGATGGTGCCGCTGGAGCGGCGCTGCGTTGACGCGGGCTCAAGCCCCGCGGGTGTCGGTCGCGCCCAGCAGCCGGTGCAGCGCCACGCCCAGGCCGGCACCGGCCAGCTGCGCGATGACGAAGCCCGGCACGCTGGCCGGCGCGATGCCGGCGAAGCTGTCGGAGAACATGCGGCCGAAGGCCGCGGCCGGGTTGGCGAAGGAGGTGCTGGCGGTGAACCAGTAGGCCGCGCCGATGTAGGCCGCCACCATCGCCGCCACACGGGCGGGCGGGGCCCTCAGGATGACCAGCAGCAGGCCGGCCGTGGCCACCGCCTCGGCGATCCACTGGCCCGGGCTGCTCCTCACCTTGGTCGACAGCTGGGCGAGCGGCAGATCGAACATCGCGTGGGCCAGCCAGGCGCCGCAGGCCGCCCCGGCCAGTTGCGCGACGATGTAGGGCGGCAGCGCGGACTTCTCGAGCGCGCCACGGGCGGCCATCACCAGCGAGACCGCCGGATTGAAGTGCGCGCCGCTGACCGGCCCGAACACCTCGATCAGCACGTACAGGCCGCCGACGGTGGCCAGCGTGTTGGCCAGCAGCGCCACGCCGACGTGGCCGCCCGACAGACGCTCGGCCATGATGCCCGAGCCGATGACCACGGCCAGCAGCAGTGCCGTGCCGAGCGCTTCGCCGAGCAGGCGGCGGGGGAGGGTGGAGGACATCGTCAGCAGCAGGGGCCGGTGGGCTTCAGGTCGCAGGGCTGACCGCCGCAGCAGTTGGTGGTCAGGAAGCCCAGCAGCGCGTTCATGCGGTCGAAGGCGGCGCGGTAGATCAGGTGGCGGCCGTCACGCGTCTGCGTGACGAGACCGGCGTTCAGCAGCTCCTTCAGATGGAAGGACATGGCTGCGGGCGCCAGACCCAACTGTTCACTCAAGGTGCCGGCCGACAGCCCCTCGGGCCCGGCCACCACCAGCGCACGGAAGGCCCGCAGCCGGTGGGCCTGGGCCAGCGCGCCGAGCGCGCGCACCACCTGCTCGTCATCGATCATGTTTCAATGATAATTGAAACGTTGAAACAAAGTCCAGGACCCGTCCCATGCACACGCCGATCGCCATCACGATCTATCACAACCCCGCCTGCGGCACCTCGCGCAACACGCTGGCGCTGATCCGCCATGCCGGCATCGAGCCCACCGTCATCGAGTACCTGAAGACGCCGCCCGACCGCGCCACGCTGCGCGCGCTGGCGGCCGCCACCGGCGAGCCGCTGCGCGCCCTGCTGCGCGAGAAGGGCACGCCCTTCGCCGAGCTGGGCCTGGGCGATCCGCAGCGCAGCGACGAGGCGCTGCTGGACGCCGTGCTGCAGCACCCGATCCTGCTGAACCGCCCGCTGGTGGTCAGCCCGCTGGGCACCGCGCTGTGCCGGCCGTCGGAGCGGGTGCTGGCCTTGCTGCCCGTGCCGGCGCTGCCGCCGTTCACCAAGGAGGACGGCGAGGTGGTGACCGATGACGGGGTGCGGCGCGGGGCCTGACGGTGCGCGGGGCAGCTTCCGCGCACCCTGCCCGGGCCGGCCCATCGATGACCGTTTGATGTCCACCGGATGACAGCGCGGCCCCGCCGTGCTGCGCTGCCGAAGCGGGTTCGGCGCTGTCGGCGGGCTGTGCGGGGGATCTACAGGGCTGTCCGTCCGTGGCCGAAAGCGCGGGCATTCTGGTACGGACCTCATCCATGACCTTGCACCGCTCGCGCCTCGCGCGTGCCCCGGCGATCTGGCGGCCGGGCCTGGCCCTGTTCGGCCGTCTGCGATTCCGCGCCAAGGCACTGCTGATCTCGCTCGTCTTCCTGGTGCCCATCCTGATCTTCGGCGGGGCGTGTCTGCGCACGCTGCAGCAGCAGGTCGACGGGGTGCGGCAGGAGCGCCTCGGCGTGGCGACGCTGCAGCGACTGGCCCCGGTGATGGCCGCGCTGGCCGAGTGTGCGGCACTCGGCCGGGCCGAGCTGGCCGGACACGACACCGCTGCGGCCGCTGCGGCCGCTGCGGCGGCGGCCCGCCGTGTCGACCAGGGCCTGCAGCTTCTGGGCCGCCAGGTGGCGGCCGACGGGGATCCGCTGGGCCTGACGCCTGATCTGAGTACCCTGCACACTGCCTGGCAGACCACCCGGTCCGCCTCCGCCAGCCACACCCGTCACGAGGCCGCGGCCGTTGCCCTGGGCCGGGTGGTCGACCGCACGGGCGAGGCCGCGGGCCTGACGCTGGACCCGGAGATCGGCAGCGCGGCGCTCGCCCACGCGCTGGGGCGGGTGCTGCCCCGCCTGATCGCCGATCTGGCTCAGGTCTGGGGCTACGGCCTGTATGGCGTCACGCGGGGTGCGCTGGACCACCCGGCGCAGTACCGGGACGTGGCCGTCTGGAATTCCCGCGCCGGTGTGGGTCTGGCCGATCTGCAGGCGGCCATCCAGCGGGCCGTGCAGATCCGCCCGGCGCTGGCCACGGTGCTGGACGCCCCGGCCCTGGCCCGGGCCGAGCGTTTCCGTCAGGGGGCCGATCCGTCCGACCTGGTCCGCGCCGCCGCGACGACCGACGAGGTGCTGCAGGACGGCCGGACGGCGCTGGCCGCGGTGGCCGCCGTCCATGCGCGTGGTCTGCCGGCGCTGGACGCCGTGCTGGCCGAGCGGCAGCACCGGCTGGAGCGTGAGCGCGCCCTGCTGCTGCTGACGGCCGGGGTCAGCCTGGCGCTGGCCGGCTACCTGTTCATCGCCTTCCGCCGGGTGCTGGAGGACGGCATCCGCCAGGTGACCGACCATCTGCAGCGGATGGCCGCCGGGGACCTGACCGTGCGCCCCGAGATCGACGGCGGCGACGAGACCGCACAGATGCTGGCCGCGCTGCGGGACACGCACGATGCGCTGAACGCCATCGTGCGCGAGGTGCGGCAGGCGGCCGACGGCATCGTCGGCGCCACGCAGGAGATCTCCGCCGGCTCCAGCGACCTGTCCGCCCGCACCGAGCACACGGCCGCCGATCTGCAGCGTGCCGCCTCCAGCCTCTGCGGCATCCGCGCGCACGCCGACGAGGCCACGCGGCAGGCCGCGGAAGCGGCACGCCTGGCCTCGACCAACGAGGCGCAGGCCAGCGATGGGGGCCGCGTGGTGCGTGCGGTCGTCGACACCATGGGCCGCCTGCAGGCGGCCTCACAGCGCATCGGCGAGATCAACGGCACCATCGACGCCCTGGCCTTCCAGACCAACATCCTGGCCTTGAACGCGGCCGTGGAGGCCGCGCGTGCCGGTGAGCAGGGACGCGGATTCGCGGTGGTGGCGGCCGAGGTGCGCAGCCTCGCGCAGCGCAGCGCCACCGCCGCGCGCGAGATCCGGTCGCTGATCGGCCAGAACGCCGAACTGACCGCCCACGGCACCGGCGTGGCCGGCGAGGCTGGCGACGCGATGGGCCGGATGGTGGCCAGCGCCGGCCGCATCCGCGGGCTGCTGGGCGACATCTCCGACACCGCCGCCCACCAGACCGGCCAGGTGCACGGCGTGGCCCGCACCGTGACCGACCTGGACACCGCCACCCAGCGCAACACCGCCCTGGCCGAGGAGACCGCCGCCGCCTGCGAGGCGCTGCGCCAGCGCGGCCAGCGCCTGGCGGCCAGCGTGGCCCGGTTCCGGGTGACGGGCCGGCAGGACGCCTGACCCTGTGCATGGCCGCGGCAGGTTCTGATCAGGGTCGACCGGGCGCGGGTCGATCCCGCATCTGACACCGGACCGCCGCACACGGCCGCGTACGATGGCCGCCGGGCGGTGCGGTTCAACCCGAGCCGCGCGCCCGCCACAGGACTTCCCATGCGACAGCTTTCCCCCGCCGGCCAGGATCTGGTCCAGGACATCGCCCGCCGACACGGCTTCAGCCCCGACGGCGTGCTGCACATGCTGGACGCGGTGATCGCCGGCAACGGGGGCATGGCGCAGTTCTCCCATCCCGACTTCTCCGGCTCGGGCCAGTGGATGAGCGGCGGCATGACGATGGTCTCGGACATGTTCAACCAGCAGCTGGCGGGCCGCGTGGCCAGCCTGTGCGCCGAACTGGCCCGGGTGGTGGCCGCCCAGCCCGATCTGGTGCGCGGCGGCAGCTTCCAGTCGCCGAGCCAGGGCGGCGGCACCTGGGGCTCCCCAGCGACGGCCTGGGGGGCCGGTGCTGGCGCGGGCCTCGGCGGCAACGACGGGCAGGGCGGCGGCCTGCCGGCGGGCCACGACCCGTCGGCCAGCCTCTTCGTGCCCGGCACGACGGGTGACTGGTGGCCGTCGGACCTGCGCTGGCCGGACAGCACCGGCGCACAGAACCAGGTGCGCTACGCCTACTTCTCGCAGGCCCACCGCCTGGTGATCGACATCGGCGGCACCGTCACCGTCTACGACACGCTGGACCATCACATCGGCGGTTTCGGTCAACAGCAGTCGGGCGGTGGCACGCTGTCGTTCACCAGCCAGTACGGGCTGATGGACGTCACCCGGCTGCCGGTGGTGTCGTCCAACGGGCAGCCGCCGCAGGCGCAGCCTTCCATCCAGGCCTCGCCGATGCCGGCACCGGCCTTCGCCCCTGCGCCAGCCTGGGCCCCGATGGCCTCCTCGGCACCGCCGCCGATGGCCGGCAGCGCCACCGGATCGGCCTCGTCAGGCCCCGCGGGCGCGGGCGACGTGCTGGCCACGCTCGAGCGCCTGGGTGACCTGCGCGCCAAGGGCATCGTCTCGGATGCGGAGTTCGCGGCCAAGAAGGCGGAGTTGCTGGCGAGGTTGTGAGCACACACGGCCGTGCCGCTCATCCTTCACGTTGACGATGCCGGCGGGGCGGTGTGGCAGCGGCGTGGGCCGAGGGTGTCCGTCGCCTGTCAGGATCGGGGCGGGGAGACCGGCTGAAGAAGGCGCGGACCCGCGCGGCGGGGGCCGCCGGCGTCCGTGGGTCGTGATCTTCCCGTTTCATCCAGGGGAGTCGACCGCATGTTCCGTCCGTCATCGTTCCGTGCCAGGGCGCGGGTTCCGGGTCTTTCGGCTGTCGCCGTGGCCATCGCCAGTCTTGCCATGCCGGCTTCGGCCGTCGATTTCGTCTGGCGGGGGGGTGACGGTCTCTGGTCCGATGCATCGATGTGGACGCTGCTCGGTGTGCCAGGTTCGGGCGACACCGCGCGCATCGCGTTCACCGGCACGGGGCGGGTACGGCTGGAGGCCGACACGCTGCTGGACGCGCTGTACATGGACGGCGGCCGGCTCGGTGGCACGGGGCGGCTGACGACGGGCGTGCTGGTGTTCTCCGGCGGCACGCTGGGCAACACGCCCGCCACGACCGGTCGCATCATCGATGTGCTGGGCCCATCGGTGTTCCATGGTGCCGGTGTGCTGGACGTGGACTACAGCACCACCCTCAACCTGTTTGGCGACAGCGCCTGGACGGTCGGTCAAGGGCGACTGGGTGTGGGCGGCGCGTTCCAGATGGGGATGACGCCCTATCCGCGCTCGCAGATCAACGTGATGGCGGGGGCCACCTTCGTCGACCAAGGCGCGGGCAGTGCGACGGGCGAGAAGGAACTGCGTGCCGGTGGCATCTTCGCCAATGCCGGCACCTTCGTGCGCGAGGGTGAAGGCACGACCTGGCTGGGCAACCTCCACAACACCGGCGTGGTCGACATCCGCTCGGGCACCCTGGTGCTCACCGGCAATGGAGGAGGGGGCGACGAGACGGTGCTGGGCGGCCTCACGCGCGTGGCGGCGGGCACGGTGCTGCGCCTGCATTCGAGCAGCAATGCGGATCAGATCGACATCACGGGCCGGGTTGACAACCAGGGCCTGACCTGGGTCACGGGTGGCACGGTGGTGCAGATCGCCGGGTCGGCGCAGGTGGGCGGGGCGTGGCGTGTCTCGGGCGGCACGACGGTGTTCAACGGGGCCCACACGCTGGCGGATCTGGTGCTGGACGGCGGTTGGCTGAACACGAGGCAGCGCCTGCAGGTCGGTGGTCTCGCCTGGACGGAGGGCCGCATCGGCACGGGGGTGTCCATGGGCGGCGGCGTGCTGGACGTGACCGGCCCCGCGAGCCTCAGCGGCAGTGCGGTGCTCGACGTGGACTACAGCACCACCGTCAACCTGTACGGCGAGACGACCTGGACGGCCGGTCAGGGGCGGTTGGGCGTGGGCAGTGCGTTCCAGATGGGGATGACGCCCTATCCACGTTCGCAGATCAACGTGATGGCGGGGGCCACCTTCGTCGACCAGGGCGCCGGCAGCGCGACGGGCACGAAGGAACTGCGTGCCGGTGGTCTTTTCGTCAATGCCGGCACCTTCGTGCGCGAGGGGGAAGGCACGACCTACGCGCGAGGTCTGGTCAACACCGGTCTCGTCGACCTGCAGGCCGGCCAACTGGCGGTCACGCAGGACCTCTCCAACACGGGCGAAGTGCGGCTGGCCACCGAGACCGTGCTGCTCGCGAGCAACGGTGTGCTGGCCAATGACGGTTGGATCACCGGAGACGGCCTCGTCCGGGTGAACACCGCGGGTCGTGCGCTGACCAACCGGGGCACGCTGTCGCCGGGCGTCGACGCCGTACCGGCTGTGCTGCTGTCGGCCTTGGCCGCGCCCGATGAGGCTGTCGTCAGGCTGTCGACCGGCAGCCTGCCCGGGATCGGCACCTTGACCATCGACGGCGACCTGATCAGCACCGATGCCTCGAACATCCTGCTGGACCTGGGGCCGGCTGGCCAGTCCGACCAGCTGGTGATCACCGGCTCGGTCCTGTGGGATGGCACCTTGACGCTGCGGGCCGCTCCGGGCTTCACTCTCCAGGCGGGTGACAGCTTCCTGATCGCGACCTATGGCAGCCGGCGTGCGGGCTCGACCTTCGACGCCATCGTCTTTGAAGGCCTGGATGCCGGCACCTTCGATTGGCAGTACGGTGACACCGGCCTGACGCTGAGCGTGACCGCGGCCGTGCCCGAGCCGTCGACCTATGCCCTGTGGTTGTGCGGCCTGGCGGGCCTGGTGGTCTGCCGTCGGCGGTGGACGGGCCGCTGACGCGAGAAGCCGCCCGGAGCCGACCTCACTCCGGCCTGAACCCCGCCGCCCGCAGCAGTTCCACCCCTTCGGCCACCTCGGCCGCGATCTGCTGGCGGAACTGCTCGGGGCTCTCGCTGACCGGGCTGATGCCGAGGGCTGCCCAGGCACCTGATTTCGCCAGTTCGGTGCCGGCGGCGTTGATGGCGGTGTTCAGTCCGGCGATGCGCTCGGCCGGTGTGCCCCTGGGCGCCCACACGCCGTACCAGGATTCGAAGGTGAAGCCGGGCGCGCCGGCCTCGGCCATCGTCGGCACGTCGGGTACCAGCGGGCTGCGCGCCTTCGAGGTGACGGCCAGCGCCCGCACGCGGCCGCCCTTGACCAGCGGCAGCAGCGAGATCATCGAATCCAGCAGCAGCTGCACGTGGCCGCCCGCCACGTCCATCGCCGCCGGCTGGGTGCCCTTGTAGGGCACGTAGGTCAGGCCCAGGCCGGCCTGGCGGGCCAGGCGCAGCGTGGCCAGATGCGAGGGCGCGCCGGCCGCGGGGATGGCGGCGGTCCAGCCCTCGGGCTGGCGGCGGATGGCGGCCAGCACCTCGGCCAGCGTCTTCTGCGGCTGGGTCGGGGGCACCACCAGCATCAGCGGCGCCTCGCCGACGCGGGCCACCGGCGCGAAGTCGGCTTGCGGATCGTAGGGCGCGCTGGCCAGCACGTGGCGCGTCATCACATGGGTGGCGGCCGAGAACAGCAGCGTCGTGCCGTCGGCCGGTGCGGCGCGCACGGCCTGGCCACCGAGCGTGCCGCTGGCGCCCGCCTTGTTCTCGACGAGGACGCTCAGGCCGTGCTGGCGGCGCAGCTGCTCGGCCAGCAGGCGGGCGGCGCTGTCGACACCGCCACCGGCGGCGAAGGGCACGATCAGGCGCAGGCTCTGGCCGCGTTCGGGAAAGGACGGCGCGCTGCCGGTGGCGCGTGCGCCCGTGGCCCAGGCGGGCGCCACGGCGGCGGCCAGCAGGCGGGCCGCGTGTCGGCGGGTGAGGCTCATGGCGTCAGCCTTGTCTCCTGGGGCGATGCCGATGGACGGATCATCGCCGGTTCTTCTCGTGTCGTCGTGGGGCCGCGCTCAGCCCGCCTGCACGCGGCCCAGGCCGGCGCTTTCCATCGCGGCGGCGATCTCGTGCTCGGCGCCCGGGGCCAGTGGCCGCAGCGGGCTGCGCACGGTGGCGTGCTCCAGGATGCCGCGGGCCACCAGCGCCCACTTCAGCGCCACCGTGCCCTCCATGTGCGAGCCGCGGTGGTAGACGTTGGCCGTCACCGGCAGCAGGCGGTCGTGCAGGGCGCGGGCCTTCGCATAATCCCTGGCCTTGCCGGCCTCGATCATCTGCACCAGCAGCTCGGGCGCGATGCAGCCGTAGCCCACCAGCGCGCCGTCGACGTCGAACATCGTGTGCAGCAGGTACTCGTCATGGCAGGTCAGGATCTGCAGGTCCGGGCGCTCGGCGCGGATGACCGGGATCTCGCGGTCCCAGCGCTTCATGTTGCGCACGCCGTTCTTCATCGCGAAGACGCCGGGCTGGGCGGCGATCTCCAGCTGCGTGTCCAGGTCATAGGTGCACTTGGTGGCGTCCGGGTACTGGAACAGGATCAGCGGCAGGCCGCTGGCCTCCCAGATCGCCTTGTACTTGTCCTGCGGTGCGCCCTTCTGGTAGCCGAAGCGCAACCAGCCATGTGAGGGGTAGACCAGGCCGGCCTTGGCGCCGGCCTGGACCGCGCGCCTGGCTTCCTCCGCGGCCACTTGCGTGCCTTCCAGCGTGATGCCGGCGATGATGGGGATGGCATCGCCCACCGCCTCGCGGAAGGCCTCGATCACGCGCATCTGCTCGTCGCGCTCCAGGAAGGTGCCTTCGCCGGCATGGCCCAGCACGGTCAGGCTCTTGACGCCGGGCACGCTGGCCAGCCAGCGGCCGAGGCGGGCGATGGCGGGGTAGTCGACGCTGCCGTCGCGGTTGAACGGGGTGACCGGGGCGGGGTTCAGGCCGCGCATGTCGAAGCCGGGCTTGCTGCTCATCGATGTCTCCTTGAAGAGGTGGGGCGGGAGGGGATGGGTGGACTGTAGAAAGCCGCTACCCTTGCGCCTAGATCGACTTCCGGGCTTTCAGACTTGCCGGATTCGGCAAGTCTGGAGGCGCTTCATCCTCACCCGCGTCCGCCCCCCATGCACCTCCCCGCCGTCCAGCTCTTCCTCGACGTGGCCGAGGCCGGTAGCCTGAGCAAGGTGGCCGCGCGCCGGCAGACCGCCCAGTCCCACATCAGCCGCCAGATCACCGAGTTCGAAGCGCAGTGCGGCGGCCGGCTGTTCCGCCGCACCGGCCGCGGCGTGGCGCTGACCGAGCTGGGCCAGCGCGCGGTCGCCCGCCTGGGCCCCTGGCTGCAGGCCACCGAGCAGCTGGCGCAGGACCTGCGCGCCGAATCGGCCCAGGTGATGGGCGAGGTGCGGCTGGGCCTCATCCCGTCGGCCGCGCACCCTCTGGTCACGCGTCTGTTCGAGCGGCTGCAGCGCGATCACCCCGGCGTGCGCCTGAACATCACCGAGGCCCAGGGCGCCGAGCTGGACGCGCTGCTGGACAGCGGCGCGGTGGATCTGGCCATCCTGTTCCGCCACAGCCGGCCCAGCGGCACGGATGAGCGGCCGCTGTGCGTGGCCCACAGCCATCTGGTGTCGGCACCCGGCGATCCGCTGACCCAGGCCGAGACCCTGCCCTTCGCCCGCCTGCAGGGCCTGCGCCTGGTGCTGCCGCGCCAGCCCAGCCACTGGCGCGCGGCGCTCGACGAGACGGCGCTCGGCCTGGGCTTCCGCCTGCAGGCTGCGGCCGAGGCCGATTCACTGACGGTGCAGAAGGCCCTGGTGGCGGCCACGCCCGGCCTCTACACCGTGCTCGGCCCCTATGCCTTCGCCGCCGAGGCCCGTGCCGGCACGCTGCGGGCCACCCGTCTGGTGCGACCCGACCTGACCCGCCACGTGACGCTGGCCTTCGCCCGCCAGGGCAAGCGCTCGGCCGCCTGCACGGTGGTGGCCGATGGCGTGCAGGCGCTGGTCGAGGCCTGGGGCCACCAGCTGACCGAGCCGTGAGTGTGGACGGGGTCATGCAGAGTGCCTGCAATACAGCAAAAAACTGCCATTCCATTTCGTCATTCGACGGTGAACTGGATAGATTTCTGCTGAAATGCAGCCCTCCTGCACGGTCCAGCTCCATCCTTGCGCGCGGTCGCACACGAGGCCGGGGCGCTGGGCCTGGAGCCTGAGGTCGCACGTTTCCTGCAGCCCCATCTGGTCGGCCGCGCCGATGAGCTCGACGGCCTGCGCTGAGCCGCCACACACGACGACACGCCCCCATGGACAAACGCTATACCCCGCTGAGCGTGCCCGAGCAGCTGGCCCTGCGCCAGCAGGCCATCGACGAGGTGCTGGCCCATCCCGAATGGCCGTTGGGCCGGGTCGTGCGCCATCTGCGGACCACGCTGCGGCTGACGACGGCCGAGCTGTCCCGTCTGTCCGGCGTGTCCAGCCGGGCACTGCAGGACATCGAACAGGGGCGCAGCGCCGGCACGGTGCAGACGCTCGACCGCATCCTCGGCCTGCTGGGATTGAGGCTGGGGGTCACCCGCCAGTCGGCCGAGTCCGCAGACCGGGGCACGGACCAGGCACCGTCACGGCCGCGTGATATTGCAAGATCCGGATAACGGCCGGTGGGGTCTGCGGCCTAAGGTGACGGTCATCCGAACCCGCCGCAAGAGCCTTCCCCATGATCCACCGTCCCCTCCCGCTGGCCTTGAGTGCCCTCACGCTGGCGATCGCCGCGCTGTCACCGGCATCGATGTCCGAGGCACAGGCCCACGGCAGCGCCGCCCGGATGGTGCCGCTGAAGAAGGCCGCCCAGGACTTCAACGCCACCGTGCACTGGGATGGTTATGCCCAGCTGTTCACCCTGACGCGCAACAGCACGCAGGTGCGTGTCAAGCCCGGTGCCGACACCGCCCAGGTCAACGGCTCGCCGCTGCGTCTGGACGTGCCGGTGGTCATGCGCAAGGGCCAGGCCTACGTGGCCCATGATTTCTTCCGTCAGGTCTTCCAGTCCGGACTGGACAAGACCTTCGCCATCGAGCGCAAGCCCCACCCGCTGAACCCGCTGACGGCCGCGGAGATCAAGACCACGCTGGACGTGCTCAAGGCCTCGGGCCGTCTGCAGCCCGGCCACCGCTTCACCGAGATCGCGCTGAAGGCGCCGCCCAAGGACCAGGTCTGGGCCCATGCGCTCGAAGGCAAGCCGGTGCAGGCGCCGCGCCAGGCCAACATCGTGATCCTCGACGGCCGGCAGCTGATCGAGGGCACGGTCGATCTGGCCAGCCAGAAGCTGTTGCACTGGCAGCCGGTGGACGGCGCGCACGGCATGGTGCTGGTCGATGACTTCGCCACCGTGCAGGCCGCCATCGAGGCCAGCGCCGACTACGCGAAGGCGCTCGCCCAGCGCGGCATCAACGACGTGAAGAAGGTGGTGGCCACGCCGCTGACGGTCGGCTACTTCGACGGCAAGGACGGCCTGAAGCAGCAGGACCGCCTGCTCAAGGTCGTCAGCTACCTGGACGTGGGCGACAACAACTACTGGGCGCACCCGATCGAGAACCTGGTCGCGGTGGTGGACCTGCAGAAGAAGCAGGTCGTCAAGATCGAGGACGCGGGCGTGATCCCGGTGCCGATGAAGGCCACGCCCTATGACGGCAGTGCCGGCGCGCGCGCCCAGCCGCGCAAGCCGCTGCTGATCACCGAGCCCGAGGGCAAGAACTACACGATCACCGGCAACACGCTGCGCTGGCGCAACTGGGACTTCCACATCGGCCTGAACTCGCGCACCGGACTGACGCTGTCGACCGTCACCTACAACGACCACGGCACCCAGCGCAAGGTGATGTACGAGGGCACGCTGGGCGGCATGATCGTGCCCTACGGTGACCCTGACGTGGGCTGGTACTTCAAGGCCTATCTGGACTCGGGCGAGTACGGCATGGGCACGCTGACCTCGCCGATCGAGGCCGGCAAGGACGCCCCGATGAACGCGGTGCTGCTGGACGCCACCATCGCCGACTTCACCGGTGCGCCGATGACGATCCCGAAGGCGATCGCCGTGTTCGAGCGTTATGCCGGCCCCGAGTACAAGCACCAGGAGATGGGCAAGCCCAACGTCAGCACCGAGCGGCGTGAGCTGGTGGTGCGCTGGATCAGCACGGTCGGCAACTACGACTACATCTTCGACTGGGTGTTCGCCGAGAACGGCACCATCGGCATCAACGCCGGGGCCACCGGCATCGAGGCGGTCAAGGGCGTCAAGTCCCGCACGATGAAGGACGCCACGGCCAAGGACGACACGAAGTACGGCACGCTGATCGACCACAACATCGTCGGCACCACGCACCAGCACATCTACAACTTCCGCCTCGATCTGGATGTGGACGGCGAGGCCAACGCGCTGACCGAGATCGACAACGTGGTGGCGCCCAACACCGCTGGCGGCCCACGCACCAGCACCATGCAGACGGTCGAGCGCACGGTGGCCACCGAGAAGCAGGCGGCGCAGAAGTTCGATCCGGCCCACATCCGACTGATCAGCAACCCGGGCAAGACCAACAAGGTCGGCTATCCGGTCTCGTACCAGCTGATCCCGTATGCCGGCGGCACGCACCCGGTGGCCAAGGGCGCCCACTTCGGCCAGGACGAGTGGATCTACAACCGCCTGCACTTCATGGACAAGCAGATCTGGGTCACGCGCTACGACGCGGACGAACGCTTCCCCGAAGGCAAGTACCCCAACCGTTCGAACAAGGACACCGGCCTGGGCCTGTTCAGCGCCGATGACCAGAACATCGTCAACACCGACAACGTGGTCTGGCTGACCACCGGCACCACCCATGTGGCGCGTGCCGAGGAGTGGCCGATCATGCCCACCGAGTGGGTGAACGTGTTGCTCAAGCCCTGGAACTTCTTCAACGAGACGCCGACCCTGGGCCTGGTGCCGGCGCCGAAGAAGGCGCGGTGAGGTCGCGGGGGCGCCGGGCGGGCGTCCCGGCGGCGCCTTCCATCATTAGCCCAGGGCTAATGACGGCACGCCCAGGTTGATTGAAGGCGTCGTCCCGTCTCCCTAGCATCCGTTGCACTGTCGACCCCGGCTTCAAGACGCCGGGGCGGCGGTCCACAACAGATCCGATGCTGACTGGAGACACCGTGAGACGACTCTTCCGCACCCTGGCGCTGGCCACCCTGGCCGCGCTCGCCCCCTCCTGGGCCCAGGCCGATCTGGGCCGGATCGACATCCTCGTGCCCTCGGGGGCCGGCGGTGGCTGGGACCAGACCGGCCGGGCGCTGCAGCAGGCGATGCGCACCGAGGGCCTGTCCACCAACGCCCAGGTCACCAACGTGCCCGGGGCCGGCGGCACCATCGGCCTGGCCCAGTTCGTCACCACGCGCAAGGGCAAGCCCGGCGCCGTCCTGATCGGTGGCTTCACGCTGGTGAGCGCGGCCATCACCAACAAGTCGGCGTTCTCGCTGGCCCACGTCACGCCGATCGCCCGCCTGACCGGCGAGTACGAGATCCTGGTGGTGCCGGCCGCCTCGCCGATCCGCACCCTCGGCGATCTGGTCAGCCGGC
The DNA here is from genome assembly GCF_038066575.1 of Pseudaquabacterium rugosum. NCBI lineage: Bacteria > Pseudomonadati > Pseudomonadota > Betaproteobacteria > Burkholderiales > Sphaerotilaceae > Pseudaquabacterium > Pseudaquabacterium rugosum. The sequence goes on along the minus strand of NZ_JBBUTF010000018.1, from coordinate 10,122 downwards.
TGAAGGCCGATCCGCGGGCCGTGTCCTGGGCCGGTGGCTCGGCCGGCAGCACCGACCACGTGCTGGCCGCACTCGTGGGCGAGGCCGTCGGCGTCGATCCGGCCAAGGTCAACTACGTGCCGCATGCCGGCGGCGGCGAGGCCATGACGTCCATCCTCGGCGGACACGTGAGCGTCGGCGTCGGTGGCTGGAACGAGTACGAGGCGCAGATCAAGGACGGCAAGCTGCGCGCCATCGGCGTGGCCGCGCCCAGGCGCCTGCCCGGCATCGACGTGCCGACCTTCCGCGAGCAGGGCGTGCCCGTCGAGCTGGCCAACTGGCGCGGCGTCTTCGCCGCCCCCGGCCTGGCGGAGGCGGACCTCAAGCGCCTGTCGGCCGCGATCGATCAGCTGGCCCGCAGCGAGGGCTGGAAGCGCATCCGCGAGGAGCGCGGCTGGCTGGACTACCACCTGTCGCGTGCGGAGTTCCAGAAGTTCATCGCCGAGCAGCAGACGCAGATGCAGCGCACGCTGACCCATCTGGGGCTGGCCAAATGAGCGGCGCCAGCCTGAACCGCGCCCCGCGCATGATCGAGAACGCGGCGCTGCAGCGCATGCGCGCCGACGCGCCGGCCCTCGGCATGCAGGTGCGCCTGGGCCGCAGCGGCGAGGTGGCGGCGCTGGCCGCGGCCACCGGCCACGACTGGCTCATGCTGGACCTGCAGCACTCGGGCATCGACATCGCCACCGTGGTCGAGATCTCGCTGTGCGCCTACGGCTTCGGCGTGACGCCGGTGGTGCGCGTCGGCGGGCCGGACCATCCCGACACCGTGCGCCTGCTGGACGCCGGCGTGATGGGCATGATCCTGCCTGACACGCGAACCGAGGCGCAGGCCCAGGCCTTCGTGCGCACCTGCCGCTTTCCACCGCTGGGCACGCGCTCGGTGACCACCGGCTACGTGACGCTGGGCTACGAGCCGCTGCACATCGCCACCGCCGCCGAGGTGCTGAACCGGGAGACCCTGGTGGTCTGCATGATCGAGTCGGTGCAGGGGGTCGAGGCGCTGGAGCGCATCGCCGCCGTCGAGGGTGTCGACGTCATCCACCTCGGCTGCAACGACCTGCTGATGGAGATGGGCCAGCCGGGCGATTTCGCCTCGCCCGATCTGGCCGCCATCGTCGAGCGGCTGCTGGCGGCCTGCCAGCGGCACGGCAAGTTCGCCGGCATGGGCGGTGACCGCGATGTCGCGCGGCAGCGCCGCTTCCTGCAGGCCGGCGGGCGCTTCCTGACCACCGACAGCGATCTGGGCTTTCTGCGTGCCGCGGCCCGCGGCAAGACCGACGCGCTGCGTGCCGCGCCGACCGAGGCCGGGCCATGAGCGCCAGGACCGCCAGGGCCGCCGCGCGCCTCGGTGATCTGGCCGTCGGCGGCGTGCTGGGCACACTCGGCCTGTTCATCGGCATCGAGACCCTGACCACCATCCCCGCCGGTCCGGCCTATGCGGCAGTCGGCCCGCGGGTGTTCCCCGGCCTGATCGCCGGTGGCCTGTGCGCGATCGGCCTGCTGATCGGTGCCCGGGCCTGGCGCGGCGGACCCCCTGCCGCCGACGATGAGCGGCCGCACGACTGGCGGGCCGTCGGCTGGATCGCGGCCGCGCTGGCGGCGCAGATCCTGCTGCTCGACTGGCTGGGCTGGCTGCCGTGTGCGGCGCTGGTGTTCACCGGTGTGGCGCGGGCCTTCGGCAGCCGCCGCTGGCGGCGTGACGCGCTGATCGGGCTGGCGCTCGGGGCCGGCACGCTGGCGCTGTTCAACGTCGGGCTCGGCCTGGAGCTGCCGCTGGGCCGCCTCATCGAGGGCGCGGTCGGCCACTGAGCCGCCCGCCGGATCCCGCCTTCCACAAGCGGCGCGTCGACGCCGCCACAGGACCATCCATGGAGACCTTCAATTCCCTGCTGCACGGGTTCTCGGTGGCACTCAGCCCCGTCAACCTGCTGTGGTCGGCCCTCGGCGTGACGTTGGGCACGGCCGTGGGCGTGCTGCCCGGCATCGGGCCGGCCCTCGCGCTGGCGCTGCTGCTGCCGGTGACCGGCAACGTGGTCGATCCGACCTCGGCCTTCATCATGTTCGCCGGCGTCTACTACGGCGCGATGTACGGTGGCTCGACCACCTCCATCCTGCTGAACGCGCCCGGCGAGGCCAGCTCGATCGCCACCACGCTCGACGGCCACGCGATGGCCCGTCAGGGCCGCGCCGCCCAGGCGCTGGCCACGGCGGCCATCGGCTCCTTCGTGGCCGGCACCATCGCCACGGCGCTGCTGACCTTCGTCGCTCCTCAACTGGCGCGTCTGGCGCTGCTCTTCGGACCGCCCGAGTACTTCGCGCTGATGGTGGTGGCGCTGACCACCGTGACGGCGGTGCTGGGCGATTCGCTGTCGCGCGGTCTGGCCAGCCTGCTGTTCGGTCTGGCGCTCGGCCTGGTGGGCATCGACCTGCAGTCGGGCCAGGCGCGCTTCGCCCTCGGTGTGCCCGAGCTGCTGGACGGCATCGACGTGGTGATCGTCGCCGTCGGCCTGCTGGCGGTCGGCGAGACGCTGTACGTCGCTTCCCGCCATGTGCATGATGGCGAGAGCCTGTCGGCGGTCTCCGGCTCGCTGTGGCTGAGCCGCGAGGACTGGCGCCGGTCCTGGAAGCCCTGGCTGCGCGGCACCTGCATCGGCTTTCCGATCGGTGCGCTGCCGGCCGGCGGCAGCGAGATCCCCACCTTCCTGTCCTACCTGACCGAGAAGAAGCTCTCACGCCATCCGGAGGAATTCGGCCGCGGCGCCATCGAGGGCGTGGCCGGGCCCGAGGCGGCCAACAACGCGTCGGCGGCCGGCGTGCTGGCGCCGCTGCTGTCCTTCGGCCTGCCGACCTCGGCCACGGCGGCCATCCTGCTGACGGCCTTCCAGCAGTTCGGCGTGCAGCCCGGCCCGGGGCTGTTCACCCACAACGCGGACCTGGTCTGGGGCCTGATCGCCAGCCTCTACATCGGCAACGTCTTCCTGCTGGTGCTCAACCTGCCGCTGGTCGGCGTCTGGGTGCGCCTGCTGGCGATTCCCAAGCCCTGGCTGTATGCCGGCATCCTGGTGTTCGCCACGCTGGGCGCCTACACGCTGAACAACAACGTCGTCGATCTGGTGATCCTGTGGGTGATCGGCCTGGTCGGCTTCGCGATGCGGGTGGTCGGCATGCCGGTGGCCCCGGCCGTCGTCGGGCTGATCATCGGCCCGCTGCTGGAGCAGCAGTTCCGCCGTGCGCTGGCCATCAGCCAGGGCGACCCGTCGGTGTTCCTGACCCATCCGATCGCCGCCGGCCTGCTGGCCATCGCCGCCGTGCTGGTGCTCGCGCCGCTGGCGCTGCGCCTGCGCCGCCGCGCCCCCACCGCCCTGGAGACCGCATGACCCCCCTGGCCCGAACCGCGCGCCGCGAGCGCCTGCGCCGCCTGATCGCCGCGCCCGACCTGCTGGTGCTGGCCGGCGTCTACGACGGGCTGAGCGCCCGCATCGCCGAGGCCGAGGGCTTCCAGGCCGTCACGGTCGGCGGTTATGCCGCCATCGGCAGCATGCTGGCCCAGCCGGATCTGGGGCAGTCCAACCTGCGCGACATCGCCAGCCACTGTCAGCGCATCTGCCAGGCCACCGAGCTGCCGGTCTATGTCGATGCCGACACCGGCTTCGGCGGCGTGCACAACGTGCGCGAGACGGTGCGCGCGCTGGAGGGCGCCGGCGCCGCGGGCCTGTTCATCAGCGACCAGACCTTCCCCAACCGTTGCGGCTACATGGCCGGCAAGACCGTGGTCAGCACCGACGAGATGGTGGCCCGGCTGCGGGCCGCGCTCGATGCGCGCGAGGACCCGGCCTTCTTCATCTGCGCCCGCACCGATGCGGCCGCCGTGGAGGGCGAGGACGCGGCCATCGCCCGCTGCCGGCGCTACATGGCGATCGGGGTGGACATGGCCAAGCCCCAGGGGCTGGACCAGGCCGCGCAGATCACGCGCGCCATCGCCGAGGTGCCGGGCCCGCATTTCGCCACGCTGTCGCAGGCGGCCCACGGCCCGGGGCTCGATCTGGCGCCGCTGCAGGCCCTCGGCGTGGCGGCGGTGACGCTGCCGTCGCTGGCGCTGTTCGCGGCGGCGCGGGCGGTCGGCCACGTGCTGGGCGAGGTCCGCCGCAGCGGCTCGCTGCGGGGCCTGGACGCGCACCTGATGTCCCGCCCGGACTACGACGCGCTGGTGCGCCTGGAGGCCTTCATGCGTCGCGAGCAGGCGCTGTCGGGCATGGCTTGAGCGGCCCGCCGTCAGCCGCCTGCCGTCAGCCGTTGGCCTCGGGCAGGCTGCGGCATTCGGCGATCAGCGCCAGCACGTTGGGCTTGCGCTCATGCATGCGTGGCACCACCAGCCGGATCGACTGCCAGTGCGCGAACTCCGCCGTCAGCGGGATCAAGCGCAGCCGGGTGTTGAACAGCGCCACGCGGCTGGGCAGCAGGCCGCAGCCCACGCCCTCGGCCACCAGATTGGCCAGCGAGAACAGGTTGCCGGCCCGCAGCGCGATGCGGGGCTGGAAGCCGGCCTTGTCGAACAGCGGCTGCATCGCCTGCATGGTGATGAAGTCCTGGTTGAGGGCGACGAAAGGCTGCTCCCGTGCCAGGCGCAGGTCCATCGTGTCCAGGGCCGCGTACGGCGAATCCAGCGGCGCCGCGAACATCACCGGATCGCGGTAGAGCTCGACGGTCAGCACATCGTCGTCGATCGCCTCCTGGTCGCTCATGACGGCCACGGCCGCGTCGATGGCCTCCTCGCGCAGCATCTGCAGCAGCTCGCGCGTCGAGCCCAGCTTGAGGTTGACGTCGAGCTGCGGCCGGCGCGCCTTCAGGCCGAAGATCAGCTGCGGGATGGTGCGCACCGTCAGCGAGTAGCCGCTGCCGATCGTCATGCGTGTGTCCTCGAAGCCGGCGACCTGGCGCGTGCGGCGGATGCCTTCCTCGCAGGCCGCGAGCGAGCGCTGGGCGTACTCGGCGAAGGCGTGCGCGGTGGGCAGCGGCAGCAGCGCGCGGCCGGACTTGCGGAACAGCGGACAGCGCAGCCCCTCTTCCAGGCTGTGCAGCGCGCGGTGGACGCTGACGGTGCTCAGCGACAGCTCGTCGGCGACCGCCGACAGCGAGCCCAGCCGCATGAAGGACAGAAAGACCCGCATCTTGCGCAGGGTCACCTCCTCGTCGATGTCCATCGTCAGGAGCGCTTCGTCGAAAGGCATGGATCTTAAGGGGATGGAACGATGATGCGTGTGCTGCTGGCCGCCGCCGATGACGCGTTCGCGGCCGCGCTGCAGCGGGTGCTGGAGCGGCGGGGCTTCTGGGCCGAATCGGCCGGCGACGGCCGCCGGGTGCTGGATGCGTTGCAGCTGGGGGCCACCGATGTCTGCCTGCTGGACGCCGATCTGAGGGTGCTGGACGGCCTGACCGTGCTGCGGCGCGCCCGTGAGGGCGGGGCGGCCGTGCCGGTGATGGTGATGGCCGCGGCCAGCCCGGCCGCACGCCGCACCTGGCTGGAGGCCGGCGCCGACGACATCGTCGGCAAGCCCTTCGACATCGACGAGGTCGTGGCCCGGCTGGGCGCGCTGCACCGGCGCCTGAGCGGCGGCCCGCTCGTCGAGGGGCCACGCTGCGGGCCGCTGTCGATGGACGCGCTGTCGGGCATGTTCTATCTCGACGGCGAACTGCTGGTGCTCTCGCCGCGCGAGCGGGGCTTCCTGCGCGCGCTGCTGGTGCGCCCGGGCTTCGTCGTGCCCCGTGACCGGCTGGTGCGGGCGGTCTTCGGCGACGCGCCCGCGCCGGGCGCGCTGGACGTGCTGACCTGCCGCCTGCGCCGCAAGCTGCAGGGCGGTGGCGTGCGCCTGCGCACCGTGCGCGGTTGCGGCTATCTGGTCGAGGCACAGCCGCAGCCCCAGTCCCAGTCCCCGTCCTTGACCGGCAGCGCTTGATGCCCGCCCGCGGCCGGCTGAACCGGCCGGCCTGGGCGGTGACCTGAGGGGTGCGCCGTGGGACGACCTGGGGGCCGCCCCCCGCCACCGCCACCGTCAGAAGCTCAGCCGCAGCGCCAGCTCGACGCCCGGGCCCGAGCGCCGCGTGGCCGTCGCGCCGCCGGCCTCGTGGGTCGTGCGGCGCTGGTGCACCAGGCTGCCGTTCAGGCTCGCCCAGCGGGCCAGCGGCAGCTGGTAGCCGAGGGCCAGGTGCGTGGTGTCGACATCGCCGGCCCGGTTGCCCGCGCCGTTGATCTCGTGGTTGACGACCCGGCGCAGCGCGGCCCGCACCTCGCCCGGCCCGGCCGGCCAGCGCAGCCCCAGCGTGCTGGTGCGGGCGCGCCCGGCATCGGTGGCGCCGATGTCGCGCGTGGCCACGTGGGTCGCCATCAGCCGCAGCCGGTCACCGCGCCAGGCCAGGCCACCGCCCCAGGATCGCTTGGTCGACGTGGTGGATTCGCCGTCGCGCTGCACGGCCAGGCCCAGATCCCAGGCGCCTTGCGTGCGCTCCAGGTGCAGGCCCTGGGCGCTGCCGGCCGTGCGTTCACCGGCGCGCGCGCCGAGGCCCAGCTTCCAGCCCTGCCAGGCGCGGCTCGTCGCATAGACCGCGTTGTCCCAGGCATCGTCCGCACGGCCGGCCCGGCCGCTGGCCGCGCCCAGGCTCAGGCCCTCGAAAGCCTCGAAGCGGGCGCCCGAGGTCATCTCGTCGAGCGGCGCGCGCAGCCGCCCCGCCAGCAGGCTGCCCCGCTCGGCATGCTCGACACCGACCCAGGCCTTGTCGTCCCAGAAGCGGGTGTCGCGCTGGGTGCCGGTGTCCAGGCGCAGGCTGTGTTCGAGGCGGAAGAAGGCCTGCGCGCCGCCGCCCAGATCCCCCTTGCCGCGCACACCGATGCGGCTGCGCGAGGCATCGTCGACGGCGTGGGTGCCACCGGCGCCCGTGCTCAGGTTGGGCGTGTGGCGCAGGCCGATGTCGACCTGGCCGTAGACCTGGAGCTGCATCGTCGACGTGGACGGCGACGGGGCTGGCGGCGGGGTCTGGGGGGCGGTCTGGGCCTGGGCCTGGACCTGCGGCGACCAGGTGCCGGCGCACAGGGCGGCGGCGAGCAGCAGGGGGTGTTTCACGGCGGTGTCTCCGGTGTCATCAGCGTCCCCGGTCGGCCGATCCGCCGGGGTGTCGTGATGCTGGCGGCCGAGCCCGGTCGCCGCCCGGGTCGCGGCGCGCGCCGCGAGGCCGTTCTGTCCGCGACCTTGCAGGGGTCTTACGGGTGTCTGGCATGGCGCGTGGGGTGGCTGCTGATCGCCCCTGATTTCAGCTGTTCTGCGGAGCGCGCCGTGTCCGTCAAGCGGCGCGGGCCGCCCCACGCCACGTCCCCGTCACCTCGGGCGCTAGCATGCCCCCATGGACCTGCGACAGACCCTCTTCGCCCTGGCGGCTGAACACGGCGTGGCGGCCGATGCCCGACTGCAGGCCGCGGCCGGTCTGCAGGGTGAGCCCGCTGCCGTGCGGCACCGCGGGCCCTTCGTGCTGCGGGCCACGGCGGCCACGCTGGTCGGCCTGGGCCTGGTGTTCTGGGTGGCGGCCAACTGGGACACGCTGGGCCGCGCCGCGCGGTTCGGGTTGCTGCAGGGCCTGCTCTTGCTGGCGCTGGCGGGTGCCGCGATGCGGCCGGCCGCGCGGGCGGCGTTCAGCCTGCTGGCCTGGCTGGTCACGGGTGGGCTGCTGGCCTGCTTCGGCCAGATCTACCAGACCGGGGCGGACCCCTGGCCGCTGTTCGCGCTGTGGGCCTTGTTGACGCTGCCGCTGGCCCTGGCTGCGCGCAGCGACCTCGTCTGGGTGCCCTGGGTGCTGGTGGCGATGGTGGCCGTGTCGCTGTGGACGCAGGCCCACGCCGGCCATCGCTGGCGCACCGATGCCGACACGCTGCCGCTCTTCCTGCAGGCCTGGGGTGCGACGCTGGCACTGCCGGCGCTGCTGTCGCCGGCGGCCGCGCGCTGGACCGGCGCCGGCCCGTGGGCGCTGCGCACGGCGATCACCCTGGCGGTGGTCGCCATCACCGTCACGGCGCTGGGCGCACTGTTCGGCAGCCCGGTGCAGGCGCACTACGGCCTGGGGCTGGTGGTGCTGCTGGCGCTCACGTGGGGCCTGGCGCGGCCGGCCACCGTCGATCTGCACGGGCTCAGCGTCGCGTGGGCGGGCCTGGACACGCTGCTGGTCTGCGGGCTGGCGCGGTGGCTCTTCCGCGGGTCGGGCGGTGACACGGCCGGCAAGCTGCTGGTGCTGGGCGTGGCGGCGGCGGTGCTGGTGGCAGCGTCGGTGGCCAGCCTGCTGCGCCGGGTGCGCCAGGCCCGCACGACGGAGCGGCCGGCATGAGGGCCGATCGGGTGCAGGCCGCCGTGCAGGCGGTCGTTGCGCACGGTCTGCTGCCGGCGGATGCGCGTGCGGACGATGCCGACCCGCGGCCCTGGCCGGTGATCCTGCTGATGGCCTTCGGCGCCTGGCTGGCGGCCCTGCCGATGCTGGGCCTTCTGGCCCTGCTGCTGGGTGGGCTGCTGGACCACGGCCCCGTTCTCCATCTGGTCGGCGGCGCGCTGCTGGCCTTGGGCGCGGTGGTGCTGCGCGCGCAGGGCGTCGCCCTGTTCATCGAGCAGATGGCGGTGCCGGTGCTGCTGAGCGGCCTGCTCGGCCTGGCCGCGGCCTTCCACCGGGATCTGCCCGAGCGGGGTGGCCATGCCGCGACGCTGGCCCTGGTGCTGGGCTGTGGCGCGCTGCTGCCACGGGCCTGGCTGCGACTGCCGCTGGGCGCCGCCGCGGCCGGCCTGGCCGCGCTGATGCTGACGGGTTCGGTCGGCCAGATCCTCGGCGGCGGGCCGGCTGCGGCGCGTCTGCACTGGGCCTGGCCGCTGGTGCTGATCCTGTCGCTGGCCGCGCTCCACACCGTGGCCGCCGGACGTGCCGGCCCGCCGCGCAGGGCCGCCGCCGTCGACGCGCTGGCCTCCGGGGCCCTGCTGGGCGCGCTGGCGGGCCTGGCCGCCGCCTCCGGCATGAGCTTTCTGGTGGGCGGTGCCACCGGGGCGGGCGCGGTGGCCGACATCGGCCGTGAACTGGCCCGGCTGCCGCGCGGGGTCGACCTGGGGCCGGCAAAGGTGCTGTCTGTGCTGACCGCCGCGGCGGCCCTCGTCCTGCTGGCCCGGGCCTGGCCCTCGACGCGCCGCCCACATTGGGCGTTGGCGGCGCTGGTGCCCCTGGCCTTGTCCGCCTTCGTGCCCGCGCTGGGCCCGGCGCTGCTGGCCGCGGCCGGCTGCGCCGTGATGCACCGCTTCCGCCTGGCCGCGGCCTCGGTGGCCGTGGCGCTGTGGGGGGTGGGCGGTTTCTACTATGCGGCGGCCCTGCCGCTGACGCAGAAGGCCCTGCTGCTGTGTGCGGCCGGCGCCTGGCTGGCGGCCTGCGCGGGGTGGATCCGGCCGTCCGCCGACGCGCGCACCGGCCCGCGGATCGGCCCGCCCACCGGCCGCCGGTGGTGGGGCGCCTGCACCTGCGGCGTGGCCGCGCTGCTCATCGTCAACGCCGGCATCTGGCGCAACGAGATGCTGATCCGCCAGGGCAGGCCGGTGCTGGTGGAGATCGTGCCGGTGGACCCCCGATCCCTGCTGCAAGGCGACTACATGCGCCTGGCCTTCCGCCTGCCCGCCGACCTGCCGGTCACGCGGCCGCTGGACGCCCACCGGCCGCGCATCCTGCTGGCCGTGGACGAGCGCGGCGTGGCCCGCCCGCTGCGCCTGGCGCGGCCGGGCGAGACCCCCGGCGCGGGACAGCTGCTGATGGAACTGACCCCCCGCGACGGACGCTGGACCCTGGTGACCGACGCCTGGTATTTCCGCGAAGGCGACGGCGCGCGGTGGGCGCGGGCGCGTTATGGGGAGTTCAGGGTGCAGGCCGATGGGCGGGCGTTGCTGGTGGGCCTGAGGGATGACAAGCCGTGAACGAACCGCCGATCGACCGTGGGGAGCGCATGGCTGCTGATTGCCGCAGTGGCGCGAGGAGGCGGGAGCCGATGCGCAGCGGGAGCGGTGTGAGGGCCGTTTGTGC